>JADFXD010000023.1 GCA_015233725.1 Nitrospirota bacterium | reverse complement strand
TAACTGAAAATTGCTGACAAGTGTATAAAAAGATGTAATTTATACCAAAATATGGCATAATATAGGATGTTAAAAACAGGACAAAAACTAAGATTGAATGTAAAAAGTTGAAGGATCATATCAGGTTGTGTTATTATTGCTATTATCGTTTATTAATAGCAGAGGTAGAATGGGTATGGGTGATTTAAGAGAGTGTTACGATTTTAAGAAGGCGTTTGAAGAACATTATATATTATACTTAGACAACGAATCCAAGAATGATTCATTAAAGATGGTCTTATTTTATGCGGTTGAATGTGGACTGAAAGCCGCAATTATTAGAGAGCGGGGTGATACTATAGATGTTCTTGACGAAATGAAAAGGATTGGGCATAAATTAAATATGCTTGTACAAAAACTGAAAATAGCTGAGAATTATAGATTTCCCGAAAATATTTACGACAACAAAAACCACCCTATTGTGCATCATAAGGTACATGAAGCGTGGCGATATGGGCGAGATATAGCAGAGAAAGACAATCAGACATTTGAAGACAAGCTTAACAAACTCGCATCTTTTTTGTCTGAAAAGTTAAAATCAAAATCTATGAAAGGATAAAGGTGATTTAAGTGAATGATGAAAGTTTAACATACCCAACAAAGTTGTATTCGTGGTTTGATGTGGAATCCGTCTTATTTCTTGACAGATCAATCAGACCCGAAGAGATATTGCAAATTGATGTGTATTCTTACAAAGTGGATATACTTTTGGCTGATGAAAACGATAAAGATAAAGTGTATGAATATCTTAAAACCGTCTTCAATACAAGATTTGACGAAGAAAACAAAGAAATTATCCTTGATACATTGTCAGGTGAAAAAAGGAGATTATCTGTATCATTTGAAATTGTAGAGGCATCTAAAAAAACAATAGAGCAGCTTTATAAACGCAAAAAACGTACCGTTCCTTCTTTTGAAAAGATGGGGATAGTGTCATTTGATCCTGATACGATACCAAAGCCATTTGAAGCGCCGCCAATCGTTGTGTTTTATTCATACAAGGGGGGAGTAGGCAGGACACTCCACATGGTAGATTTGTTGAAAGTCTTGACGGAAAGGGGGCAAAGCGCCTTGATTATCGATGCTGACCTGGAGGCCCCTGGTCTTACATGGTGGGCTCGAGCAGATAATGTTAAGCCCGATATTTCATACATTGACTTTCTATCGCTGCTGCATACTGATGAGACAGATGGTTTTAAATATGCGATTGACCTTGCCTCGTTTCATTTGTCCAGTTCACCTTGGGAAATGAAGACTGAGCAAAAAAAGACACAACACTATTTCCTGCCAACCTTCAGAGGTGAGATTCAGTCCATAATCATGCCAATAAAACCACAGCATGTGATTGATTCACCCGGATATGAATGGAAACTCTTAGAGGCATTTCACTCATTGGGCAAAGCCCTCAATGTCGATGTAATCTTAATTGATTTGAGGGCAGGGATAAGCGAATTATCAAGCCCCTATCTGCTTGACCCAAGGGTGTTGAAATGTATCGTCACAAGCACTTCTTCGCAATCACTAATGGGAACTGAGCTTATAACAAAGTTACTTCTTAATGTGTACAAGAACATAAAGGATAAAATAACGAATGAAGATGGGAGCGATAAAGAAGGTTATTATGTTAAACCTGTATACATTCTTTCAATGATACCAAGGGATTTGGACACAAAAAGTATTGTCTCTGTTTTATACAAGATGATAACTTTTTTTGTTAAAAGAGAAGAGGATGTTGAGGAAGTTATTGCAGAAGAGTCGTTGATAGAGACCTATTTTGCTTCGGAATTGGCTCATTTAGGTGGATTACAAGATGCCTTTGATAAACTGCCTCGTGATATAGATAGAAAGATGTCAGATTTTTACGAACTGTTTCTCAGACCAATCGAGAAAAGGCCGGCAACTACAGGGAAAGCTGCTGCTAATAAGAAGAAAGATATCAATACTCTCATGGAAAAAGCCCATAAGTTAATCTATGCTGAAAGTGGACATATTGAAGAGCTTATGCCTATTCCAGCTCTAAAACATATAGCCAGGCAATTTAGAGTCAGTTTACCGGCTATTGTCGTCATAGGGGCGAAAGGCGCTGGTAAAACATTTGTCTTCTTAAACTTATGTCATTATAAACGATGTATTCATTTCATTAAAGCGATAGAGGATAAAGATGCATCAGACGATAACTCGCCCATTTTCTACCCACTTCTTGGTTCAAAAAATCTTGCCGAGGAGTCAAAAAAACATGTAAACGACCTACAAGATTGTATTTCAAAAGTTTTACCGAATCATAAAGTTATTGATTTTCCTTATGTTAGGTCTACCATAAAAAAAGAGTTGGAATCAAATAATGGTGAGCCTGATTGGGAAAAAAAATGGTTTTCCATCTTTGCGATGGCATTAGGCATAGAATATGTTGATTATTCATCCTTTAAGAAGTCTAACATGCCAAAAATGAAGGTTATCTTTATCATAGACGGCCTGGAAGATACCTTCCAAGAACTACATAAGGAAGAAAATCAACAGAAGGCATTAAGAGCACTCTTACAGGATATACCTGAACGCCTCAAGAATGACCCCAACCCACCGTTTGGTTTAATAGTGTTTATAAGACAAGATATGGCTAATTCTTCTATCAGGCAGAATTTTAAACAATTTGAAAACCTGTATCAAAATTATATGTTGACATGGAATTATGAGGAGGCCCTTAGATTAATTACCTGGTTAGTTAGTCGCTTGGCAAAGATAGATAAATGGATTGATTTGCATGATAAAACTACTGACATTTATGCACTTAGCATAGAAGGCTTAAAAAAGACCTTAACTAAACTATGGGGCTATAAACTTGGCACGGCTTCCTCCCATGAAGCTAATACAGCCAGATGGGTAATGGGGGCCTTAAGTAATTTTAATGGTGAATTACAGGCGCGTGATATTATACGATTTATATACTATTCATCAAAGAATGCTGCAAGTTCACCTGGTTTGATTAGTTATCAAGACAGGCTGATTCCACCGGAGTCTATAAAAAAATCAATTCAACGGTGCAGCGAAGACAAGATTGAAGAGGTCAAACAAGAGATACCTGTGTTTGTTAACTTTCATAACGCAATAAGACAAATGTCTGAAGATAATAGGGTAATACCATTTGACCCACACAAGTTAAGCATGGATACAGAGGACATAACACTTCTTGAGGCAATTGGAGTAATAAGAGAGGTAAAAGGCGAAGGCTACTATGTGCCTGAAATCTATCGTTATGGACTTGGATTAAACTATAAAAGTGGCGCCAGACCGCGCGTCCTCGCATTGCAAAGGAGATTTTTACCGTAAACAAAATCTCAACATCAAAGCCTACGCAAGATGGGGTCAAGGGGGCTGGCCCCCTTGCAGGGGGTTCTAAAGGGGGGCGGAGCCGCCCCTTTCTTTCTTCTAACGATGAGACCTACATGTCGATGGCCATTGAGCTGGCGCAGAGAGCCTACCAGTTGGCGGAGGTGCCAGTTGGCGCGGTGCTGGTGGATGCCCACGGCGAGGTAATCAGCAGCGCCTTTAACAAGAAGGAGAGCCTGCAGGACCCTACTGCCCACGCTGAGTTAATGGCCATCACGCAGGGTGCGCACGCTTGTGGCAGTTGGCGGTTGAACGATTACGTCCTGTACGTCACGAAAGAACCGTGCGTGATGTGCGCCGGCGCTATATTGGCCTGCCGCCTCAAACGCCTCGTCTATGGCTGTCATGACCCCAAGGGGGGCGCCGTAAACAGCCTCTACACCCTCCTGCACGACAACAGACTAAACCACCAGGTAGAGGTGACCTCCGGGGTCCTCCAACAACAGTGCGCCGACCTGCTAAGGGGATTCTTCACTCAGTTGCGCAGAGGAAATGCTATAATAGGAAGATGAACATTAGGGTTGAACTATTGCATTGAGAGCTATCAACAGGCGCCTGATCTTTGCTGTTGCCGCCGTTGTTATTGGGATGGCGGCGCTGTTTTACCTTCACCCCTTTGGGACGCATGACTCCAGGGGCAAGGAGGACAAGACCTATGAGTTGAGCCTTGGCCATAACATGCCAACAGACAGCACCATGCACATCGCCGCCCAGAGGTTTGCCGATACCGTCAGAGACAAAACCAAGGGACGGGTAAAGATCAACATCTCCCCAGCCCAACAGTTGGGTAACGACGAACAGATGATCGAAATGGCAATCGACGGCCAACTGGATATCCTGATCTCTCCAACGGCCAAACTAAGCATGATACTGCCAGCACTACAGTACGCGGACATCCCCTTCCTGTTCCCACGGGTTGAGGATGCCTATGCGATGCTCGATGGCAGACCTGGCAACCTGCTGTTAGAGCGACTCAGACAACAGGGACTTATTGGGGCGGCATTTTGGGGCAATGGCTTTAAGCAATTCACCGCAGACAGACCCATTCACTCCCCCAAGGACTTCAACGGCATGAACATCCGTATAATGAAGAGCAATCTCATCATGGATCAGTTCATTGCCTTTGGGGCAAACCCTATCCCAATAGACTTTCACCAGACATATAAGGCGCTAAATGACGGCGTGGTAGATGGCCAGGAAAATCCCATTGCTGCTATATACGCCCTCAAGTTTCATGAGGTTCAGTCCCATCTGATCATAAGCAATCACGCATACCTGGCCTATGTGTTTTGCTTTAGCAAAAAGACGCTCGACTCCCTACCTGGCGACATTGCGCAGACCCTCATGAAAACGGCCAGGGAGTTGACATCGTTTGAGAGGGAGTTGATCACCAAAAAGGAAGTAGGCTACATCAAGGCCATCAAAGACTCTGGCGTTGATGTGGCCTGGCTCAATGAAAAACAGCTCAAGGACTTCCAGATGTCAACCAGACATATCATTGATAAATACAGGACTATCATAGGGGAAGACGTCATCGACCTGACAATGGAATATCTCAGACAGAAGTACCACTATAAGGAAGAAGAGGATATAATAATCGGCCTCAACGCCGACATGAGCATGGGCTCTTCCCTGGCAGGCATGGCCATAAAACGTGGGATGGAGCTTGCCATAGAGGAGATCAACACTCACGGTGGGGTGCTGGGCAAGAAGCTGTCCATCGTGGTGATGGACCACGCAGGGCTCCCTGCCCGTAGTCAGAGTAACATAAAGTATTTTAGTAAGATGAAGAACCTGGCGGCAATAATGGGTGGGCTTCACAGCTCGGTAATCCTGGCTGACCTGGAGCTGATCCATAAGGAGAAGATCATATATCTCATCTCATGGGCTGCGGCAGACAATATCATCAATAATTCATACAACCCTAATTATGTATTCAGGGTCTCCGCCAACGATGCCGAGGCAGGGCCTTTCCTTATACGACAGGCATTGAAGAGGTCCAACAAAATAGCTATTTTACGTCTTAATAATATCTGGGGCAGAGAATATGAACAGATACTGGTAGGCTACCTCCATGACAACAACTTAAGGCCATACGCTATAGAATCGTTTAACGTGGCAGAGGAGAACATGCTTCAACAACTTGCCAGGATCGATGAATCTGGCGCTGAGGTATTGTTACTTATGGCAAATTCTCCTGAGGGGACGGCAATTATTAAAGGCCTGGCCCTACGCCAACAGAAGATACCGATCATCTCCCCCTGGTCTATTACCGGGGGATATTTCTGGCAGGATGTAAAAGATCAACTAAGACACGTGGATTTAAGTTTCTTTCAGACGTTTTATTTTTTAAACCCAAAAAATGAAATGACCAAACGAGTGCTAACGCAATATTTGGCTACCTATCACGTCAGCACACCGCAGGAGATACCCTTGCCCTCGGCAACGGCACAGGCCTATGACCTCGTCCACCTCCTGGCAATGGCAATCAATAACGCCAGGACCATTGATCGCTCATCCATACGTAACGCCCTCGAAGACATCCAATATTACAATGGTCTGATAAAGACATACTCACCGCCATTTACAAGGACAAGACATGACGCCCTCAACGTCAATGACTACTTCATGGCCGTATATGACGCAAATGGAGCCATCGTGCCTAAGGGGTCAAGGTGACGGTTAATCCTCCCAAGAAGAGCCTGAGAAGGAGACTCTTGATGCAACATATAACGATTACCGTGATCTTGCTACTGTCTATCATCGTTACGGTTGCCATTATGTTGGAGAGGACCCTCACCGCCGAGTTAAATCATGACCTGAGGATACAGAACGAACACTGCATAATGAGTCTTCAACAGCGGATATCCTATCTCTTTGAGGGCGCTAATCACTTCAGCGCTAATCCTTTTGTTATCAACGCCCTGATCGATCCCCAGGGAAGGCCGTCTTACCTGCCAAGGTTAATCGATAATTTTGCAAATAATAAGACTATCCACGCTGTAACCATGGTGCGTTTTGACGAGAGCGTTGTCTACTCAACCCTGGCTAATCCACCTGATTATTCAAGAACAAGGTACCTGCAAATAGCCCTGGCCGTTGGGGAGCCAAGGTTTTACGTCGCCGACAATAATAACCTGGTCTACATTGTACCCATAGCGTTTTACAACACCACGCAGGGAGCCTTGGTCATCGAGTATGACCTGGTGAGTATCTTCAGTAGTATCCTGCCCAGAGAGGACTTCTTTTACAGACTGTATGCCAATAACGTCAAGATCACGGATAATAATTTTCATGTAACCAGCTCCTATATCATAGTAAGGGACTATGCCACCAAGGGCTATCTTATCCTTGACAAACTGAAGATATCCGTTGAGCTTGGGGCGCTAAGGTCTCAGTACAGGGCGGTTATCTGGGATGCCATTATCAAGCTGTTTCTTATAGGTACTGTCTTTATTGTAGTTGCAATCTTTATCGCCATCAGGATGGGTAACAGCGTATGCGATCCAATCCTTACGTTGTGCGCGAGGGTTGAAAAGGCCTCGGAGGACGGGTTTGCCAAGTGCAGCCCGCTGGGGACTGAGGACGAGCTGGAGCGCCTGGCCGGTCTCTTTGACAGCAGGACGGAGCAGATTATCTCCGCAAAGGGTGAGCTGCAGAACAACTATGGACTCTTGCAAGAGGAGATAATACAGCGTAACAAGGCAGAGGTGAGCCTCAAAAATGCCTACGATGACCTCGAATTGCGTGTCAGGCAGCGCACGGCAGAGCTTGCCGCCGCAAAGGAGACCGCCGAGGCATCCGCCAGGGCCAAGTCAGCGTTTTTGGCAAACATGAGCCACGAAATCAGGACGCCTATGAACTCAATACTCGGCTTTCTGGAGCTGGTCATCGATGGCTACAGCCTGTCAGAGACGGACAGACGCTACCTGGGGATCTCGAGGAATTCGGCACACGCCCTATTGGGGTTGATAAACGACATCCTAGACGTCAGCAAGCTGGAAAGCGGTAATATGATCCTAGAACGAAAGCCCTTTAATCTCAGGGACATGCTCCATAGCGTGTACCAGATGTTTGACGTCAAGGTACGTGAAAAGGGGCTTGACCTCACGTATAACATTGACCCAGCCATCAATGGCAGCAACTTCATCGGCGACCCCCTGCGTCTGCGGCAGATAGTAATAAACCTTGCAGGTAACGCCATCAAGTTCACTGAAAGAGGCGGAGTCAACATAGAGGTACACCCACACACGGAGGAGGATTTCATACGATTTGACATTAGCGATACGGGGATCGGTATACCCGCTGAGAGGATAGAGAAGGTCTTCGATGCCTTTACCCAGGCGGATAGCTCGATAACACGACGCTTTGGCGGCACAGGCCTTGGCACGACAATATCCAAGCAACTGGTTGAGATTATGGGTGGCCACATCTGGGTGGAAAGCGAGCAGGGTAAGGGAAGCACCTTTCACTTTACCGTCAACATAAAAAGAGCGGATAAAGACACACAGTACGTAGTTCAAGGCGTAGACAGCACCGGTAACAGCCTGCATCTGCCAAGACCACGCAGGGTCTTTCGGATACTGATCGCGGAGGACATCGAGGAAAACATCGTCCTGTTAAAGACCCGTCTGGAGCATCAGGGGCACAGCGTGGTGGTGGCCAAAAACGGCATTGAGGCCATCGAACGATTTAAGAGCAATCACGTTGACCTTATCCTCATGGATATACATATGCCCCAGATGGATGGCCTGGAGGCCACGCGCCATATTCGTGCCCTAGAAGCTGAATCATACGCTGAATCATACGCTGCATCATCCGCTGAATCATCCGCTGCATCACACGCCTCATCACACGCCGACTCCGTTGGACATATCACTATCATTGCCCTAACGGCCAGCGTGATGAATGAAGAGAACGTGACCTATGCCCATAGTGGTATCGATGCCGTCGTTGGTAAGCCTGTCCAGTTTGATCTCCTTTTTGATACAATAGAAGAGATAACCCCTAAGGGGGTTGGGCGGATGTTCGTTGCCCCATCGGTTGGGGAAAGGGCGCAAATATCAGATAATTTGGCAATTAATTCGGCAGTTGATTTGTCAGTTAATTTGCCATTACTTGAGGGTATAGACGTGGAAAAAGGTATAGATACATGGATGCAACCAAGGGTTTACATAGAAGCCTTGATGGAATTCTCGCATAAATACGGCAACGTGGCCCAGAGGATATCCTCGCTCGTTGAGGGCAACGATACAGAGGCGGCCAGGGCAATCATGCACTCCATCAAGGGCGTGTCGGGGAATCTGTCAATGCCACAGGTGTATGCCCTCTCCCGCGATTTAGAACATGCCCTCAAGGAGCAAGACATCCACCAGAGCAGGACGCTATTGGAACAGCTCAAGACCGCGCTAAGGACGGTCGTTGACTCTATCGGCAAGCTCGAGGCGCATGGTTATACCGCAGAGCAGACCAATGCCGAATTAGACATACCACGGATAATAGAGATCATTACACCGATGATGCAGTCCTTTGAGCGATACTCCCCGGATGAGGTCGAACCACTGCTCCTACAACTAGAGCAGTACGTCAAACCGGAACAATTAAGACTAATCAAGAAATACGTCGGAGAACTCGATTTCGCCGCCGCAAGACATCAAACGATAAAATTTGCCAGGACACTAGGCATAGACTTGGAAGATTGACTGTGAACAAGATATAATGGGGTCAAGGGCACTGGTGCCCTTGCAGGGGGGGTCTGAGGGGAGGGGTGGAGCCGCCCCCCTTCTTCTTCTCTTAAGGTTGAACTACAATATAAGGATAATATTTATGTACAGCGTGTTGATAGTAGATGATGAGCCCAGTAACAGGCAGCTTCTGAGGCAGATATTGATGGATAGGTATAGGCTGTCCTTTGCCGCAGATGGTATAAACGCCCTTGAGGCAGTGGTAAAGGTCAGACCGGAGCTTATACTGTTGGATATCATGATGCCGCATATGGATGGTTATGAGGTCTGCCGCCGTTTGAAGTCTGACCCTGTGATGGCCGATATTCCTGTTATCTTTATAAGCGCCCTGACGGATATAGCGGAGAAGGTCAACGCATTTGATAGCGGAGGAGTAGATTACATCTCTAAACCGTTTCAGAGGGAAGAGGTCGTGGCACGGGTTCAGACACACCTGAACCTGTATAGCCTGCAAAAGACGCTACAGAAGAGGGTACAAGAGGAGGTTGACAGGCGCCGCCTTGAAGAACAGATGCTGTTTCAGCAGTCCAAGATGGCGGCTATGGGGGAGATGATTGCCTCCATTGCCCATCAGTGGAAACAGCCTCTAAGTGCCCTTAGCCTGGTCATACAGGATATAGAGGTTGCATTTGATGTGGGTGAGCTCGATAAGCAGTATATTGAGCAATCGGTCAAGCAGAGCATGGACCTCATCAAGCACATGTCCCAGACGGTGTATGACTTTCAGAACTTCCTGAAGCCTTCCACCCACAGGGATCCCTTTAGCGTCTCGGAGGCGTTTTATGATGTGGCCGGTCTCTTTTCCGATCAACTGAAGAAGGACAACGTCGAGTTACGCCTAAATATCCCCCGTACACTTGGACTGTATTCAAGCGGATATATCAACGAGTTTAAGCAGGTAATCCTGAATCTGATAAACAACAGCCGTGATGCGATAAAGACGTGGCAAAAAAAAGGCAATCCTGATAATGAAGGATGGATCGAGGTTGATATTGAACGGAGCAACGACAAGGTGGTCGTGTGCCTGCGCGATAATGGCGGGGGTATTGACCAGTCGGTGATCGACAGCCTCTTTGAGCCATATGTGACTACCAAGGCAGAGGGTGGCACAGGGATAGGACTATACATGTCGAGGGCCATCATAGAGGGCAAGATGGAAGGCTCGATATCCGCCTCCAACACGCAGGAGGGTGTGGAGTTTGTCATCACTCTGCCACTTTTAAGAGAAGAAAATAAGGGGGCGGCTCCGCCCCCCCTTAGAACCCCCCTGCAAGGGGACCAGTCCCCTTGACCCCATCTTCGTAAACTATATCTGTAGGCCACATGAATATTTATAGCGAGAACAGATCATATGACACGGATGACCTGAGGCAGATGATAGCTCAGTATGTGGGCAGCGCACGGGTTCCCTGTAAGATTAGGATAATGGAGGATACGTCTGATTTCTTCAGGATCGAGTATGACGACGTGGTCTTATTAGGTGGAAGACCGTACCTCATGCGCAATAACCAGAAGGAGGGGCGTTTTGGTATTGACGACGAGCCTAAGTTCTGGGTCAGAAAGGCCATAGACCTTGTCGATGGCAGCGAAAAGATAATCAAGATGGTGTTTCACGAGAGATACAGCGCCTCAGTGGGAGGCATCATCTTTGACTGCGTCAGGAGCCCGCGGAAGGAGGCTCGTATCCTGGATAAGGTTGGTCGCCACGAACGTTTCATGCACGGCTTTGCGGTAAATGATTCAGCGGGTAACATCATAAGGGTAATTGATTACATCCGGGGCGTAAACTTCTCAGCCCACGTCCTGTCGCTAAACAAGAACCACGAACACTACTACCACGCCCATCTCAAGGAGGTCATGGACGAGTTCATCGTCCTGGTACAGGCCATAGAGTTCCTGCATAGTTGCGACGAAAAACACGGCGACATCAGACGCGACCATATCATCATGGACAGCGACAGTGGCAAGGGGCGTTGGATTGATTTTGACTACACCTTTGCGAGCAGGCAGAACAGGTTTGGTTACGACCTCTTTGGCCTGGGCAACATCCTGACCTTCATCGCGGCCTGCGGCGACGTCACGGTCCAGACGCTTCAGAAAAATAACCCGCACCTCTTGCAACAACTCAGGGAGGAAGACATGAACATCGTCTTTCAAAACCGCCTGGTCAACCTCAAGAAGGTCTACCCCTACGTCGATGGCGCCTTAAACCTGGTGCTCTTGCACTTCTCTAACGGGGCTAACGTCTTTTACGACACCGTTGGGGAGTTCCTGGATGACCTCATGGAGGCAAGAGATAAACTAACGTAACGGCAGATGAGGAGCTGTGTGCCATGAAAGAAACAGACACTAATACATACGATATGTTTACCTTGCTCAAGGACAGACGGCTCTTGATAGCCGTGGATGACAACGAGCACTCGCATCGTGCGGTACGTTTTGTGGGAGAGTTGCTTGGAGGGTTGCCTGGGTTTAGCGCCCTCATATGCCACATTGCCGTGCTGCTTGAAGATGACGCCTTTGTCTCTGAGGAGGAATCCAGGGAATGGGTCAAGTACCTCATGGAGGAGAAAGGCAAGATGCTTCAAACCTACCGCGACATGCTGATAGAGGCAGGATTTGCGCAGGAAAACGTATCCACCGGTGTAGTCCTGAGCAAGCAGTCAACCATAGTTGAGAGCATCATCAGAGAGCAGCGCAACGTTGGCGCCTGCATAATCGTGGTTGGCAGGCGCGGGATATCCAAAAAGGAGGAGTTCATCCTGGGCAGTACGACAAACAGCCTCATACACGCACGCAAAAACTGCGCTGTTTGGGTCGTTGAGTAATAAACACAAAGACAAAAAGAAAAAAAAGAGGGGCGGCTCCGCCCCTTTCTTTTCATACGATCGAAACGCACTACATTATCTTTAATCCTTTATATGCCACTTGTCTTTTACGTTTTTGTACATTGCCTCCAGGGTCTTTTGTTGTTCAGGGGTGAGGTTTGTCTTCATCTTGGTTATACCGTCGTCGATGATACGTTCTATCTCGGGTTGATTCTTTTGGCGTAGCTTCAGGATTTCGACCTGTGTCTGGCCGACGATCCTTTCGATTTCGGTTCTCTGTTGTTTGGTGAGGTTCAGTTTCTCGTCCAATCGTTTAACTATTACATTTTTGACTGCCGGGGGACCGCCGTTGATTACCTTTGCCATGCCCTGTTTTATATAAAGGCCGGTGAGCACTGAACCCGTCAGTATACCGGAGATAAATACCACGACAAGAGCCACTGTTACTTTCCATCTTTTCATAGTCATTCTCCTGAGATCACCGTACAAATGGTTGCGAGGTTATTAGCCCAAGCGGGTCTCCCATAAAGAGGCTTGTCAGGCTGTCTTCGGGGGTGATACCTACGCCTGCTGCAACGAGGCACGATACTATCGCAATGCAGCATGATGCTGTCACAAGGCGCCAGATAAAGCCCTCCGAGGATGAGCCTTTCTCCGCCTGAAGCCCTCTGATGCCCTGCATGACGTTGCTATGCCACTGCGGGTTGATCGATACCTCTTGCCCGCCCTTGAAGGATTCTATCAGGGCTTGTTCTATCTTTTTAATCTTATCGTCTTTATCTCTTGTCATTTCTTATCACCATCCTTATCCTTAATGCTGATCAACTTAATTATCTGTTTCCTTAGCTTTGTCCTTGCCCTGTGTGCCCTGACCTTGACGTTGATGGCGCTCCAGCCCAGGAGTTCAGCGGCCTCGCTGATGGAGAGACCCTCGAGGTGTGTCAACGTGAGTACGATTCTTTCCTCGGCGCTCATGGCGTTTAATGCCCACCGGAGCACCTCCCTTGCCTCCTTTGTGCACTGCTGTCGCTTAAATATCTCAAGGGACTCCTCAGCTATGATCGAGTCACACCAATGACTGTGCTCCTGCGTGAGGCTGCTCATGGGGGCCTCCATAGACCGATAATGCCCTCGCCAGTAGTCGTAGCAGCATCGTACCGCTATGGTTGCCACAAAGTGCTTGAATGGGGTCTTGCCCTTAAACGACCCAAGGCTATAGTATATCTTAATAAAGACCTCGTGTGCCACCTCCTGGCACATCTCATATGGCATGTGTTTAATCACGATGGTAAATACATATCTTTCATAACGCTTTAGTATAATCTCAAAGTCATCTGTGGCGCCGCCAAGTATGGAGGCTATGACGTCCTCGTCGCTTTGACATATATTATCGGTGTCTTCGTTATTCATTGTTTTTGTTGATGGGACACCTGGCGGGTTAGCTCATGCCAGGTGCCCCCGTTGTCTTAGCTGTGTTTACCGATCCACGTATTGATCAGTGTCAGTATGCGTTGCATCTTTGCCTTAATCATGGCGACAAAATCTTCCTTTGCCTGATCAATTATAGCCTTTTGGTCGGTTGTTAGGACAGCGTTAATTTCGCTGACTATCTTTGCACGTAACACGGCCAGTTCCTCTTCCTTGTTTGCCAGTACCCTTGACGTTGCGCGTACCTTGGCCTCGTCGTAGTTGTTGCCGTGGATGGCCTCAAACAGTTGCACCCTGGCATCGACGACGTCCTGTATATCCTTCTGGAGTGTGTCCTTGTAGCCCTTGAGGATGCCTGCAATTGCCGACTTCTGTGCATCCGTCAGGTTGAGCTGAACCAAAGCGTTGAGTATTATGTGTTGTGCATCACCCCCGGAGCCTTTAAGACCTCCGCCTACCTCTGCCATCACTGTTGTGCCGATGACCAACGTTAACACCATTGCTACCAATATCGTCCTTACAGTCCTTCGTACTAACATCTGTGTGTCCTCCTGATTCTTTTTTTTTGAGGCAGCCATTGCCGGCGTCATGTCTGCCTTCTTGATTTAGTAGTCGTTGGTGGTGATGAAAAGGTTACATGGGATTTTTTTTGGGGTGAATAAGCATATGCTGTAAACAAGATTTATGATGGGGTCAAGGGGTCCGTGACCCCTTGCAGGGGAGGTCTGAGGAGGGGGCGGCCAGGCGTCCCTCCTTCTTTCTTTTATTGTGCTACGTTATACCTGTATGCCTTCAGGATCAGCTTGTCGTAATCTACATTGCCATTCATGACAGTGTCTATCCCAAAATAGAACGTGTAACTGCCATTAACAGGTACCTTAACAGGCAATGTCTGTGACAGGGTAGACAGCCCTCCCTGGTAGGCATAAGTAATATTACTTACCCATTTCCATCCCTGATTGACGGAAAAGGTGGTGAAGTTGCCATTTACCTCGTAGGCAAGCCACCAGTCTACGGGATAGCCGGTATATTTGCCTGGGTCCATGCCTATTGTAACCGTTAAGTCCATTGCGGTGGCCCCTGGAGGCACTGACGGTTCTACCTTGAGATAAGGCATGACATTGCCATCGCGATTGAGGCAAGCGTTAAATGTCGTATTGGTTTGTGAAATTGCCACGGATTTGCTTAACGGAAGATAACCTTCTGCTGAGATATACATTGTCTGCGTACCTTCTACTGCAGTCATCCCATAATGTCCGTTATTATCGCTTAAGGCTGTCCACTTGTCAGCAACTTTGATTGTTGCGTTCTCAATAGCGATGTTAGTCGAGGTTTTAGTGTCGCAGTTGGTGATGTTTCCACTTATTGCAACAGTGAAGGATGGCGCTGTTGGTCTGTAGACAGAGAGGGCATAGTCAGTGCCACTGCCAAAGACGTTGGGGTCAACGTTACTTATGCTCGCGTAGTAGATACCATCGTCGGTGAAGGACCAGTAGAGGGTAAGGTCTTCTGCGGCCTTGCGAATCGCTTTATATGTTATAGGAATAACGCCATCTGCACCATATATGACGAGCATGGGTTGGCAATTTGGGCCTGTGTTAGCCACCTTTATCCCATAGGTCTCACCCTTTAGGGCATAGAACTTTACATAGTCGGTATCGGCAGCCTTGTGGAAGTTGTGCTGTTGAGGCTGCTTGTCATCGATTACTATCACCTTTGCCTGTGAGGGGGTATCGTCGGGTTCATAGGCATCCTGCGCTGTGGCGCTTGCCCCCTCGACGGTCTTGCAGGCAAGCGATATCGCGATGCAGGCGAAAATCACCGTTGCCCATAAGAGCGTCTTTATTCCTGAGGCCGCTAGTCCTGCGCGGTTAATGGCGTGTTTCATACTACTTGTGTCTCTGGATGTAATCATCTTACAACTCCTCTTTTAAAGTTTTATGCAAAATATCCAGACGCACCAAAGATACGCCCTGGATATACAAGTCAAGAGTCTTAGAGGTACACGATAAGGGCCTTGTACACCATAATTATTTCGTTATTACTATGTCATCGCTTGTAACTTTATTGCCAGGGGTTATATATATAACCTTGGCCTCCGACGTTGTATCTCTTACATCTGTCACAACAGCCTTACCATAATAATCCTCGTCTGTTTGCACAATGTTTTCACATCCTCCGATGAAAGCAAAGTTTACATTGTTACAGAGCAACTGTTTTATCGCAGATGCCTTGTTGAATAGATAGAGCCTTGTTCCATCACGGATTTTCCAGGGATCTTTGCCTTTATCCACCTCAAAACTTTCATTGTGTGTTAGCGTTTTAACCTTACCTTCTACCACTGGAAAATTATCTTCAAGATACTGTACAATTTCTTTTTCGTTAGATTTAAAAGTATAGGTATTAGGCACCAGGATAGTTTGTTTAGGAGATACATCACAATTGATACTATCTTTCGGTGTTGTAGTAACAAAGCAACCTGTCTCGATGAATTTGGTGGTAATTCCAATTCTGTTAATCGTTAGCAATAGGAACATATCGACTTTTGCTTCTATGGCGGCATTTTTCGCGTTGTCTGGGTTGATAAATATACCATCTCTGATCTTGTATTTATTTGATATCGTTTCTTTTTTGTCGTCAATATTAATGATCTTAAATCTCTCTGAGGTTTCAAGTGAATCATATATCTTTTTATACTTATCCGTTATGTTGCCAATTGATTTACCGTTTTTATCAGCGGCGATAACGGCAATCCTTAATAGCATGTCAGGTCTTGCTCGCTCTAATCTTTGAACGTTAATGGATGACTGTTTTTGTTCATCTTTCTGTTTAGTATATGCAATAAGCTTAATTTTATTATCAATACCTGTGGTCACAGGCACTGAACAGGAAAAGGTATAACTATGATTTCCTTTCTTGAATTTATCTTTGCCAGGACATTTAATTTCTTTGTCACTATTATACAAAGTTAAGTCACTAAACTGATTAACATTGTATACAGTAATCATAACTTTTAATGATTTCTCAAATGTAGCTACACTCCTGCGAAATTTAAAGAATCTGCCTTCCGGGATTATCTTGATTAAAGAGGATTGTTTACTTAAATCCTCTCTTAAATCAATTGCTCTTTTTATAAAATTCCTAAAAACGTTAATAGGTATAGTTGATAATTCTGATAGAGGATCAACCATCTCTTTTACGATGTTAGGACAATTCTTTCCTATATTTAGTCCGTCTCTGTTAAAGGTGCAGCCTTCAGAACCATCGCTATCTGATGCCCCATTTTGCGCAAGGAGAAATTCGCCAGTCAGAGCAGCATCTTCCTGAGTCTCCGGAAAGGTATATCCTGTAATATTGCCGGCCTTGTCTGTTGCCTTTATCGCGATTTTACTTGCCGCTAGGGTTACATCAAACGACCATTCTTTTTTGGTTATATTTGGTTTGCTAGTGAACCTGTTCTCTCCGTTAAAAGACACATCCCTGATACCATAATTATCATAGACAGTTCCAACCACCCTTATCTTTCCAGCAGCCTCGCTTACACTGTCAATTGCAATCGCAGGGCCCTCTCGGTCGAGGGTGACCTTGACCTCTTTCTCTGACGATCTCCCTGTGACATCAACCGCCCCTATCTTGATCGTCCTGGAACCCTGACCTTCTGACCCACAGAGGTCAACCTCCGTCTTAAAACCGCACGACTTAGCAGATACCTCTGCCGGGAAATGTTCATCATATAATATCCTCTCACCTTTAGTTTTCAGACAATACAACAGAGGCTCACCTTTTACTATAGCAGGCCTTACATAGTTGGCTGACGTGACTATCCCCTCGATAGTATACATGCAGTTGCCTGTGAGATTTTTATTGTTCTTGAGCTTGATTACAGGCCTTGATTCGCCTTTACTCAGCTTACTTCTGGCCTCATTGAGATAATAGGCGGCCTTTGAGGTTGCAGTGTCGTCCAGCCCTAAAGATACGGCAAGCTCCTTTTGTGCATCTTCATATTTACCGAGCAGGAAGTAGGCTATCCCAAGCTCTCTGTGGGGAAAATAATCCACATAGTTTGTATCGTTAGTCTTTGCGTGCCAGCTCTCATCTTTTTTTATGTTAATAGCGGCCTTAAGGTCAGCAACTGTTGAGTTAAGGTCTTTGATAGCCGTTTCTGTTTGTCCGTTGTCCAACTTGTCCTGTCCGCAGCCTGAGAAAGACAATCCGCGCTCGTAGTAATTGAACCACTCCCCCCTGAAGTCGCCTTCTATCTTGTCACATTGTGAATCATCTTTCGGCGTGGGGGTAGGCACTGGTGCAGCGGTCCATGATACATGAGGCTTTGGTTCAGTAGGCTTTGATGCAGCAGCACCTGATGCAGTACCCCCTCCACTTATTGTAGCAGGGGGGGATGGGGCTGCTATTTCATGCACAGAGAGGATATAGTCAGTGCCACTGACAAAGCAGTTGGAGGAAATGTTACTTATACTTACATAGTAGATACCATCTTCGTTAAAATTCTGATCGATAATGATAGCTCCAAAAACATGGTAGTTAGCTTTATGAGGTGTTATTTCAGTAACGCCATCCAGATTATATACGGTGATCTTGGGGTAACATTTATCAATTATAGTATTGGCTATTATCTCATAAATCTCACCCTTTACGGCGTAGAACTTTACGTAGTCTACATCGCCAGGCTTGTGGAAGTTGTGCCGTTGAGGCTTGCCATCGACCTCTATCACCTGTGCCTGTGAGGGAGTATCGTCCGGCTCGTACATGTCCGGCGCTGTGACGTCTGCCCCCTCGACGGGCTTACAGACAAGCGATATCACGATATACGCGACAATTACCGCTGCCCATAAGGGCGTCTTGACACCTGACGCCGGTAGTCCTGGACGATTAATGGCTTGCTTCATACTGCTTGTGCCTCTGGATGAATCACCTTACAACCCCTCATAGATGCACGATAAGGGACGTGTACACCGTATGTTCACGGACGTCCTGGGAGTAATTCCACGACTTGCCAGCAAGGGCGCTTCCAACATTTGAGCCCCACCTGTACTGATACGCGATGTCCCAGGCAAACCTCCCAAAGGCCAATCCCGTCCCTACACTCATGCCATAGTAGTCATCCGGATGCTGAGGCGCAGGGGCCTGGTCGTAGAACACACCGGCACGCAGGGGGATCGTAATTTTGGGGCATATGAGCAGATACTCCGCCCCCAGACGCACCTGCAGGGTCGGCTTGATGTCAGCGTCGCCAACCGGTGTGTTTGTCACCGCGGACGTCTCTGTGCCATCGGCGGCGATGTGTTTAAACTGCTCCCAGTGGGTTCTGTAGACGTCGAGGGCCAGCGTAAAGGGGTCGTCATGGCGGTAGGCAACCCCTACACCGTAGGACATGGGCATGTAGAGTTTTTCATATAACTTGTGTGTCTGACAGACATTGTTTTCGTCGCAGGATGGATACTCATGGACGAGTCCGGCCCTAAAGGGGGTCTTAAAGACCGCACCCACGGTGAATTCCTCGTTTATCATCCACATCAGGCCCAGGTTGGCATTATATCCGCTCAGGGTGTACTTATCCTGGTTACGCCATGTTGAGTCCTTTATCTCCATCGTGTCTTGCCAGTTGTTTTGAGTCAGCCCGTTATTGTATGTATTGAGGGTGAGGCCTGCCGATATCTTTTCGCTTAACTGCATGGCGGCGGACAGACCAAGGGCGGAGATACCTCCCTTTTGACGATAGCTAATATCGGCTGAGTCCGTGCCAATGGGGAAATTAGACAACTCCCACTTGCGGTTGAAGTCGTACAGGTGCTGATAGCTCATGGACAACACAATGTTTCTGCCAAAGACGTCAGTTGGATATACGCCGCTGAGGTAGTTGAGGTTGGTCTCTGAGACGCTTTGGGGGGCGGAGTCTATTTTCTCTGTAGCGAACTTGCCGTCTTCGGAGCGGCTGTAGGTGGAGCCAACGATTGATACCTCTGGAGTGCCCAGTTGGATGAGTCCGGCTGGGTTCCACGACGCTGCGGTTGCGTCGTCGGCCACGCCGATAAAGGCACCGCCCATCCCCAACGCCCTTGCCCCCGAGCCAACCGGATTGGGCGAGGAACCAAACTCCGGCTTGTCGGCGGCTCTGCAAACCGTCGGATCTATACCAAAGCTCACGGTCAAGACCAAGGCCAAGACCAAAAGACATAAAAACAACCTGTAGCAACTTCTCATTTCTTCGTTCCTCCCTTATTATTTCGTCATTACTCTGTCGTTTATGTGGATATCGTTATGTGGGTTTATTTCTATAACCTGAGCATCTGAAGTTTTATCGCTTACAGTTTTCACAACTGCTTTACTATAAAGACCTTGACATCTTTCGGGGTGACGAAAGTTTATAATCCTACAATAATAATTAGGGTCATTTGCATTACGGAAGAGAAGATATCTTGTTCCTCTACGAATATTCCATTTTGATTTGCCTTTATCTACTTCAAAAGTTCCATCTGAATTTATCCTTACAATTTTACCTTCAGTAAATGGAAATTCATATTTAAGACGCTTCACAATATACCTTGCATACATTTTCAAGTCATTATCGAGACCTAAATGCAGAGGTATACTAGTATCTTCAAATACTCTTGTTTGTACAAGAGGCAGAGTTTTTATTATTGCCATTTGAATATCCCTGTCAGTTGTGATTGTAGGTACAACAAGATTACCTGTATCAATCATGTTTTCAATAATTTCATTTTCATCAATACTTAACAAAAGAAACATATCAACTTCTGCCTCTCTCCCTGCATCTCTGGCGTTGTCTATACTAATCTCCGTGTTAGTCTCATATTTGAGCTTACTCAAAATGATTTGAAGTTTTTTGCTAGTATCAATGACATTAAATCTTTTTGACTTTACAGAGTTAAATGCTCTAAATATCTCATTGTACACTTTTCGTGTAAAATCATTTACCTGGCCATTTTTATCAACTACGATAATGCCAATGCTTAACAAATAGTCACTTTCCACTATATCCAGCTTTTTAACAGAATATATTAATGGTTGCATTTGCTCACCGCTCTGAGCAGTTACAATCAGTTCAATTCTATTATCACCAGGGTCCAGAAGAACATCATTACACGAGATGATATTAAAAATCCCTATTTCTTGTAGAGCTTTATCACAAACATGTTCATTCCCTTTAAGCAATGAGAACTTAGTACCTTGGTCATAATTTGATAAACTAATATTAAAGTCTAATGAATTCTCATATGTACCAAATTCATTCGTAGCTAATCTAATGTAGTTATTATCTTGTATTCCCAGTGTAGCTCCAAAGGGAAACCTATGATAAAATAACTTTACAAAATCTTGTATAACAGTTAGAGCCTCTTTCATTGCTGCGTTTCTTTCATCTTTAACAAATCGATACAGTTCTATAAGGTTTTTTACACCTATTATGTCTTGCAGAAATTCTTTGATAACACTAACGCAATCCCTTGTTATTTCAAAGCTTTTACCAATATTAGCGAGACGCATATAATTATTTACTGCTACAACACAAGAGTTATTATTACGTTCATTACCAGAGTTAGCAGTAAGTAAAGTATCTATGGCATCTGATATTACGCTTTGTGCTAAAAGCATTTCGTTCATTGCATTAGTAGAACCGTGAGTATCTGGAAGCGTATATTCTGTAACATTACCAGCCTTGTCTACTGCTTTTATAGCAATTCCATTTGCAGCTAAAGCTACATCAAAGGACCATCCTTTTTCGATCATATCTGCTTTGCCAACAAACAAGCTCTCTCCGTTAACTATTACTTCTTTGATACCAGAATCGTCATAAACAGTGCCACCTACTTTTATTTTTCCATCAACCTCGCTTACACTGTTAATAGCGATAGCAGGCCCCTCTCTATCGAGCGTAACGGTAATTGGCTCTTTTGACGATATGCCTGCAACATCAACCGCCCCTACTGTAATCGTCTTAGAATCCTTGTCACCTAACTCGCAGATGTCAACCTTCGTCTTAAAACCACACGCTTTGGCAGATAATCCTACTGGCAACGGTTTGTCCTCATTTATATTCTCTTTGGTAGCTTCAAGGCAATACAATAAAGGTTCACCATTTATTATTGCAGGTTTAACATAGTTATCTGACGTGATCACACCAGATATCTCATATTTGCATTTGTTTGTGAGATTACCCTCAGCTTTTTGCGGTCTAAGGAGGGTAATTTCAGGTTTTTGTTCGCTTTTGCTCAACTTCCCTCTGGCCTCATTTAGATAATAAACGGCCTTTGATGTCGCGGTGTCATATGCCTCATCGCTCTTTTTCTTTGCCTTGCCAGAATTTTCCCTTTCCAATCCCAGAGATACGGCAAGCTCCTTTTCTGCATTTTTATTATCCCCGAGCAGGAAGTAGACTATACCAAGTTCTCTGTGGGGAAAGTAATCCACATAGTGCATACCGTAAGTCCTCGCGTGCCAACGCTCATCCTTTCTTATCCTGATGGCGGCTTCAAGGTCCCTGGCTGCCGACTTGAGGTATTGTCTAGCCGCTTCTCTTTGCTCCTTGTCCAATTGCTCCTTGTCCAACAACACCTGCCCGCAACTTGAAAAAGATAGTCCACGCTCGTAGTAATTGAACCATCGCCCCCTGAAGGCACCTTGTACCTTGCCGCACTGTAGATCACCCTCCAAAACCTCCGATTTGACTACAGCGCTCGTTGCGGCACAGCCGCTCAGGATAAATAGCGATCCTATTACGATCAATAAAACAAACCCTCTTAGCGTGTTGACTATCTTGTTCATGTTGCCTCCATGTTTTTTTTATGTTTGATGTCTATCCTACTTGTTCACATTTACCTTGATGCTTTTTGAGCATTTATTGCCATCCTTGGTACAACCACTTGAGTATATATCGAAATTGAAGATGTATGGACTACCACCTTCAGGTAACCCGGACATTTCTATCTTTGTAAGAGGCAGGTCCCTTAAATAGCCGCTATAGCTTACATCGTTTGCTGATAAACCTTGCTTCCAACTATTGCTTGCTGCATCGTAATGATAATTGCCTATTGGTGTCTGTGCGTAGAGCCAGAAATAAGCATAAGAACCTAGCCTTTGATTGGGGCTGAGGGCAACCTTTATCGAGAGGGTATCTTCCGTCTTTATTGTAATGTCATTGAACGAGCAGTTTACCCTTAGCGTAAGAGCCGGATATGGCGGGAGGGTACATAATGGTGTCTCCGCTGAAGCAGCAACAGGGGAAGACGACGACGTCTTTTGGAGCAGCAACGTTTGTGGTGATGAGATGTTTCCCGTCTTGTCAAGGGCATACACTATCACCAGATAAGAACCAGGCTTATCAAAGCCATCATACGTTGCCTCGTAGGAGCCTGTATCTGGATTCTGTATCAGCTCAAAGGAGGGCAGACTTGTTACAGGCGTACTGGTAGATGACGGTACTGCGTCGGGGGTGGATATCTCCGCCCAGACCCTTGTAATATTGCCAAATGGCTTCACACTACCAGCGCTGATCTTAGCAGAGTTCTGCCCATTTAACTGTGGGGGGATTGACAAGACACTTCCAATTGTTGGCCTTGTAGTTGCGTATGTCTTGTTGTTGCCTATATAGAAGGTCTCTGCGATGCTTCCATTATTGCAATCATCCAGGACGGACTTGCGATTCAGACAATTAGTATTAGCAGTATTATTGTCACTATTATTGTAAAACCTTCC
This sequence comes from Nitrospirota bacterium, assembly GCA_015233725.1. Taxonomy (GTDB): domain Bacteria; phylum Nitrospirota; class Thermodesulfovibrionia; order Thermodesulfovibrionales; family Magnetobacteriaceae; genus Magnetobacterium. The sequence continues at coordinate 14,947 of JADFXD010000023.1, read as the reverse complement.
CATGCCATCCTCAGCCTCGGCATAGGCATTGTAAATAGAATTGCCATTAACAATGCTGTTCCAGAAAAACCTTGAGAAGGAGATGTTGCTTGTACTTATGAAATACGCCTCTTCAGATGCCGACGTACTTGCGATAAACAGGCGTTTCCCATCAACCGGCGAGGTCAGCGCCTCCATAAAGCTGCCAGACCTGCAGGCATCGTAGACAACAATAACCTTACCTTTTATGTTTTTCTGAAGGTTGTCAAGCCACGTTTGTAACTCGGATGCGTTAACGTCTTCGGTGATGCTTATCTTGAACTTATTGGTGTCACCATGACCTACAAGATAGACAATGACATCTGTGGCGTCCATAGCCCAGTTCATAATCGCATTCTTGAGATTCGTTGTATTAGCGTCATCCTTCACGACGTATGAACCATCAAGATTTAGATACTTGTCTGAGCTGAGATAATAAATCTGTTCACTCGTCAAACCTTGCAATCTGAGAGTGCGATAAGCAAGATTGGCATTGTACTCTATTGAGTCCCAGATATTGTTATTATAAGGGCCACTGCCGGCTACGATTATTGCCTTTTTGATTTTGTTGTCTGAAGGCATCGCAAACACCTCAACACGATGATTGGTACTGTCCACTATGTATGGCCTGATATAAGGTTTACTGTTAGGATTACCGCCGCTGCCAAAGGCTATGCCAACGGGTTCGTTTAAATCCCCCGCGCTGCTTCCGGGGGTACCCCACTTGTCTAAGAGAAAACCGTTTGGTGTGAACTCTTGTATCCTGTGGTTTCTTAACTCTGTTACATAGATGTTGTTGCTGCTGTCAATAGCTATGGCGGAGGGAAACTTGAACTGCATCTCGTTAAATCCGTAGCTGCCCCATTGCATGACAAACTTGCCTTGTGAGTCGAATTTCTGTATGCGATGATTGCCAAAGTCTGCTACATATATATTGCCGTCCAGGTCCACCGCAACAGCGGCAGGATAACTAAATTGCCCATCTCCATTACCGGCAGAGCCGCTTCCTATCTTAAATATATAGTTACCATAGGCGCTAAACTTCACGACACGGTGGTTAAGCGTGTCCGCAACATAGATGTTACCACTGGCATCTAACGCAATCCCGGATGGGAATTTTAACTGTGTATCACCGCTGCCGTAGCTGCCAATATTGATCATGTGTGTTCCATCGGGGCTGAACTCCTGAATGCGGTAATTTCCCCAATCTGCCACATATATATTGCCCTGTGCATCTGAGGCAATGCCGGCTGGAAAATGGATACAGTTGTCTTTGTTGTTATCATTGACAATTTCTATAGTGTCATAATTGTTATTTATCGTTAATTCACAGTGAAAATCAAACTGCCCATCTCCCAATCCCTTGTTTCCCCATTGTGCCTTAAAGATGTTGCCTGGACTAAACCTTTGGATGCGATTATTGCCCTCATCCACCACGTAAGCGTCACCGCCTGGATTAATCGCAATGCCGCCTGGATACTTGAAAAGACCATCGTCCTGACCGCTAGCCGCCCATTTATCGATAAACCCGCCTGCTTTGGTGAACTTCTGTATCCGCAGATTATCTCTGTCGGTGACATAGACATAGTTGTTTGAATCGATGGCCACTCCATAAGGATCAAGCAGCTCTCCAGCGCCTGACCCCATGCTCCCCCATTTGTCAACAAGTGTGCCATCTGTGGTAAATACCTGTATACGGTTATTATATGAGTCGGCCACGTATATATTACCGTCTTTCCCTATACTTATACCAACTGGATTATAAAACTGACCATCCCCGCTGCCATACTGCCCCCAGGTCTTTAAAAACTTGCCAGTTTTATCGAACTTCTGTATTCGATGATTTGACATGTCGGTGACATAGACATACAGCTTGTCTACTGCTACACCGTAGGGATATTTAAACTGACCACTCTCTATACCTTCAGTTCCCCACGCGGCACACACACCTTGTGGACTGACCTTATAAACGCGGTGTTTATTTGTATCAACCACGTATATGTAACCACCATCGTCTACGGCTACTCCAGATAAACGATTGATATCGATCATCCCATTGCAACTGTTTTTATTGACCACTTCAGTAATTGTACCGTCTACAGCCATCTTCTGGACCCTATTATTGAATGTATCGGTCACATAGATGTTGGAATCTTTGTCTACAGCCACACCTATGGGATTATCGAAGTAGCCCAAATCTGTGCCCTTACTTCCTATACCTGTCATAAATTGACCGTCACTTGCGTATTTCAAGAGGCGGTGACTCTTTGTATCAGCAATGTATATGTTATTTTTACCATCAATTGCTATACCCTCCGGATAGTTGAAATACCAGGGCTGCTTTAACGCAGGAAACATACTCTCATACTGGTAGGAGGTACCAGAAACCAAACTAACAGGTAAAACAAACATTGAAATAACAAAGAATACAACACTTACTAAAAGGACATTACCGATACCTCTTCCAAATTGCCAATCCCTCAACATAAACATCTCTCCCTTCACATAGAATATATAGTTTGATTTGTATCACTGTCCCTATAACTAACAACTACATGGTTACTATGATACAGTAGAAAAAATAGAAAATCCAGTGAATTTTACTTCACAGAATTGCCAATTATCACATAGAATGTCATAGTTTGATTTGTATCGCTATCCCTATAACTAACAACTACATAGCGACTATGGTACAATAGAAAATCCAGTGAACTTTACTTCACATGTTAAAAAAAAGATTGTGATAAGTACCTGGACATAAATATTTATAACTTTTAGGATTAAGAATGATGGGGTCAAGGGGACTGGTCCCCTTGCAGGGGGTTCTAAAGGGGGCAGGAGCGTCCTGGAGCGCCAAGAAGCTCCGCCGCCCCTTTCTTTACTTTACTTTCCTGACCTCGCTGGTTTTCTTGACGATGCCGATGATGTTTGGTATTGGCCAAGGTTGTTTATCGTCTCCGTTGCGTTCTATTTCGGTACCTTTGGTGGATAGGTAGAGGGAGGCCTGTTTACCGCCTTCGAGGTACATCGCGTTGGTGATTGATATTGGCAGCTTTAGCAGGATATCGATAAAGTCATGCACGGTGTATGGCGTGCGTGTAAAGATAAACAGCACGTTGCCGCCTTTGTCCATCCCCAGCACCACCATGCCCCAGGCGCCGGATTGTTGTAACCAGACGTTTTTTTGTTGGCAACTGATCATCCTTATGTTTTGAATAAAGGAGTTGTACTTGTCTCTGAGCTCGGCGAAATTATGGCACTCAAGGTCTACAAACAACACCGGGGGCACATAGGAAACACTCGGATTAAAGGCAAAGAAAGACTTATAGGCCTTGGACAACCTGGGGTTATTAACGTGTTTGAAGTTCTTCATAAATCCAACGTTTGTGGTGCCATCAGCCTGATACATCCCTGCGTTAACCGCAAGGATGAGATTGTATCTCCTGGCCCACTCCTTTGCCGTTGTGGCCTCTCCACCATATTCGGAGATGCTCAACAGCTTGAAGGAATAAAGAGAAGGGTCAACCCTGACCACCGTAATTTTAGGTTCGCTCCTTACAGTGGCTGGGCTGAAACTATCTCCTTCAGGATTTACAGGGGGGTCGAACTCCCTTATAAATAATCCATCGTCAATCCTCTCCCACGTATTGTTGGCGGTGACAGCGTCGGCCATCCACAATGACAAAAAGCACAGGATACTATAAAAAATCAATACCTTCATCGATCTGGATAATGATATATTATACACGATCCTGAAGGCTTTTCAAAAGTAGTCAAAGTCATTGATTCACCTATCTCAATATCCCTATCCTCTATTTTATGTCAAATGTTGTAAAATATCTAAACGACATAATTAATCTTAAGACTGAAATGGAGTTAACGACATGGAAAAACAAGCTTTACCACTTAAGGAGGTAAGGGAACTGGCAAACAGGTTTACGCCCGCTGAGATTGACACCTGCATAACGCAGCAACTCCAGGATGGCATAAACGAGTGCAAGATGGGCGGCCCTACCGACCATGTTATCAATGAGCTGTCAAAGGCCGAGTTCGTAAGGACCCGCATGGAGGAAGGACTCACCCTCACAGATGCCATGCGTGAACTGGCCAAGAAAATACGTAACGTACAACGCGGCTTTACAGACTAAAAAAAAGAAAAGTCAAAAGAAAAAGCGAAGAAAAGGGAAAGAGGGGAGGACGCCTGGACGCCCCTCCCTCAGACCCACCCTGCAAGGGCACCAGTGCCCTTGACCCCATAATTTTTAATCCTAAGGTATTATAAGTCAACTTTATTTGTGTGTGGCGGGGGTTTTACCTAACCATATCTGGACGCGGGTGTCATTACCCATATCACCGGGGGGATGGATGTAGATGATACAGTTTTTAGTCGGTTTGGAGAAGGCCAGTATAACGTTTCTCTTTGCATAGGAGGAGGCTATAAACTCCCAACCCTTTTTGGGCATCTCATGGTTAAAGAATCTGATCAGAGACTCTACGGTTACCGGTGCGGTATATGTCAAGGCGCCGCCGGTAAAGGCACGAGTGTTAATCAGGATAGATTCATCCTCCTCCAGCTTTAACTCTTGTGGAATTGCGATGTCATCAAATGCCGTACCCATAAGGTTGGCGTGGTTTGGTTGTGGAGGGGGAGGTGGAACTGGGGCGGATTGCTCTGACTCTGATGTACCATTGGCCCTTACGGTTGTAGTGGCGGTACAGCCGGCAACTGCCATTATAATCAGCCATCCTAATATAGCTACTCTGATCATTGTTGTGATAAATTCCTCCTTAATCTTAATAGGTCGTTTTACTATAGCATAATGAATGGATACAATTCAACCGTTGTAAAAAAAGCTAACAAGGCATATACTATATGTATATATGGTATCTTTAGGAAGAAGGTTGTGTTTATGAGTGAAGTTGGAGAAAACGAATCACTGGCGTTGCGTAGCCGGATTGCTGAATTAGATGACATGCTGCAGGAGGCCACAAGGCGGGCAGGTACTTACAGGGGACTTATAGATGTATGTTTGGACCCGTTGTTTACTATAGACCCCAGTGGCAGGTTAAGCGACGTTAACGCGGCAACGGAATTAGCGCTTGGTAGGTCGCATCAACAGTTGAGAGGGATGGATTTTTCGGTCTGTTTTACTGACCCGCAAGAGGCCTTAGCCGCCTATAACAAGGTCTTAAGGGATGGGTTTGTCCGCAACTGTCTGCTTGAGCTGCGACACTGCAACGGGCAGGGTATGCCAGTGTTGTTTAATGCCTCGGTGTGTGGCGATGAAGGTGAGCAGCCTGGTGTGGTATTTGCCTCAGCAAGGAATATAACCCATCGCACACAAATAGAGGAGCAGTTGAGGCTCTCGCTCGCTGAGAAGGAGGCGCTTCTGAGAGAGATTCGTCACAGGGTCAAGAACAACATGCAAGTCATATCAAGTCTCTTGCATATGCAAAGTAGCTATATCGACGACGAATATTATAAGGGGCTGTTTGTTGAATGTCAAAACAGGATAAAGACCATGTCCCTGGTCCATGAAAAGCAAAACAAAAACGGGGATATCTCTGTGATCAACCTGCGAGACTATATAAACTCGCTCCTGAGCATTCTCTTTAGCTCCTACAGGGCCAAGATCGGCAACATAAGAGTGACAGCCGTTATCGACAATCTGCTCTTTGACGTTGAGAGCGCTATCCCTTTAGGCCTGGTCATCAATGAACTGATCTCAAACGCATTAAAGCACGCCTTCCCCAATAAGGCCGAGGGTCAGATAAACATGTCCCTTAAGCCGGTTGAGGATAATTACCTGGAACTCATTATAAGCGACAACGGTGTGGGTATACCTGAAACGATAGACATAAGAAACTCGGAAACCCTAGGTCTACACCTGGTCTATGTCCTTATCGAAAACCAACTTGGCGGTAAAGTGCAACTGGACAGAGGCGCCAGTGCAACTGTGTTTACCCTGAGATTCAGAAAAAGGTAAACGTTCAAGTATAAGTACATGTAGGATTGAGAATTATGGGGTCAAGGGGACTGGTCCCCTTGCAGGGGAGGTCAAGGAGGGGGCGGAGCCGCCCTCCTTTTGTCTTTTCTTTTCTGTAATAGGGTAGGCACTTATAATAAGGGAGGTGTTAATAGGATGACGATTGAGGATTTGAGGATAGAGTTGAGGGAGTTTGCCAGGGAGAGGGATTGGGAGAAGTTTCACAGCCCCAAGAACCTGGCGATGGCCTTGAGCGTAGAGGTCGCCGAGGTAGTAGAGATATTTCAATGGATGAAGGAGCAGGAGAGCACGACCCTGGACGCGGATAAGCTAAGGCACCTTCGGGAAGAGATAGGGGATGTCTTGATCTATCTGACGAATCTGGCCGATAAGTTCGACATCGACCCCCTCGAAGCGGCCACGGAAAAGCTCCATCGCAACAGGGAAAAATATCCCGCTGATGTCGTAAGGGGCAAGGCTGCAAAGTACACCGAGTATATCAAGACATAAGGCGGTGTAGCGGGGATTTTAAGGGGCCCTCATATCTGAAGGGGAGGTCAATGAGTCCTTTTGTCCTGTGTAGGCAATACCCGTTTTGTGGTACAATATAGTATATGATGAAAAAAAAGGGGGATGCAGTGACAGATTATGAGTTTCAGCGCAATAAACGTGCCTTCGATCATGCCATCGCACAGCAACAGCTTGAGGGATTGATGGTGCCACCTGAAACGGTTGCCGATTTAGAGCGCGTAACACGCGGTGAGATAACTACTTTTGACGTTATCAACAATCTTTATGATCGTTATGCCCATGTCAAAGTACTCAAACTCTGACCATTACACCGATGCGACCACAGGCGTCTTAAAAAATCGCCTTGGTATTACAACAAAGGCAGAACTCGAAAAGGCCGAGGCCTGTTTTGCCAGCACGCGATCATACGAACTTTCACAAAACCCACTTAAAGGTAATTTTGACCTCGAACATTTGAAGGCCATTCACGGCTATATATTCAAAGATTTGTACGAATGGGCAGGGCAATGCCGTGATATTAATATTGCCAAGGGTGACAATTTTTTCGCTCACCACATCCATATTGAGGCTGCGGCAAAATTGATATTCGACAAGCTGGCAAAAGAAAAACACCTTGCCGGATTATCGAAGACTGATTTTTGCAAACGAGCCGCCTTTTACCTTGGCGAGATCAACGCCCTGCATCCCTTCCGCGAAGGCAACGGACGCACACAGCGCGAATTTATCAGCCATTTGGCCTACGCAAACGGCTATTATGTTCAATGGAAAAACGTCAATCGGGACGAGATGATTCAGGCCAGCATTACATCGTTTCAGCACGGCGATTGTTCAAAGTTTTTGACCTGTATTGAGGTCAATATCAGGGATTTATAAACAACTTAACTAACATGGCAAGCAAGGGAGCATAAGTGGCTATAAGAAGCTGGAAAAGGATGAACCTTACCTCCTTAAGTTGCTGATGTCGTAAGGGGCAAGGCCGCAAAGTACACCGAATACATCAAGACATGAGAAAATTGGTAACGTGGATTTAAGGGGTCTTGAAAAAATTGTGACAATGATGGTATAGATGTGCTACAATGACAGGTATCATAAAGAATCATTAGTGAAATATAATCTTAAAGCATTAAGGGGGAAAGCTTAACATGCCACACTGTCCTTGGTATATCGGTTATTTTCTGATCAACCCATTGCGAGCGTTCTTGCAGAACCCGTCGGAAATTTTAGCTCCCTATGTCAGAGCCGGAGCCGTTGTTTTTGAGCCAGGTCCAGGCATGGGTTTTTTTACGCTCGAACTGGCGCGACTGGTCGGGTCGAAAGGACACGTTTACGTCTCGGACATACAGCCACAAATGCTGCGCAATCTTGAGCGGCGCGCAACTAAAGCGAACGTGATATCTCAAATCAAAACGCGTCTGGTGAAAGAAGATTCTCTGGGCGTTGATGACCTTGAAGGACAAGTCGACTTCGTCCTCTCTTTCGCTGTGACACACGAGATGGCCGACATAGGGCGCTTTTTTGCCGAAACGAGCGCTATCCTGAAAAAAGGCGGCTGCATGCTGCTGGCGGAACCGCGCCTGCATGTTACGGCCAAGACATTCTCCGAAGAATTGGAATTTGCACAGAAGCACGGCCTGCGCTTGGTCGCACAACCGCTTATCTGGTTCAGCCGTACAGCTCTGCTGGAAAAGGACTGATTGAACCTTAAAACGTGCTCGTACTACCTTATGTGCGGACTTGACCTTATGCCGTCAATTGAGGTAATGTCCACTTGCAATGGACAGCTCTGATCTCCTGAGCAACCGTATGGAGCGCACCTGCCCAGCCACTGTAAGGAACGAGCAGCCTAGTATGTCATATTATCCAGTAGATTGCCGGAGCCTTCCTTAAATTCGTTGATCTCATCGACGTTGGTCATCAGGATACTGGAGGCGGCCTCATGCGTTGTAAGCCAGTCCTCATCTTGCTGTAACGCGCTCGTGCCTGATACACCATGATAATTGCATAGATGCTCTGCCAGGTGCAGGACTGACCACAAATAATTGATTTCGTTAACCTCTGTCACACCCTTTGGGATATAAAGCGTGTTGCTATGATGCTGCTTGATTGTCTCAGACATTGAGACCTCCATCCCCCAGCTCTTGGATACCAGGCCGCCCACAGTGGCATGATTGGTATTGTAGCTTGAATCCTCTTCTTCAATTATGCCAGTAGAGTTGCTTAATGCCTTATCAAATAACTGTTCATAGTCACTATACTTCTTTAAGAGAAGCGGGATAGAGCAATCATGAAACAAACCCAGGAAATAGGCGCTGTCCGTAAGCTCAGGCGCCTTCTGCCTTGCCAGATATCCACACACCGTTGCAGTTGCCAGTGAGTGCTTCCAGAATATCTCGGTGACAACGCCAACGTTCTTTATGACGTTGTGTAAGGCAGATGCTATTACCATGCCGGAGAAGTTCTTCATGCCCAGTACGTGAAGCGCCCTCTCTATTGTCATCACCTTACCGCTTCCATACACCGGTGAGTTGGCAAATCGGATCACTGTGGCGGACAACGCCACATCATCCTTTATGAGTCTTACAATCTCTGTCATATTCGGAGTCGGTTTCTTGATCTCCTTGGACAGCTTTAGTATTATATCGGGGCAGGATGGGATGTCAATATCCTTCATGATGTCTGACTTGCCCTTTGCTGCCTCTGCCTTCTGTGTGGGCTGGTTTGATCTAACCTTTTCGATGTACGGTTTTAACTTGCTTTCTATTATCTGAGTAGTCAATGGCTTGACTAAGAAGTCAGTAACACCTGCCTTGATGGCGGAAACCAGGCTATCCTTGTCCGTTCTCTTCGTAAGCATGATAAAGGGCAATGTCTTTTTTATCTTTCTGACGTTTAGGAGGAGTTCATATCCATTCATAGCGGGGATGTCCCATTCACTTATTATGAGGTCATAATCATTTTTCTTGATCCTCTCCAACGCATCAACGCCATCCGCTATTATATCAATACTTATCTTTGGATAGTTCGTTTGTATGTATTGGATCACATCTTTATGTGTACTTCCGACAATCAGCACATCCAGCCTCCTTTAATTGAGAGTCCCTACATAGTGCCATTATACCATATAATTATTTCTTGTGTAAATGGGAAATTTTGGTGCGTTGACATAGAGATAGCACCCACCCATTATATAGAGATAACCCATTATGGGGTCAAGGGGGCTGGCCCCCTTGCAGGGGGGGTCCAGGGAAGTACTGGCGCCAACCCCTTTTTTTCTTTTGCCGAGATGATGGCGTTGACCAGGGCTGAGACTATCATCTGTCTGTATGTTGATTTTAACAACAGCTCTTCATCCCTGTTGACGATCACGCCGCACTCCAGTAAGACAGCGGGCATCTGCGTATGTGCGAGCACGGCCAGGTCGTCAAACCTGTATATGCCTTTGCTACGATCAACAAGCTCACGATTCTCACCGGGGATCGGCTCTGCGTGATGCAGGGTGGGTTGCAATCCCTCGTTTAACAACGCCTGACCGAGGATGTCCGCAAATGCCAGGCTTTCCTTAGGAGAGGCGTTTCGCTCGGAATAAAATATGGAAAACCCTCTGAAGATATCGCTGTAGTGTTGCTCTTTGCCGTCATACTCCCATTTCGATAGATATCTTGGTTGCACGGAGTCGTGATGAATGGAGATGAATAGGTCTGGTTTCCTATCGTTAGCGACTTGCACCCGCTCTTTTAACGAGATGCTGTCGGCGTCGATTATGAAGGCCTTTGTCAGGCCAGCGCTACGTAACTCCTTAAGCAGGAGCGTTGCCACGGCCTTGTTGAAGTAATATTCGCCCTCTCCCCGAGCGCTTGTGGCCCCTGGGGATTTCTTGCTGTGCCCCACGTCAATGACCACAACAAAGGCCTCATTATCACAGCCTGCCTGATTGTCGCCTTCCTGGCCAAACGATAAGGCCGGCAACACAATAACAAAGAGCCAGACGATTATCCCGATATACAAAAAGAAGGGAGAGAAGGGGGGCGGCGCTGCTTCTTTACCGCTCCAGGACGCTCCTGGCCCCTCCTCAGACCTCCCCTGCAAGGGCACCAGTGCCCTTGACCCCATAATCCTTAATCCTACTGCTATTTTGCCACAAACGGGAGGTAACCATCCGGCATCGAATAGTCAAATGCAGCGGCACCGAAGTTCACCACAATGGCCTTGTCGACAATCAGCTCGTTAAGCGCAGAGCTTGCCTCTAATCTGCCAACATACTCTCGTCCCAACTTTATATCTATCCCCTCAGCACTACCTGGGGTAGCAAGCCATTTACCATTTTCTCTGATATAGACCTTTCCGTTATCGAGGTCAACACCAATGCCAGCATTAACATAGGAGTCATCATATACCTCCTTGCGGCGGATGTAGATAGTGGAGCCGGTGTTGAGTTCCGGTGAGCCTGTCTCGATATTTAGCACGACATTGCCTTCTTTCTTGTTAATCTTGGCGCGATTGTACTTGACCTCGAAGTACCACTTACCCTTGCTGTGAGACTTCTTTGATACGATATCGTAGTAATCCTCCTTGTTGGAAGTCGTTTCGTAGCTGTCAGAGGCTGACGGCATTGACTTGACGTCCGCCTTGTAGGCCTCAAGCTCGTTGACACGCTTGTTTGTAAAGCGCACGACACACAATGTCTTTTGGCGGTCGGTCATGATCTTCTGCAGCCACTTCTGCCGGTCACTCTCCTTGGAGTCCAGCTTACAGGCTGCATCACGGGTCTTTAACCAGGAGCGCTGCTGTTTGCGCAGGCTGTCTTGTGCGGTGGCATCCAGGGATTTCATCAGCTCCTTGTACACCTCGTTGATCCTCTTGTCGGACTCTACGAGGTCGTTACTTATGCAGGACTTGACCTCTTCCTCATTCTTTGGATTAATGCAGTCCGCCCTTGACTCCAATGCGCTCAACACAATCACAAGCAACAATACACTCAACACAAAAAACTTACTTCCAATTCTACTCATATAACACTCCTTATTCTTTATCGTTTAGTCCTAAAAGAAGGGAAAGAAAAGAAAGAAAGGGGCGGCGGAGCTTCTTTACCGCTCCAGGTCGCACCTGGCCCCCTTTAGAACCCCCTTCAAGGGCACCAGTGCCCTTGACCCATTAATTCTACCCCACGCCACAGTAGACAGCGTTGTAGTCCAGAAGTTCCGTGATCGTGGGGTTTTCGCCACAGACCGGACATTGTGGGTTTTTGGGAACCTTGACCTTTCTGAACGTTGTCTTGAGGGCGTCAATTATCAGTAGGGTTTCTGTTAGGAGTTCTCCCTTACCGAGTATCCATTTTAGGACTTCCATTGCCTGCAAGCCTCCAACGATGCCGGGCAAGACGCCCAGGACCCCAGCCTCCTGACACGATGGCACAAGGCCCGGGGGGGGCATCTCCTCAAAGAGACACCTGTAGCAGTGTCCCTGACGTGGCAATATCGTTGTCACCTGCCCCTCGAATCTCAGGATTGCGCCACTGACCAGTGGTTTGCTGGCTAGCACGCAGGCATCGTTTACGAGGTAGCGTGTTGGAAAGTTGTCGCTGCCATCAACGACAATGTCGTAATCCTCGATGAGTTCCAGGATGTTATCACGCGTCAATCTCTGCTTTAGGGCTATGACCTCAACGTCGGGGTTGAGGGCGTTGAAGGTCTCCTTGGCAGACTGAACCTTTGGCATACCCAGGGTCTTTGTGCTGTGGGCGATCTGGCGTTGCAGGTTGCTCAACTCGACGTGGTCGTCATCTATGATGGCAAGCCTGCCCACACCCGCTGCCGTTAAGAAATACCCCACCGGAGAGCCCAGCCCACCGGCACCGACCAAAAACACCTTGGCCGCGGCTATCTTGGCCTGTCCCTTGCCGCCAACCTCTGGCAGGATTATATGTCGGCTATAACGCAATATCTGATCTTCAGTGAAATCCATAATGACCCGCTCTACTCCCTTTCCTTTCTGATTAACAGTATCCAGTCCTTTTCGTTGACCTTGTCAACCTTCAACACCCTATGTCCGTGGTCCTGCATCGATTTGGGGATGCTCACCGAGGCCTCGGGATAATCAAGGACTATCTCAAGTACCTCACCAACGTTCATCGCCTCAATGGCCAGCTTGGACTTAACAAAGGTGTAGGGGCAATGCAGCCCCCTTATATCTATTCTCTTATTGGGTATCAGGTCTTCCATGTTTATTCCTTGCCCTCCACCCTTATAAACTTCGTGGTATCGGCCACAACAGGCAACCTGTCGATCTCCATAACGGCATCCAGGACGTCCTTTTCCCGCGCCTTGTGTGTCAACACGACGAGGGGGATGGCCGCCCCTGCCCTTCTCTCCTTCTGGATCACCGCCGAGATGCTTATGTCATGGTCGCCAAGCACGCCTGATATCTTTGAGAGGACACCGGGCTTATCCAGGACAGTAAATCTGAAGTAATACATCGAGTATATGTCTTTGATGTCTTTTATCCTAAAGGGGGTGTCGTTATCTTGTCTGAGGGTATGGTGATATCCCTTAGCTATATCGATGATGTCGCTGACGACGGCGCTTCCGGTGGGCATATCCCCTGCCCCTCGGCCATAGTACATGGTCTCACCGACGGCGTCACCGATGACGTAGACGGCGTTGAGGACATCGTCAACCCGTGACAGGAGGTAGTGTTCGGGTATCATCGTTGGGTGCACCCTAAGCTCTATTTCGCCATCGACGCTCTTGGTGATTGCCAGGAGCTTGATCTTGTAGCCCAGCTCCGTTGCAAACTGTATATCAAGAGGTGTTATTGCGGTGATGCCTTCCTTGTGCACCTTGTCGTAGGACAGACCGATCCCGTAGGCAAGGCTGGACAGCAGCGTCAGCTTATGTGCCGTGTCGATGCCTTCGACGTCGAAGGCCGGATTGGCCTCGGCATAACCCAGCGCCTGGGCCTCCGTCAGGGCGGTTTCAAAGCTAACACCTTCGCTGGTCATCTTTGTCAGGATGTAGTTGGATGTCCCGTTGATGATCCCGTAGATGGCTATAATGTTATTGGCGGCGAGTCCCTCTCTCAGGACCTTGATTATAGGGATACCTCCGGCCACTGCTGCCTCAAACCCTATGGTCTTGTTGTGTTTTTGTGCCTCTGCAAATATCTCTTGTCCCTCCTGAGCGAGCAGGGCCTTGTTGGCGGTTACGATGTGTTTGCCTTTTTTGATGGCATCGAGGATAAAGGTCTTTGCAGGCCTGAAGCCACCCACCAGCTCTACGACGACGTCGATATCGGGGTCATTGATGATTTCGTAGGCATCTGTGGTCAGGACCCCGGGGGGGATGTTGACCCCCCTGTCTGTTGTGATATCGAGGTCGGCTATTTTTTTTAGTCTGACCTCGATACCTGTGCGTTTCTTTATCAGTCCGCTCTGTTGCAGAAGGATCCTTGCGGTGCCGCTGCCAACGGTGCCAAATCCAATGATGCCAACGTTTGTCATTTTATTCACATCCGCTCCTTACAGTCGCCGGCCAGTAACCTCCTGATCCCCTTTGTGGCCTGCTTGATCCTGTGTTCATTTTCAACCAGGGCAAAGCGCACGAAGTCGTCGCCTCCCTCGCCAAACCCTATGCCTGGAGCTACCGCTACCTTTGCCTCTGTGAGTAGGAGCTTGCAGAACTCAAGCGATTTCAGATGTCTGAACTGCTCCGGTATCTGAGCCCAGGCAAACATGGTGGCCTTTGGCGATGGGACATTCCATCCTGCCTTATTTAGGCCGTCAATGAGGATGTTTCGTCTCTTTTCATAGGTGCCGCATATTTGTTCTACGACGTCCTGTCTCTCGCGAAGCGCCACGATAGAGGCTATCTGTATGGGTTGAAACATCCCGTAGTCCAGATAGCTCTTGAGCTTTGTAAGGGCGCCGACGATCTCTCTGTTACCGCAGCAGAAGCCAACGCGCCAGCCGGCCATCGAATAGCTCTTGGTCATTGAAAAGAACTCAACCCCTACGTCTATGGCGCCCTTTGCCTGTAGAAAGCTCGGTGCCTTATAGTCGTCAAAGACGAGGTCTGCGTAGGCCAGGTCGTGGATTACGATAAGGTTGTTTTCCTTTGCGAAGTCAACTATCTTTTCAAAAAAGCCGATGTCGATGACCTCTGTTGTTGGGTTGTGCGGGAAATTGATAATCAGGAGCTTTGGCCGTGGCCATGTGTTTTTGTAGGCCTTTTCCATTTCGTCAAAGTAATTGATGCCCGCGCCAATTGGGATGTTTCTGACCTGTCCACCGGCAATGATAACGCTGTATGGGTGGATTGGGTAGGCGGGTGTGGGTGTCAGGGCCACGTCGCCTGGTTCGATCAACGCCAGTGTCAGGTGGCTGAGGCCCTCTTTGGAGCCGATGGTCACGACCGTGT
>JADFXD010000110.1 GCA_015233725.1 Nitrospirota bacterium | reverse complement strand
CTGCGTTGACAAGGCTTTCCAACTCGTTGACGTTGGGCATCCGCCAGTCGTTATAGCCAAGATATTTAGCCGTATTCAGGCAGGCTACATAAGTCAGCGCCGCTTGCCAGGTCATCGCACCGCCGGTACAACTGCCAACCGTTGGTGTACCAGCGTCTTTCGTCCAGACCAGCCCCGTGAGGTTGTCGGTCACCGTCTGGTCGCTGTTGAACGTGAACCGCGGATTCGGCCATGCCACGCCCTTCTGGAGAGCGCCGTCGTCCCCTGCGTAGTAGCTAGTCGTCTGGCCGGTCTGCGGCAGGCTGACGGTGCCGGCGAAGAGACTCGTCACACCAGAGAGCGTTAATAAAAGCGCCGTTAGAAATAAAACCACGGCAATCCTAAAATACTGATTAGTTACAAATTTCCCAAACATGTTCTCTCTCCTTTTAGGGTTTTTATGGTACAATTAATTATGAAGACTTTGATGATGTTTTTTGGCATGATGCTTTTTGGGCTGCTGATAAGCCAAGCAGTGGTAGTTGAGGCGGCCGATTCGTCATTCACCCAGGCGGACAGGGACAGGATGATCCGATTTGAAGAGACCTTAAAGGCCGTCAACCAAAGGATCGATGCCTTAAACCAAAGGCTCGACGATAACCTCAAGGCCATCAACCAAAAGATCGATGACGGTCTCAAGGCTACCAACCAGAGAATCGACGATCTCAAAGGGGTGATATATGTGCTGATCAGTGTAACAATGAGCAGTGTGCTTGTTATTGTCGGGTTCATCTTGTGGGACAGACGAACCACCCTGGCCCCTGTGGTACGCACCACCAAGGAACTTGAGGCTCGGACAGAGAGGCTGGAACTCATTATTAAAGAAAAAGCCGAGAAAGACCCGGAGCTTAAAGAGGCCTTAAGACACGCGGGGTTGTTGTAACCACTCCTGGCCTTGCTTGCATTATTCAGCGTCTTTAGGCTCTTTTTCGGACACACTAAGATATCCTTACTTGCTCACATTATGTAACGACATCACAACATTACCCTGAAAGGTATTATACGCATAGCATCAAAATTAATGCAATATGACGTTTAGTATAGATATGTAGGTAATTTAATATACTAGGGTATTGTCGGCAACAATGATTAAACAGATGATAGTATATAGTTGAAAATGTTATTTTCTGTATGATTCTTTACGATTGTTCGTTTCTACGCTCTTTTATAACGGCTAAATCCGATAAGTCCTTTATTAATTCCTCAACCCTTCTTAACTCTTCAATATCTACTATAACCGCTGCTATATGTCCTTCGTTGTCTGTGATATATTGTCTGATGTTTACAAGCTCAACTGCTCGTTCTTGTTCTACCTGCGTAGACGTAACATACCTCCTCATTCAATAATTAAGATATCAATATCATCCTTGATTGTAGCATACAGCCAAGTCATTTGTTTGGTACTTATAAGCAGGGCAATTGCATTAGAGATTTTGGCTCGTTGATTCAAGTATACAATGTGGGATGGCACTCACCAATTAAGGGGTCAAGGGGTCCGTGACCCCTTGCAGGGGGGTCCAGGGTTAAGAAGAGCCGCCCCCTTTTTTCTTTTCTTTTTTTGACTTGACAGCATTGTAACAACTGTTATATAATTAACTTATGTTACATAAAAATAAGTGGCTCGTATTCTTCTACAGCGTGCCAACGATGCCTGTAAACAACAGGGTCAAGATATGGCGACGGCTGACGAGGTCTGGTGCCCTACAGATCAAGAACTCGGTCTACGTGCTGCCGTACTCTGATGCGCATTACGAGTTCTTCCAGTGGCTGCTCTGCGAGGTGACAGCCATCAATGGCGATGGCGAGTTTGTAAGGGTTGAGAGGTTTGAGACGCTCAAGGACAGCGACTTGATCGACATGTTCAACCGGCAGAGGGACAAGGACTACGAGGGCATCGCCACAAAGCTGGAGATGCTTGAAAGGGACCTCAATGGCATCAGGATGACAAGCCCGGAAAAGGTCGCAAGGAAACTACGGAAACTCCTGGATCAGACCAACAAGCTCTCAGAGGAGTTTGAAGGCATAAGGAAAATAGATTTCTTTTCGGCAACCGGGGCGGTCAACCTCAGAGAAAAGATACTGGCTATAAAGGCAGAGATCACGGGCTATGCCGGCAGCGATGCGCAGGGTCAAGGCCCTCCGCCCTTGCTCCCCAGGCGCATGGACGATTACCAGTTACGGGTGTGGGTCACGCGGCAGAGACCCTTTGTGGACAGGCTATCCTCGGCGTGGTTGATAAAGAGGTTCATAGACGCCTCGGCGGTGTTCAGGTTTGTTGACAATGAGGCTCTCGACGGCATAGATAAGGACGCCGTGACGTTTGACATCAGTGGCGGGGATTTTACGCATGTGGGGCAACTGTGCACCTTTGAGGTGATTATCAAGGCATTTGGCCTCAAGGATGCCGCCCTCAACAGGATAGCCGAGATAGTCCATGACATCGATACTAACGACAACAGATACGACAATCCAGAGACAAAGGGTATAGAGGGCATCCTCATCGGCCTAAGCAGGACGGCCAGGGATGACATGGAGGCCTTGCAGATGGCAATGGCATTGTTTGAGATGCTTTACGCATCCAAGAGACATATATAAAAAGTACACAAGGAGGATTTTTTCGATGAAGGCAGTAGCTGAGATGGTAGCGGACCTGATGGCAGCCGCGGCAAGGACGGCACCAAAGGCAGGCGGTAAGGACTGGCTGGAGATAGTGGTAATCAAGGACGTTGAGGTCATGAAAAAGATAGCGCAGTCCATGAAGGACTATGCCCCACGGAGCACAAACGAAGGCTACTGGTTGAGGGATGCCTCAAACATTGAAAACTCACAGGCCATCGTACTGGTGGGCTTGAGCGAGCCCAAGACGGCGGGTTATGATTGCGGTGGTTGCGGTTACCCCACGTGCAGGGAGTTTAAGGACAGCCGGAAAATGACCGTCAAGGAGATGGGTTACAGCGGCCCGCACTGCATAATGAGGATGATGGATATAGGGGTGGCCCTGTCCTCCGCTGCCAAGGCCGCGAGTCTGCTCAGTGTGGATAACCGGGTGCAGCAGCGCGTGGGTGCGGCTGCGATGGCCTTGGGTTACATAAAGGCGGAGGTGGCAATGGGCATCCCCGTCAGTATCACGGGTAAGAGCATCTACTATGACAGGCAGACCCCGGCAAGGCACTGAGAGGGGTTGGGATATGACTGGATGGTTTAGCGCTTTTTCGGCCTTTTGCATGGTAGGTTTTTTCGCGAGGCTATCATACGCCCTCGCAAGGAGCCCTGTACTTCCCCTGTTTGCGTTGTACCTTGGGGCTGGGCCGGAGGCCATTGGGCTTGCCGTGGGTGTCTCTACGGTTACGGGGATATTTTTTAAGCTGCCAGCCGGGGCACTCTCCGACGTTATAGGCAGGACAAAGACGCTGTTAGCGGGGCTTGTCGTCTTTGCCGTGATGCCTTTTACATACCTGTTTGTACAGGACTACGGTCTGCTTATCATAATAAGGTTTGTGCATGGCCTTGCCACTGCCATATACGGCCCTGTGGCGATGGCCGTGGCAGCGGAGGTAGCGGCTGAGAAACGGGGCGAGGTGCTGTCGTGGTTTTCCTCTGTCACGATTATCGGCAATCTCGTTGGGGCGCCCATTGGCGGGTTGATCCTGCACAGCCTCGCCAATGCCCCTGAGCCATCCATCGTGGACTTCCATCACGCCTACATTATAAGCGGTATATCGGGCGTTATCGCTTTGATTTTGGGGCTGGGCGTATTAAAGGCTGATAAGGTCGCACGCTCTGGCGATGGTGTAGGTGAGGCATACAGAAATTTCATCTCCGGCATCAAGGAGGTGGTCAGCGATACACGGGTTGTCGTAACGTCCGTTATGGAGGGGCTACAGACTATGAGCGTTGGGGCGCTGGAGGCCTTTCTCCCCATCTATGCGGTTACGGTGGCGGGGCTTAACGAGTTTCAGTCGGGTCTTCTGTGGGGCATACAGGTGGTCTCCACGATAGTGTCAAAGCCGATTATGGGCAGGAGGTCGGACAGGTATGGCAGAAAGCCGTTGATTGTGGCGGGACTGATCCTATGCGCCGTGTCTTTTGCTGCTATCCCGCTGTTTAAGGCCTTTTATCTGTTGATGTTGTGTGGTATCGTCTTTGGCCTTGGCGAGGCCCTTGTGACGTCCTCCGGGGCGGCCCTCGTTGCCGACATATGCAAGGAGAGGCACTTTGGCACGGCGATGGGAACCTTCGGGACGATATTTGACGTCGGGCACGCCTCAGGTCCAATCCTGGCCGGTATCCTCATCGCGCGATTGTCGTACCTGCGCTCGTTCTGGATAATGGCAGCGATTATCCTGCTGTCCATCCCCCTGTTCGTAACACAGGTCAAGCTCGAAAAGTGACAAAGAAAAAAACAAAGAAGGGAGAGCTCTGCTCCCCCTCAGACCCCCTCGCAAGAGAGCACAACCCCCTTGACCCCGTAAAGGGCAGGTTGCTTAGGTTGAGGGTCAGGTGCTATTTGGAGGTAAGGATCGCCACCCTCTTCTTATGGGAGTTTACTCCTCAAAGACGTCCCTGACATTTATCTCAAGCCCTTCAATTACCTTAGACTTGACCATGCCATCATCTGTAGCCTCTGAGAATAACTCGTATGTATCCCCTTCAATGGTAAAGACCTCTATAGTGGTAAGTTCAGGGATGACGATCCAGTATTCCGGGACTTTGTAGCTTTCATATATTTTCTTCTTTATAACCGTGTCTTTGCTGTGAGACCCCTTAGAGACTATCTCACACACCATATCTGGCACACCCCTGACCCAGTCCTGGAAAATACCCCTGTTTTCTTTTTTTATAAACAAGATATCTGGCTGTAGTCTTTGTTCGCCCTCTTTCAGGATAACGTCAAGCGGGGAATAATAAACCTTTCCTGTTTTGGTCTTTTTTATGTGTTGACGTATAAGGTCATAAATATTACTGCTAATATCCTGATGTTTTCCAAACGGACTAGGCCCCATAACCTCTACCCCATTGATTATCTCTGTTAAGTCAACGTCTCTCTCTAATATCTGTGTTGCCATCGATATTATTATAATATCTCCAGCCTTGTTTTGTAAACGCTGCCACCACCATAGTAATTTTAATTTTTGCTCTCTACAGAACTTGGACAAAGGCACATTTCAGGTACTGCGTCTCTGGCACGGCAAGCAACCTGGGGTGGTCAATGCCCTGGGAGCGTACCTCCAGGATGCGGGCGTCCCTGCCGATGGCGCACCGTGTGATGGTCTCCAGAAACACCTCCTGGGTGACGTGGTAGGAGCACGAGGACGTAGCGAGCAGGCCACTGCTCTTTAGCGCCCTTATGGCAAGGGTGTTTAGCTCGGCATAGCCCCTGAGACCATCCTTGAGATTTGCCTTGGATTTGACAAAGGCAGGCGGGTCTAAGATTATGAAGTCGTAGAGGTTGCCATCCTGCACCTGTCTCTTGAGGAAGTCAAAGACGTCGGCCTGTACGAACTCGCACCTGTCCTGGAGGTTATTGAGCTGGGCGTTTCTTGAGGCCATAGCGAGCGCCCTCTCCGAGGTATCCACGAGTGTCACGTCAGCCCCCGCTGAGGCTGTGGCAAGGGCCCAGGCCCCGGTGTAGCTAAACAGGTCCAATCCACGAAGAGCACCCCCTTGGGCGCCAGGGGCAATAAGCCGCGCAAAAGACATCCTGTTTTCACCCTGGTCGAGGAAAAATCCCGTCTTCTGTCCTGACATCGGGTCTACCTCCATCCTCAATCCACCCTCCGACCCAACTGAATCATATATAATGGGCAGGGTATCCAACGACCCCTTGAGCAGTTGCTTTTCCAGGGGAAGCCCCTCCAGTTGCCTGATAGCGGTGTCGTTTCTGAGGACTATTGCCGATGGCCTCAGTATCTCATCGAGGAGGGTCAACACCGTTTCCTTCAACCGCTCCATCCCATAGGTCAGGGTCTGCATGACTATTACGTCGTTATATTTATCCACGATGAGGCCGGGCAAGAGGTCTCCCTCGCTGTAGATCACCCTGTAGGAGTCCCGCCCTGGCAGGAATCTCCCTCGATACTCCATCGCCTTTATGATACGTCTGCGGAGAAAGTCCGCGTCTATTGCCTCTCTCTCTCTGCTGAGGATGCGTATGGATATCAGGGAATGGGGATTGATATATCCAACGGCCAGGAAGTTATTGGCCCTGTCGTAGAGCTCAACCACCGCCCCCGGCGTATACCCCCTGGGACTGTCCTGCAGCTCGTTGGAAAACACCCACAGGTGCCCCTCGTTTAAACGCCTCGTGCGCCTTAAAACAACACTATCCATAATATCTCACCCATAGAAACGGCAAAGAAGGGAGGCGGCTGGCTGCTTCTTTACCGCTCCAGGACGCTCCTGGCCCTACCTCAGACCCACCCTGCAAGGGGTCACGGACCCCTTGACCCCTTCTTTTCTTATTCACAGTGGGTTGATTACACACAAACTTTCTTTCTATTCACGTTAATTATACGGTTGTGTCTTTTAAGCCTACGGAGGAGAACACGGCTGCGATGATTTGTTCTCTTGTCAGGTCTCCTTCAAGGAGGTAGCGTATTTCGTCGATGGTTCTGGTGATCTTTGGGTTTTCGAGGGTCTTTGCCACGCGCAAGACCTCTTCAACCGTTGTGTATCCATTGATTACTTTAAGTAAGCCATCCTCTATCATGGAGGTCATGCCGTAATTTCTTGCGATGTTTTCTGCCTCCCTTGCGGTGCCTCCTTCCAGGACGTTCCTTCTTATTTCGTCGTTGACGCACAAGAGCTCGTGGATGGCAATTCTGCCCTTATAGCCGGTGTACATGCAGTGTTCACAGCCCTTTCCCCGATAAAACTTGACGTTACCCGCCATCAGGTCGATGTCGAAGCTGCGGATGAATATCCTGAAGAAGTCCAGGTCAGTGGCCTTAGGCGTATATTCTTCCTTGCATTGATTGCAGGTCAGCCTGATCAACCGTTGTCCAAGTATAGACACCAGGGTAGATGACAGCATGAATGGCCGTATCCCCATGTCAAACAGACGCGTAATAGCGCTTGCGGCATCGTTTGTGTGGAGGGTTGTAAACAACAGATGTCCCGTCAACCCTGCCGTCAGGGCAACGGAGGCGGATTCATGATCGCGCATCTCGCCAAACATGATTATGTCGGGGTCCTGCCTCAGGGCGCTTTTAAGGCCATTGATGTAGGATATCTCGCGACCGGACTCATCTGCTGAGACCCTGGCCTGATTCACTCCATCGATCAGGTACTCGGGGGGGTCTTCAAGGGTAAGGATGTTTATGGCGTCATCGTTGAGGTAGTCCAGTGTAGCGAACAGTGTCGTGGTCTTGCCTGAACCGGTTGGGCCTGTCACTATCACTATCCCCGAGGACATGGAACACACCATCTGGTACTTGAGCATCAGGTTTTTAAACATCCCCAGCTTCTCAAATGTCGGTATAACATCGCTCTGAATGAGTATACGGATGACCATCTTATCACCATACACGGTTGGCAGGATCGATATCCTCAGGTCAGCCTCGATGGCCTTGTCCTCGTAAAATACCCTCTTACGGTCATCAACAACAACGTTTCTGAGATGTGAGTCCTTGAACCTGAAAAAATTCTTAAGCCCCCTTATAAAATGCGCGTTGAGGGCCTTTGGCAGGTCGGCTTGGGGGATCAACACGCCGTCAATACGGAAACGCACGCGCAGCTTGTCCTTCATAGGCTCAAAATGCAAGTCCGATGCCCCCATGTCTATTGCCTTCATCATTATCTGCATAAAGATATTGAGGTTTGTGTTGGTTGAGTAGTATTTTCTGCCGAGATTGAGTGTCTCCTCTCGCTCCATGATATCGATCTTGATCTTCTTTGAGAAGGAAATCGCCTCTTTGTTTTCATGTGCGTGTGGTATAAACGACATTATCTCATCCAGGTCGGCAAGGGCATATTCAACGGTAATACTGATCTTATCGGTCCCCTTGCCATCGATGGATATCTGCGTCTTGAGCACCCTGACGACATCGTCTGTCAGCTTTTGCAGGTCCTTGCGTTTTACGTCTGCCACCAGACACTGGCAGATCACCACACCCTGCTCGGCCAGGAACTTCTTGTACGGTACGAACTGTCTCTCCAGCAGCGTTTTATCGGCAAAGGCAAAGAACACATCGGGTTCTACATCAGAGACGTCGGGCTTTATCCGTGTCACGTTATGTTGCCTGGCGATAGTCCTTAATAGTGTCTCGTGGCTTATTACCTTAAGGTCCTTAACGAGTATGTCGCCAAGGCGCCTTGTGGGGTTTGCCTCTTGCATTGCCAGTGCCGCGTAGACCTGATCCTTGGTTACCTTGTTATCCATTAATAGGTATTCACAGAAGGGCATCTTGAAGTCGTACC
Organism: Nitrospirota bacterium; assembly: GCA_015233725.1. GTDB lineage: Bacteria > Nitrospirota > Thermodesulfovibrionia > Thermodesulfovibrionales > Magnetobacteriaceae > Magnetobacterium. The sequence continues at coordinate 633 of JADFXD010000110.1, read as the reverse complement.
TCTGCGTAACAGCCAACAACTGGTTTACCGTTAAGATGTTTAATTCAATTAATACATTACCTAACATTGGCCGTTCACCGATTGCCTTTAACGTGGCCTGATGATTCAAAGCCCTCTGTAATTGTGCCTGTGAAATTAACCCCGCCTGTATAAGCACCTCGCCAATCCTCTTCTTGCCCTGCACGGCTGCCATACATACTCTCCTTAAATTTTTTTAATTAATTATGATTTACGATGTTATTTATTAAAATATCGTCATCAAGACAAACCCAGCCTAAAGCCAGAACTCCGGGTATCGGCGGGTCTTGGGGATGTTGTTGACTATCAGCGCGATGAGCAACATAATAAGCGCCCCAACACCCGCAGGTATCAGGGCATATAGAAATCCAAGGGCATGTACATCGTTTCCACCGATGACGGCAATCAAGGCAGTTGCCCCCCCCGGGGGATGAAGCGTCTTTGTCGCGTGCATCACGGCAATTGCCGTGGCAACCGCCACAGAGGCTGCCAGCCATAACTGCCCCCCAAAGATGTCGTAAGAGGCCACACCAACCAGACCCGACAATATATGTCCACCGACCAGATTCCTCGGTTGAGCCAACGGACTCTTAATCGCCCCATAGATCAACACCG
>JADFXD010000022.1 GCA_015233725.1 Nitrospirota bacterium | reverse complement strand
GGGTCAAGGGGACTTCTTCGTGGCCGGCCAGGAGCGTCCTGGAGCGACAAGAAGCGGGTGCGACCCGCTGCGACAACATCGTGCCTCACCCCTCCCCTTGCGGGGGGGCCAGGGTTAAGAAGCGCCGCCCCCTTCTTCTCCTGGCCAATCCCCTGCCGGTGTGATTATCGTCTTGCGTGGATAGCAAGAGCGGTGTGCCCTCAAACACGATCTTTCCACCCCTGTCTCCGGCATCGGGACCGAGGTCTACACAATGGTCTGCCATGTCTATGACGTCGAGGTTGTGTTCGATGATAACCACCGTGTTGCCCGCCTCTATCAACCTACCGAGGATGCCTATCAGGGCGCCCACGTCGTGCATGTGAAGCCCGATGGTTGGCTCATCGAGAATGTACATAACACCGGTCTTTGGGCGGTCCCCTAGCTCGGCACATATCTTGAGCCTCTGCGCCTCTCCACCAGAGAGCGTCGTTGCCGCCTGACCTATCTGGATGTAACCAAGACCGATGTCTCTTAAAATCGTCAGTTTCCGTATGATTACCGGATGCTGCCCGAAAAACCCAATGGCCTCCTCCACGGTGAGTTGCAGGCACTCACTGATTGTAAGACCATTGTACCTCACATTGAGGGCCTCCGGGGAGTACCTCTTGCCATTACAGTCCTGACACTTGACGTACAGGTCTTCAAAGAAGTACATCTGGAGCCTCTGATACCCCTCGCCCTTGCACGTCTCGCACCTGCCTCCTGGGATATTGAACGAAAAGTAACCCGCCTCGTAGCCATAAACCCTTGCCTCGGGCTGTTGCGCAAACAGACGTCTTATGTGGTCAAAGAGCTTTATGTACGTGGCAGGATTGGAACGCGGGCTGCGACCAATAGGGCTTTGGTCGATCAGACAGACGTCCTTTAAGCGTTCTATGCCATCGATGCCGTCATGTGGCAGCGGGTTGTCCACGGTATGACGAAAATGCCGTGCCAACACCCTGTAGAGCGTCTCTACCACAAGCGTGCTCTTGCCCGAACCCGACACGCCACTGACAACCGTCAAGGCCCCCAGCGGGATTGTCAGGTCAACGCCCTTGAGGTTGTGACCGGATGCCCCCTTGAGTGTTATGGTATGCCTCGGCGACCTGGGCTTGACAGACGGCGAAACAGAGCCGGCACCGTGCATGTATCTGGCCGTGATGGTGTCGGCCTTGAGAAAGTCGTCAAGGGGGCCGTTAAAGACGAGCTGTCCGCCGTTTTTCCCGCCACCGGGGCCAAGCTCCACGACCCAATCGGAGGCGGCAATGATCTCGGGGTCGTGTTCGACGACGATGATGGTGTTGCCCTGGTTGGCCAGTTCGTTGATGATCGTGGCAATGCGTTCGTTGTCGGAGCTGTGAAGCCCCACCGTGGGTTCATCCAGGACGTAGAGCGTCCCTGCCAGGTGGCTTGAGAGCTGATTGGCAAGGTTTATGCGCTGAAACTCCCCGCCGGAGAGTGTCATGGTCTGCCGGTTGAGCGTCAGATAGTCCAGCCCGACACGTATCAGGAGCTCGAGCTTTGACCTTATGTGTCTTAATATCTCTGCAATCACCGTCTTTTGATGCTCGGAGATGGCAGGGGTCCTGAAGAAATCATACAGCCTGTCTATCGTTATGGCGTTGAGCTGCGCGATGTCAAGTCCACCGACCCTGTAGGCAAGAAACTCTGGCTTTAGCTTCTTTCCCATGCAGGAGGGACACTGCAAGGGCATCCGATAGTAGCTCAGAAAGACCCGTATGTGCAGTTGATATCGCTTTGACTCGAGGGTCTCAAAGAAGTCGTTTATGCCGTAGAACAGCTTGTTTATGCCATCATAGAGCGTCTTCTTCTGTTTCGGTGTAAGCTCGTTAAATGGCGTGCTGGGATCAATACTGCAATTGGCGATGCCGTCAAGCATCTGGGTCTTCCACCACTTAAACGCCGGTTTTTCCCAAGGCTCTATGGCCCCCTGTGATAGCGACAGGGTTGGCTCTGGCACGATGAGCGCCTCGTCGTACTTGAGGATGTTGCCAAAGCCCTTGCACTGTGGACATGCCCCCACCGGGTGATTAAAGGAAAACATGATAGGCGAAGGAGCTGGCATCGTTATGTTGCATCGCTCACAGGCATTGCCCTGCGAAAAGATAACCTCGCCGCCATCGTAGATAATCACCTTCATCCGGCCATTGCCGTATCTCCAGGCCAGCTCTATGGAGTCTGCCAGGCGTGGCTCGTCCCTGATGACGACCCTGTCAACGACTACCTCGTAGGGGTCATTATCCTCTGGTACGTCAAAGATATCCTTGATCTGGCCATCGACGTATAGCCTTACAAACCCCTGTTGTCTGATAGTGGCAAGTGGTTGTTGCGTGGAGTATGTTATCATGGCCCTGGCGTTGGCGTGTCTTTCAACGAGTTGACGCAGCACCGTTGAGGGCGTCCATTTCTTGATCTCCTGGCCGCACTGTGGGCAGAATGGCGTGGAGATGCGCGCAAACATGACCCTCATCAGGTCATATATCTCCGTGACGGTTCCCACGGTTGAGCGTGAGCCTTTGACGGGGTTGCGTTGTTCAAGGGCTATAGCGGGGCGGATGTTGCGTATCTCATCGACTGAGGGTCTGTTGAGCTTTTCCAGGAACAGCTTGGCGTAGCTCGACAAGGACTCTATGAATCGCCACTGTCCCTCGGCGAATATGGTGTCAAAGGCCAGAGAAGACTTCCCCGACCCCGAGACCCCCGTTATGGCTATCACCTTGTTGTGCGGAAGCCTCAGCGTCAGGTCCCTGAGGTTGTTCTGCCGTACTCCCTTGATATCAAGCCAGTCAATATCCATACGAAAAAAAGAAGAAGAGAAAAAGGGGGGCGGCTCCGCCCCCCCCTTGACCCCCCCTGCAAGGGGGCCAGCCCCCTTGACCCCTTCTGGCCGGTAGTGGTCGGCTGCGTTGGGGCGTGGAGGAAGCCTTCTTGGTCCCATTATCCCCAATCCTATGAGTCAAAATGATTCCTGTGTATAGTGACTTTGAATCGTTCGGTGTCGATGTTATTTTCAAATGCAATTTGGGGGTAGTTTTTTATTGCCCTCATGATTCCGGTACCGATTCCTCTATAGGGGAGCATTTTCGAGGCGAAGGAGGTCAGCACGGGGTTTCTCATTATTGATACACCATGTTTTATGTTTTCGATGGTCAGGTTATTGGGGAGTCTGCCGGGGTTTTCTATTTCGACCCTGTTGTCAAATACGAAGAGTTTTATGGGGGCGTTGATGAGGTAGTCTCTGTGGATCAGGGCATTGACTAAGAGTTCCTCCAGGGCAATCCTTGAGATTTCAAGTATCCCCTCTGTGTTAAATCCTTGTCCTGCCTGAATCTTCTTTAGGTTTCTGAGGAGAAAGGCAATTGCCTCCTTGAATAATCCTTGCAATGTCCCTTTGATGTCCTCACTGTCCCGATATAGTGTACCGGTGGGGTCATCTCCAAAGAAGCTGACGGTCTTGACAATAAAAGGGGGCAGTGCCTTTTGAGGTTCCCTGCCAAAGAGCAATAAGCCTGCCAGGTTTAGGTGTTCGCCTCTGGCAAGGCCTAAGTTTTCAAGTATCTTACCAACGGGTAATTCTGAGTCACTTAGCTCTTGCGCATATTCCTTAAGATAGAAATTCGACAATAGCTCTATATCTATGTCATTAAGGGTCGAAGCTGAAATTATACGTTGATCCGCATATAATTTACCTGATTCCTGAAAGAGCCTCTGGAGTTCTTCCTGAGATATCTTTCTTTTGTCAGAACCGACTTTGGCGAAATATATGCCTTCATTTGTACAATATGGTTTATTTATCCCCTCGACTATTGTAATGACAAGTAACCTCTTGCCTGCTGCATTGACAATCTCTGTCAATGGATTGATAGGAGGTCTTACATTTTCGGTAGCGGCATTAGATATCAACTGGTTTAGCCTTCCAATATCCGTACTTGATAGTTCGATAATTTCAGAGTTATCATTAACTCCAACAATAATCACGCCACCCTTTGTATTAGAGAAAGCGACCATCTCCTGCGCAAGCTGTGTTGCATTGTGCAGATCAGCCTTGAACTGCGTATTGCTGTCCTCTCCGTTGTCAATACGTTCTATGAGTTCTATTGATTCCATAGTTTAAATGTGCAAAATGATCCTTCTATTCTTTAACCATATTATCGCAATTACAAAAATCAGTACGAGTCCTTTCTGTGCCTGACGTGCAATATCCTTACTACCTTATTGGATATCATCAACAGTATAGACAATCCTGTAATCTCCAACACGTAACCTGCGCATATTTGATTTGGATAACTCTAATTTCTTGGATTGAGGATGAGGATAGGGATTTATCTCTAAAGACATTACAGCATCATATAGTCTCTGAAAGACAGAACCTTCTAATGCTTCAAACTCCTTTTCAGCACTTGGTTTATACACCACTCTGTACATTCATTCTTGCCTTTGTCTTTGCACAATACTCTTTAAAGTCTATATCAGGTTCGTTTTCCCTCTCTGCTACAATACGCAAGTCGTGTACATCTTCTATCAATTCCTCCACCCGCCTTAACTCCTCTATATTGACAATGGCCGCTATCCTGCGTCCTTCACTGTCTGTCACATATTGACTGACTTGTATAAGAGCAATCTCATTTTCTTGTTCTACCACTGTGGACATGTCTTCCCTCCTTATCACTTTATATCCATTACTAAGTATAACACACCAACTAAAAAAAAAGGTTATCCCACCCCCCAAGCTAACCACCCAACGCTCGCCATTTATGGGGTCAAGGGGACTTCTTCGTGGCCGGCCAGGAGCGTCCTGGAGCGACAAGAAGCGGGTGCGACCCGCTGCGACAACATCGTGCCCCACCCCTACCCTTGTGGGTGGGTCTGAGGGAGCCAGGAGCGTCCTGGAGTGGCAAAGAAGGCAAAGCCCTCCCTTCTTTCCTATCCCACTTGTCTTTTGATCCCTTCTGCGTCGAGGAATTTCCAGAGGCTTGACATTGCCTTTTCCTTATCGCGGTAGAAGGAGCTGCCGCTGATGCGCCAGAACTTCCATCCGGCCCTCTCTAACTGGCACTGACGGCGGTGATCGTACTGCCACCTCTCCGGGCCATGCCACCGGTCGCCATCACACTCAACGGCAACGCGATTGGAGTGTCCCTGGACGACCAGGTCGATCCGATATTTGCGGTTCTCGATAAATGGTTTGTACTGGGCTATAACCTTGTAACCCCTCTCTATAATCATCGTGCCCACCTCGATCTCAAACACGCTCTCGGCCAACGTCTTCAATTCCTCCAGGCTGTTGCACAACTGGGGCTGTTGAGGGCTCAGGTAGTGTTGCAGCAGCTTGTAGCGAACACACTCAGGGTTTCGCAACTGTTGCAACCCAACAGAGTGAAACAAAAACACCTGATCACGCGCCCTGCTGCATGCCACGTTAAACCTCTGCCGGTCTGAATCCTTGGTGAGTGCTGTAAATGCCGCGTTGGGCGCCACAACCATTGACAGAAACATAACATCCCTCTCATCACCCTGAAAGGCGTGGGCATCTCCACAGATGAGCCTGCGTAGATCGATTTCGGTCTCATCGAGGCTGTTGGCTATCAGCTTGTAGATGTACTTTGCCTGCTCCTCGCCAAGAAGCGAGATAACACCCATCGTCCTGACCCGATTGCCCTTACCGCCAAGGCTGTATCGATCCGAGCGGCAACACTGTAACAACTGCTCTACCAGAGCCTTGGCCTCTGGTTCGTTGATGTCGTTGTTTGTTTTAAAACCGTTATTTATGTACACCGGCACTACGGGCGGGGTAAGCATGTCGTTGGGATTGGGTATTCTCAGGGGTTGCAGCCTGCCATTGTAGGTTGGACACAGGGAGTTGCTAAATGCTATCAGCTCAGGGATGCAACGGAAGTGCTCAGTCAGCAATATACTCTTCAGCGACAGGGTGGTATCACATATGTGGTAGATACTGCTGTCTATGCTGAAGGTGATATTACTGTGGGCAACGTCTGAGAGGTATTGCTGTATAAGGTTGTTGACCTTGTTGCGATCGATACCAATATTTGATGGACTGATCTGCTCAGGGTCTCCAACGACCAGCACCTTTTTTGCCCTGAAGAGAACCGACAAGGCACGCAGGTCGCACTGACTGGCCTCATCAATTATAACAACGTCGAATATCCCAGGCCTGGCCGGAAACAACTGTACTACCCTGTGAAGCGGCATGATCCAAGCCGGCACAGCATAAATAGCGCTTTTCATGGCCTTGACAGCATCAGCCAGGTGGCGAGTAGCGTTTTTCCCAGTACCCTTGCCGTACCTTTTCATTGCCTCTGCCCAGTTTTTCAACGCACTATAACTGACAGCATCTATCTTCAGCCTCTGCCATGCCTTCTCGATTACCAGTTGAGTGATCTTTTCACGCTCCTGTCGTTGAACCCGCCTGAGCCTGCCCTGGAGGTCTTCAACTGACTCACGCTCATGGAGCTTACTTAGCCACGCCTTGAGACGGCGCCATCTCCAGGCGCGCTGCCAATTTGGGGCAACTGCCTGCGCCCCCGTCTCCCTCGCCCTTGCCTCAAGGTCGTTGTACCAGTGGGGGGCCACTGACCGCAGCCTCTGGGATAGCTCATTGAGGCCGTCAACCCGCACCTGAACATCCAACAAGCGCCTTACCTCATCATAGAGACGTTGGTATTGCTCAATGGAGTAAGTCCAGCCACTGTAAGGAGCGTTAGCAATATTCGCTGCCTCGGCCAGAGACAACCAGAGCCTGTGGGCATTGTCTGTCAAAGATTCCCGTCTGTAGGATTGGTGCAGCCTTGATAGGTTGATCTCTATCTCCTTTCTCCGAATCTCAGACAGTTGCCCATTTAACGCCTTAATACACTGTTGAAGTACTGCCGGTCTGTGAAATCCCTCCTGATTGAAGCCAAGGGGTTTTAGCGTTTCCTTGACCTTGACCTGATATGTATTTTTCCACTGGATCGCCCTGGTGATCTTCTTGATGTTTGAGTCAACATCAGCCAACTGCATGACAACCGATGGTCTTAATCGTGGAGCGCCAAGATGGACAACCGCGTTTTCCCATAGCACGTTGATCTTATCAATGCCCTGTTTGTACTTAAAGTACGCATTTGCTGCTTGAATCCTATCGATGATGTTTAACGGAAAACCGTCTATCGCAACCGTATCATATACAAATCTTGCGGTCTTAGACATAGTCAACCGCGTAAACCATGCCGCCGGGTTTTTCCCGTTACTGACAAGCCCCTGAAGCTCTTCCAAGGCAGCAAAGATATCTATGTCAACTGCAATAATATCCACTAACCCTACTTTATAGGCTTGAGCCACCTGATACGATTGGAGGGTTGTCTCAAAGAGATTCCTTAAGTTTGTCAGAAACTCCTTCCACAGCCTGTTTTGACCCTCCGCTGTCGATATCAATTCAGCAATGACTGTTTGCCACGGCTCTGTAAGCTCCTTAAGTGACAACAACGACTCCTCAATAAGGGTCAATGCCCTTAGTATATCCTGCTCCTGTGCCAATTTCAGGCCTTGACCCCACATATCCCTCAGTTGCTGAGTCTCTGAGGCCATTAATCTAAGACCGTGCAGTCTACGGACTTCTACTGTAAAGTCCTCCGGCCTCATCAACTGCTTCAATTGCGGTAGATATTGGGAGCAAGCAAGTTTATCTTGCGGTGATATCTCCTTTATCGCGTTGCACATCTGTGTAAGTTGTTGATTGGTCAGTGGTGGCCCTGTATCAGGCGATAAGACATCGACAAACCAGTTGCACTGTTGTTGCTGTTCGGAACACTCCTTTGCTGCATCCAGCGCCTTTAGCATCACGCCGTCTATGGTGATGGCGCTTGAGTCAAGCTCGCTCCACTGCCGCAACTGGTTGACGATCTGTATATGTTGCTGTCGCAGGGCGGATAATTCTTCTAATATGCGGGCAATATTATCCTCGGCATTATCCTTGGCAACGGGGCTGTTTTGTTGATGATACTGTTTGCCAATTGACTCTATTGCCTCGCTCAACTGCCGCCTGGATTCGGTGTCGTTGCCCAGTTGACTGACACAGAGGCTCTTTATGCCATCGGGCAGGTAGTCCCTCAGGACCCTGAGGGCGTTTTCCGTCTGACTCGTTACGAGGATCGTCTTTCCCCGTGCCAGCAGCGAGCTGACTATGTTGGCTATGGTGTGGCTCTTGCCCGTCCCCGGCGGTCCCTGGACGAGGACGCCAAAGTGGGTTGTCAGGTTCTTGACTATCTCCTCTTGTTGATCGTTAAATAGCAGGGGAAGTAATAGCTCACCGCCATCCTTGTCAGGGTTGTTATCTTCATCTAACATCGGTGGGTTATCTCCTAACAGGGCGCGTATTATAAATGGTATCTCATAGTTATCTGTTATTGACTGAGCTACCTTATTGGCATCGTCCACCCACAGGCGTAGCGTGCGCCGTCTGACAAATATGACGGGGGCATTATAGATAGTAGGCTCATCCTGTAAGTCAGGCCTTGCCAGGGGAGCGTCCTCATAGCGATTAGCAACTGAGGCAGCGGCGGTGCTGAGTAATCCGGTGATCCTTAAGGCCATGTGCCTCATGGCGGCGTTGTCCCAGCAATCCAGCGCGTTGTTGTTGTCGTTGGCGACGTTTACAGACCCAGCGAGCGAATCCGACCCAGCGGCTGTAAGGAGCGAATCTGACCCAGCGACTGTAAGGAGCGAATCTGATGAATTCATCTCTGCCAGGTAGTTTATCAATTCGGTCTTATGTGGGTAGGACAGGTCTAACAGGCAGTCTATGTCCATCCTTGTCGGTGTGGTCTGAGACGGGGTGAGGGTGATAGTGCGTTTATTGGGGTCGAAGTTCAGGTTCATCGGGGTAAGCAACAGGGGGTGGTAGATGGTGTTGTTGTCACTGTGCCGCCAGGAGAGAAACAGGTGTCCCCACATGATCTCCAGGCGGTCGCCCTCTATGTTTAACCGCTGACGCAGGGCAAACAACTGGTCATAGATGGCGTTTGCCCGGTGCTGGGGTAAGACGCCCTCGGCCCAGGGGAGCCACTGTTGTTCTATGTATCTGGCCAGGGAGGCTGGACGCTCGGGGTCGTCGTCAAAGCACGTGTATTGATCGGTAACGCTCCTTACAGTCGCAGGGTCGGTAACGCTCCTTACAGTCGCAGGGTCGGTAACGCTCCTTACAGTGGCAGGGTCGGGTGGCGACATCGGTTGAGGCCTTTTGGTGGGATTGTTTATAGAGCCAACCCATTGTTGCAAATCTGCCGGCAGTGGCGGTGGGGTGTCATATGAGTGCTTGGTTACCGAAAACCAGGGCTCGGCGTCGTCCGATTCGGTGGCGTTGTCGCCGTTGTGAAATGGCCTCACCATGCAGCTCTGACACACGGGGATATCGCCCTGCCACCATAGCTCAACGCTATAGCTCGCTACATCCCTCTCTACCGGCAGATCGATAGAAAATACCTGCCTTATGTATTCAAAGAGCCGTTGAGCCTTATCGCTAACAGACGGATTCATGGCCACACACTAACTACAGCAGACCTCTTATACTGTCTTTTGGCCTGTTTTTATGCCAGTTTCCAAGCGAGATGGGTGCATTTTGGGCGCATTTTTGCATTTTAGTATTGAATTTTAGCAATGGCATTTTGTAAATGTTGTTGACTTCTGTAAAGGATTATCAGCCACAAGCATTATGGGGTCAAGGGGTCTGGACCCCTTGCAGGGGAGGTCAAGGAGGGGGCAGCGCCGCCCTCCTTGTCTTCTTCGTTTTTTTCTTTTTCTTCTTCTTTTGTATCACAGGGGATTCTAACGATAAAGGTAGTTCCTTTGCCCACGGTGCTCTGACACTCGATGGTGCCTTTGAGTGTTTGGCTTACTGTATTGTAGATTATGTGCAGGCCAAGCCCAGTCCCTCCCCGCGCCCTGTTTGTCGTAAAGAAGGGGTCGTATATCTTACCCATGTTCTCCGGGGCAATGCCCTTGCCATCGTCTGTGAAGTTAATGACGACGAATGTATCATCCTTATAGATATCTATCAGGATAGTGCCCGCAGCGCCATCGTCATAGGCGTGCATGAGGGCGTTTATTACAAAATTCGTCAACACCTGTGCAAGCGCCCCCGGATAACTGTCCATTTCGATATCGGGGGGGCATTTTATCTCCACCTTTATGGAGGTCAACTTTAGTTTGGGTCTTAGGCTCATGATTACGCTTTCCACGTACTCTTTGACCTTAAATATCCTTCTTTCGTGTGAGGTCTGGTCGGCAGAGACCATCTTGAAGCTCCTTACGAGGTCGCTGGTACGTTGGAGGTTGGCAAGGATCAGGTCGCTCGATTCCTCGGCGTTGTGCATGTACTGGAACAGGTCGTCCTTTTTTGCGGTCTTGTTGGCGATATTGGTTGCGATGGTCTTTGTCAGGTACTGCAATTGCGATGCGGCGCTTACGGCTATGCCAACCGGGGTGTTTATCTCATGGGCAACGCCGGCGACGAGCTGCCCTAAAGAGGCCATCTTCTCGGCCTGCACCAGGCGATCCTGACTCTGCTTAAGCTCCTCATAGGCCTGATTGAGTTTTTCGTTGACCTCGAGGACCTCCCTTTGCTGACGGTCGCTGATCTTTGTGATCCTGTCGAGGCGGTGGGCAGTCTTGTCGTAATTCTTCAATAGCCCTGCCACGACCTCCCTTACCTCAGGCGTGTTGGTATCGTCTTTGGTAATTTCTTCGGCCTTATGGATTAACTCGTCTTTGTCTGCCATGATGCTGTCATTTTATCCTATAACCATATTAAAACGCAAGGACTCGAAGTCCTCCTTGAAATCCATCCCGGATTCCTCTGCGCTTTCGTTGTCCTTGTCATATATCCAGTTTATGACTATCTCATACCCCCTGCCCTGCGCCTCCTCGATCAGGTCAAACATGTCGTAGAGGAGCTTGGAGCTGCTGCTGTTAAAATAGACGATCCTGAGATTAAATACCACCTGTGTAGTGATGGCCTGTTCAAAATATGACTTCAACCAGGCCATCACGGGTCTGTAGAAGTCGAAGGTGTTTTCGGGATAGGACTTTCCGCTGAGTTCCATGACACCCGTCTCTGCATTAAACGCTATCCTTGGCGAGACCTTGGTGGCCTCTATGTTCAGATTATCCATAAATTTTATTATACCTCCCATAATTCTGCCTTTATCGAAAAAAAGGCCTCTGTTTCGTTAATGTCGTCGATGCTGTACTTAAGTGGGGCGGAGGCCTTACGCTGCATCTCAACAAAGCCAAGGCCTGCTCCTTTACTGTGTGCATCTTGTCCCGATTTACGGAGCTTACGGTAATAGTCTTTGAGGGCGGCGCTGTCCATGCTTATGATATTTTCTATCTTGTCGTGTATCCTGGCCTTATCGCTTGCCGATATGGTATTGCCACTTGCAACGAAATATCGCCTTTCCTTCTTGTCGTATCCTACCAAGATGATCCCTGAGTCCTTATGGATGTTGTTGACATCGTTATCTCTGTCTTTGGTATAATTTATGAGATTCTGGGCCATCTCTATAAATATGGAAAAGACGTTGTTGACAAGTTTGTTGTTCATCCCCAGTGTTTCGAGGCTCTCTTCAATGGCCTCGGCAACGCTCGCTATTATAGAATGAGAGAGCATCCCGCTGAGACTGACGATTATCCCTTCCTTTTCAAGGCCGTGTTTTATAAATTGGATTTTATCTATCATATTCTCCTCATATCTTGAGTCCAACTACGGTTATGTCATCATTGCGGTCAGCTTGTCCCTGAAAGATACTGAGCTGGACTAAAAAGGCATCCCTTTGCTCTGACATTGGTCTATGCCAGTTGTCTTTAATTATTGATACCAGGCGACTCCTGCCAAATGGCAGGTCCTTATCGCCGCCGTTTTGATCTATATAGCCGTCGGTGGTGATGTAGAACATGTCGCCTTGCACAACGTTAAGCTCGATGTCGCGATAAACGTAGTCGGGATTAGAGTTCTTATACCCCACGCCCTGCCGGTCCCCCTTGATAATATCGACATGTCCCTCCCTGCATACAATGAGAGGGACGTTGGCCCCGGCATATCTGACGATGCCGTGTTTGCGATTGAAGTACAACAAGCCCCCCTCAAACCCCACGTTAATCTGTTGGGCTTGCTCCTTACTGTTGCGGGGGCCTTCAACCGCGTCCTGTTTTAGCAGCTCACGGATAGACTTGTTAAGGATCGAAAATATCCTTCCAGGGGAGATACTGTCCGTATCGGTGTTTATACCGTATGCCATGTTAGCCCAGGTGGTCCTTGCCAGCATTGTGACAAAGGCCCCTGGCACGCCATGTCCTGTGCAGTCTATCACGGCAATGACACACTCATCCCCCTCGCTAAACTCGTCGACTATATAGATGTCGCCTCCAACGATGTCCTTGGGTTGCCAGATGACGAAATCTTCGCTAAAGTATTTGCAGATGATAACCTCCTGCGGCAGTAACGAGTTTTGTATCATGGAGGCGTATTGGATAGATTCGGTGATCTTTTTGTTGGCTGCCTTAAGCCGGTTACGTTCGTCTTTGAGATTTTCGCTGTATTGTTCAAGCTGCTGCCGTGATAGGCTCAGTTTCCGGGTCATCTCTGTAAACGCCACGGCAAGTGTGCCAACCTCATCCCTCGATTTATACCCGACGCTGACAGTTAGATCGCCCTGGCCAACACTCTCAGCCGCCTTGACCATATCCTTCAGGGGGTTGCTTATTGAATTGGATATGAATACCCCCAATATCATACTAAAGATGACGCTCACTATAATCAACCCTATCATGAAGGTACGACTGCCGTTGTATATTCTCACTGTCTTATCAGCGAATTCCTGGGCATTGAGTTTGTTCATATTGGATATCTCTCCGAGTGTATCATCAACAGCCTGGATCTTCTCTCTGGCCAATCTAAATGAGAGAGAGGCTGCTTGTCGTGCCTCTGTAAGTTTCTCTTTCGATGCCGTTTCTATAACCTGCGTATGAACCTCTTCCCAATCTGATATCGCACACTCAAGTATAGAGAATAGCTCCTTGTTTCTTTCACTATAAATAAGCAGCTTTGCCCTGGTCAGATTTTTCCTGAACAGCCCCCAGTATTTCCCAAGTCTTTTTTTATAATATTGCCGATCCTCGTCTGTCATTGCCATGATGTAGTTTTTCTCATTGCGGTGTATGTACACGAGGTCAATCTTTGCCTCCTTGATGTAAGAAATCCCCATCAGCTCCTTTTTATACATCTGCTCTGTCATGGAGTTCATCGTCCCCATGTTTATAACCCCAACAATTCCAAGTATAGCGGCGATAACGCTGATAGTCAAAGAGCCTGTTATCAGTTTCGTTGCAGTTTTCAAGTTGTAAAACCCGCTCATTAGTTTTCGGGTCATCTCTGTAAATGCCACGGCAAGTGTGCCAACATCATCCCCCGATTTATACCCGTCGCTGACACTTGGATCACCCTGGCCAATCCCCTCAGCCGCCTTGACCATCAAGGATTTGCTTATTGAATTGGATATGAATACCCCCAATATTATACTAAAGACGACGCTCACTATAATCAACCCTATCATGAAGGTACGACTGCTGTTGTATATCCTCGCTGCCTCATCAGCAAATTCCCTGGCATTGTGCTCGTTCATATTGGATATCTCTCCGAGTGTATCATCAACAGCCTGTATCTTCTCTCTGGCTAATCCAAATGAGAGAGAGACTGATTGCCGGGGCTCTGTAAATTCCTCTTTCGATGCCGTTTCTATAACCTCCATATGAACCTTTTCCCAATCTGATATCGCACACTCAAGTATAGAGAATAGCTCCTTGTTTTTTTCACTATGAATAAGCATCTTTGTCTTGGTCAGATTTTCCGTGAACAGACCCCAGTATTTCGCAAGTCTTTTTTTATAATACTGCCGATCATCGTCTGTCACTGACATGATGTAGTTTTTCTCATTGCGGTGTATGTACACGAGGTCAATCTTTGCCTCCTTGATGTAGGAAACCCCCATCAGTTCCTTTTTATACATCTTCTCTGTCATAGAGTTCATCTTCCCCATGTTCATAACCCCAACAATTCCAAGTATAACGGTTATAACGCTGATAATCAAAAAGCCCATTATCATCAAGGGTTTGCTTTTTGATTTGGATATGAATACCCCCAATATCATACTAAAGACGACGCTTATTATAATCAATCCTATCATGAAGATACGACTGCTGTGGTATATCCACTCTGTCTCATCAGCGAATGCCTTGGCATAGTACTTGTTCATATTGGATATCTCTCCGAGTGTATCATCAACAATCTGGATATCCTGTCTGGCTAATCCAAAGGATAGGGAGACCGATTGCCGTGGCTCTGTAAGTTCCTCTTTTGATGCCGTTTCTATAACCTGCCTATGAACCTTTTCCCAATCTGATATCGCACTGTCAAGTTTATCGAATAGCTCTTTGCTTTTTTCACTATAAATAAGCAGCTTTGTATCGGTCAGATTTTTCCTGAACAGTCCCCAGTATTTCCCAAGTCTCTTGATATAATATTGCCGCTCATCGTCTGTCATTGAGATGATATAGTTTTTCTCATTGCGGTGTATGTACACGAGGTCAATTTTTGCCTCCTTGATGTAAGAGATCGCCATCAGCTCCTTTTTATACATCTCATCTGTCATAGATTTCATCGTCCCCATGTTCATAACCCCAACAATTCCAACTATCGCGGTTATAACGCTGATAATCAAAAAGCCCATTATCATCTTCGTTTCAGTTTTCAAGTTGTACAACCAGCTCATTATGCAATCCTCCTGCAAGGAGGGTGGCTCCGCCCCCTCCTTTACCTCCCCTGCAAGGGCACCAGTGTCCTTGACCCATTAATTCTCAATCCTGTCATATCTTGAGTCCAACTACGGTTATATCATCATTGCGGTCAGCTTGCCCCTGAAAGATACTGAGCTGGACTAAAAAGGCATCCCTTTGCTCTGACATTGGTCTATGCCAGTTGTCTTTAATTATTGATACCAGGCGACTCCTGCCAAATGGCAGGTCCTTATCGCCGCCGTTTTGATCTATATAGCCGTCGGTGGTGATGTAGAACATGTCGCCTTGCACAACGTTAAGCTCGATGTCGCGATAAACGTAGTCGGGATTAGAGTTCTTATACCCCACGCCCTGCCGGTCCCCCTTGATAATATCGACATGTCCCTGCCTGCACACAAGGAGAGGGACGTTGGCCCCGGCATATCTGACGATGCCGCGTCTGCGATTCAAGTAAAACACGCCCCCGTCAAACCCCACGTTACTCTGTTGGACTTGCTCATTACTGTTCTTTACCGCTCCAAGTCGTACTTGGTGGCGGGGGCTGTCAACAACATCCTGTTTTAGTAGCTCACGGATAGACCTGTTAAACATCGAAAATATCCTTCCAGGGGCGCAGCCGCCATTATCGGTGTTTATACTGTCTACCACGTTAGCCCAGATGGTCCTTACCAGCATCGTGACAAAGGCTCCAGGCACGCCATGCCCCGTGCAGTCTATCACGGAGACGATACACTCATCCCCATCCCTAAACTCGTCGAATATATAGATGTCGCCTCCAACGATGTCCTTGGGTTGCCAGATGACAAGGTGTTCGCTAAAGTATTTGCAAATGATAGAGTCCTGCGGCAGTAACGAGTTTTGTATCATGGAGGCGTATGCGATAGAGTCGGTGATCTTTTTGTGGGCGGCCTCAAGGCGGTTACGCTCGCTTTGGAGGTTTTCGTTGATTTCGTGGAGTTCTTTTGTCCGTTCTTCTACCCTGGCCTCAAGGGTCCTGTTGTATTGTTCGAGCTGCTCGTGTGATGACCTCAGTTTATGGGTCATCTCTACAAAGGTACGCGCCAGGATGCCTACCTCATCTTCTGAACTGACGGCTATCTGGTCTGCCGCCCAGAAGTGTCCTTCCGCTATCTCCTCAGCCGTCTTGGTAAGGCTGATAAGGGGGCCTGTAAGCGTGCCAGAGATGAACAACACAATAATTGCATTTATGATAATGGATACAATGGCTACTACAATTGACCGGACGATCATCTCTTGCGTCCTGAGTTTAATCGTATCTTGCGTATCCTTTATCAGTTGGTTAAGTCTCTTGTTTGAATAACCGATACGCAGAACCCCCCAGGGTTGAGATGCATAGTACACCGGAGTGATAATCTCCATATATTCATTTTCATTCTTCGTAAACCCGTTGATGGTTTCCTGATGCTGGGCAATGGCAAACAAGTCCTCTTTGTCAGTGAGTCTGCCCTGACGCAATGCAGGCTTCAAGGTATGAATAAGCGCCGTTGCGTCATTGTCCATCAGTATGATATATGCCGGTTCACCGCTCTCTTTACCTGCCTTGACGGACTTGTCCGTTTGCTTGATTATGCTGGATATGTCAAAGGTAACCAGTGCCTCCTCAACCGTAGCCTCCAGCCCATGAGCGAGGTCCCTTGCCCTCTCTTTCATGGATTCCTTCATTGTCCTGATGTGTGTATTGAGCTCGTTTCTCAGAGCTGCCTCCTGGGCAGATATGTGGATGACAGTCATTATTGCCACAACGCTCACAACAAGACATACCGCAACAACCAGAAACTTCCACCTTATGCTGAAGTCTCTGGTCATCAAACAGGCTTTATCCTTGTTGCCTTAGTTCTTTTTAACACACCGTGGCCCCATAGTTGATACCGGTTGACCTCAACAGGGGGGGCAATAGCTGTCACGGAGAATTCGTCTATCCTGGTGTCACGGCGCAGCGGGGTCAACGGCTGGACACCATTGCTATTTACAACGGTGTGGACGATGGGGGCATTTGCCTTCTCTGTACGTTGTGTCACTATCGCTATTTCATTGTTCCTGAGCTTTACAAACGAACCAGGAGGATAGAAACCAAGGTTATTCATAAAGGCCTTTGCCACATCCACATCGAACTTTTGATCTTTGTTGATAAATATATCCCTCACGACAACTGCCGGGGAGAGCTGGCGGCGATAGTTGCGTCCCGTTACCTCTGTACAGTACAGGTCAGCCAGATAGACAATGCGGGCAGCTCCACACACATCTTTCCCCGCAAGCCCTTTGGGATAACCCTTGCCGTCTATGCTTTCATGGTGCTGCAGGACGGCATTTAACCACAACTCATCAGTAACATTATTTCTTTTAAGGAATTCCATGCCATCCAGAGGGTGACTTTGAATGTCTGATAGCTGTTTATCAGTCAATGGGGCTTTTTGATTATACAGTATCTCCTGCAGCTCTATTATGGCAATATTCATCGTAATGGCCGCCGAGAGCAAGGATAAACGATCCTGTGCAGACCACCCAAGCTTCTTGGCTACAATCTCACACACTATCGCTGTATGCAATGGATGTTTAATCGTGTATCTGGTATCTTGCCTTATCAGTAATGTACCTAAGGCAATGTCCTCATCTATTGAGCATGTATGCATCAGCATATTAGCCAGGAAAAGAACCTCCGTTGGGATGTCCTCTTCCGTGTCTATCTGCTTGAACAGATCATCGAGCCTCGCATAGACAATGTCGAGCTCTTCAAAGGGTGAACTGACAGCTCCGGTGTTAAGCTCCGCCGAACCCTCTACAGGCGCCTTGATGTTATTAGTAAGGGTGATAAACTTATGGATATGTTTAGATTTGATTACTATAGGAGTCTGTCTCGTATCATGCACATCCGTCTCTGTCTTTGTGGGCTCTTCTATAGTCTTTGTGTATTGTTCAAGCTGCTTGTGTGATGACTTCAGGTTACGGGTCATCTCTACAAAGGTGTGGGCAAGGACGCCAACCTCGTCGTTTGATTGGATGTCTATCTGGTCTACCCCTGAGAGATGCCCTTTTGCTATCTCCTCCACCATCCTGGTGAGGCTGATTAGGGGGCCTATAAGCCTGCCAGAGAAGATCAACGCAATAATTGCGCTTATAGTAATGGATATAATGGCTACTGCAATTGACCGTATGATCATCTCATGCGTCTTGAGTTTAATAGTATTTTGTGTGTCTTTTATAAGTCGGTTAAGTC
Organism: Nitrospirota bacterium; assembly: GCA_015233725.1. Classification (GTDB taxonomy): domain Bacteria; phylum Nitrospirota; class Thermodesulfovibrionia; order Thermodesulfovibrionales; family Magnetobacteriaceae; genus Magnetobacterium. Next base: position 20,951 of record JADFXD010000022.1, on the reverse strand, counting down.
TCTTGCTTGAATAACCGATGCGCAGAACCCCCCAGCGTTGCGATGCATAGTACACCGGAGTGATAAACTCCATATACTCATTTTCATCCTTTTTAAACTCGTAAACAGTGTTTGTGTGCTGGGCGATGGCAAAGACGTCCTCTTTTTCGGTGAGCCTGCTCTGACGCAATTCAGGCCTCAAGGTATGAACAAGCGCTGTTGAGTCATTGCCCATCAGTATGATATATGCCGGTTCACCGCTGTCTTTACCCGCCTCGACGTACTTGTCCATTTGCTTGATTATGCTGGATATGTCAAATGTAACCAGCGCCTCTTCAACCATAGTCTCCAGGGCATCAGTAAGGTCCCTTGCCCTCTCCTTCATGGCCTCCTTCATTGTGCTGATGTGTGTATTGAGCTCGTTTTTCAGGGCTGCCTCCTGGGCATATATATGGATGACAGTTATTATTGCTACAACGCTTACAACAAGACCTACCATAACAGCCAGAAACTTCCACCTTATGCTACTAGTAAATAAACCTCTGCCCATAATTTATTATACGAGGAAAAAGAAAAGAAAAGCAAAGAAGGGGGGCGGCTCCGCCTTCTTTTACGCTCAAGGCACGCTCCTGGCCTCCTCAGAGCTCCCCTGCAAGGGGTCGCGGCCCCCTTGACCCTATAATGCTCAATCTGCATGTACTTAACATCCCCACAAAAAAGTCAAGCCAGATATTTTAATGCCAGCATTGAGATATCGTCAAACTGCGGGGCATCGCCAATGAATGTCTTTAGGGCATCCACTATGCGCTCTACCAGGTGATTTGCGCCATCGTTGTTGTTGTCACTCAGCAGACGCTCCAGGGGGTGCGCGGTAAAGGATTGTTGTCTTGCATCCCTGGCGTCGGTGATGCCGTCGGTGTATATAAAGATGCCATCGCCCTTTTTAATCGACACCATCTCTTTTGCGAATGTGAAATCGTCCATAACGCCAAGGGGAAACCCGGGCTCGATCACCATTTCCTTTGGTTTAGCGGAGCCGTACAGGAGATATGGGGGATTGTGGCCGGCATTACTGAAGGCCAGCTCTCCCGTGCGGATGTTCATGATTCCAAGGAAGAACGTCACGAACATCCCCGATTTCTGTGCACAAAGCTCCTTGTTGAGGGCCTCAAGGATCGTCTCAGGCGACGTATATAGCTTGGCAAATGCCCTGAGTGTGATCTTGGCCGCAGACATTATGAGGGCAGCATGCATCCCCTTGTCCGACACATCCCCGATGGCGAAGCAGAGATGGTCATCATCCATCGGGAAGAAGTCGTACAGGTCCCCGCCAACCTCCCTTGCCGGTTGCAGAAACGCAAACAGATCAACCCCGTATCTGTCCCTGACATAGGAGAAGTCCGTAGGTAGCATGTTCATCTGTATCTCACGGGACAACTGCAGGGATTGCTGCATCTTGTGCTCCTTGACGCTATCGAAGTACATCGAGGCATGGGTGCAGAATATGTCGATAACCTTCTTGTCCCACTGGCTGATAACATTACGGTTTTCTATGAACAACAGGTTGCTGATATTGTCTCCGGTTTTCAGGCATGTAACGACCTGCCTTTCGGCGTAGATATCGGTGTTTTCCTTAAAGGCTCTCTTGATCATCGCAAGGGCGTCTGCGCTGACAACATCGGCGACCCTCTTGTCCCTGGACTGTTCATACACACCGGTGCCGCTGATGACCATGAGGTCGTCTATCCTGTTGTCTGTCAGGATGATCGAGTACGCGTCTCCTACCGTGTTTGTATCCAGGGTCAGGATCGAGTTTAGCTGTACCAACACCTCTGAGAAAAAGCTGTCTATGAGTTTTATATCAAAGAGCGACTTAGATGACTCTACCAGCTTTTCCAGGGCGTGCAGGTTGCCATCTATGGTCATGAGATCCCTGTATGACCTTATGGCTGCCACCGTGCAGGTTATTAATTTCTGCCTCTGGAGGTCGTTCTTTTCCTTGTAGTCATTTATATCGTAATCCACGATGATGGATTCTTCCGGGGCCAATCCCGGCTGACCTGTGCGCAGGACTATCCTGACGAACTTGTTCTTTAGTGTCTCCCTTATGTGTTTAACGACGTCCAGTCCGGCGTGGTCGTTTTCCATAACCACGTCCAGGAATATAAGGGCGGTATCAGGATTCTTGGCAAGCTCCTGCATTGCCTCCCTGCCCGTATACGCGCTGATGAACTCCAGCGCCCTGTTTTCAATGGTGAACGACTTCAGTATCATCAGCGTCACCTCATGCACCCCCGCCTCGTCATCAACTATCATAACCTTCCACTTTCCGGTGGTGCCGATTAACTGTGTGTCTTGCCTGTTACTGCCATCCTGAAACAGGTCATCTAACTCGTCAGACATCTCACAAACCTCCACGCGCTTTTGAAGCATAATAGCATATTAAATATTACGTGGTCAAGGGGGGGCAGGGCAATCGCATCTGACGTCACACTACAAGAGAAGAATAAGGGGGGCGGCCAGGCGTCCTCCTTTCTTTCTTTTCCCCTCTTCTATTTCCTGGTGGTAATATTGTACAATGTATGGAAATAAACAGGAAGGCGGTTGGTGGATTATGGAAATGACGGCTGGGATAATCATAATAGGGGATGAGATACTCTCGGGGAAGGTAGAGGAGTGCAATAGTTTGTTTTTATCGAGGGGGTTGCGCGCAAGGGGTGTAAACGTCTGCCGCATCTGTATCATACCCGATGAGGTTGACGAAATTGCGGCGGAGGTCAGGGGGTTTTCGGACAGGTACGATTATGTGTTTACCTCTGGGGGGTTGGGGCCAACCCACGATGATGTGACGATCGAGGGGATCGCAAAGGGGTTTTCCGTAAGGGTTGTGGTGGAGCCACACCTGCGTAGCATACTGGATCGTCGGTACGGGGACAGGGTGACACCGGAGCGTCTGAAGATGGCTGAGGTCCCCGAGGGGGGCGAGCTCATAACCGACAAGGCATTAGAGTTTCCGCTGATACGCTACAAGAATGTCTTTATCTTTCCTGGCATCCCTCAATATCTCAGGGACAAGTTCAACGTCATCGAACACATGTTTATAGCCCCTTCAATCCTGCTTAAGCGTGTGTACGTCAACGAGTACGAGTCCGAGATAGCCCCCATGCTAAACGACATAGTCAGAGACAACAAGGGCGTCAAGATCGGCTCCTATCCTATAATGCACAACAGCGAGCATCGCGTGATGCTGACCATCGAGTCCGTGGATGAGGCTGCCCTCACCGTGGCAGTAGAGGCGCTGCTTAAGGGCCTGGGAGCGAAAGTGGCCAAGGTTGACTGATTAGACGTTGCCGCTGTTGCAGCACCAGTCAAGACCGACATTAAGGCCAAGGGCACGTATAGTAAAAAACATCCTCTCCCTGCTCTCCTCCGGCGTGGTGGTGCATACAGTCTCTTTCTTTGTCGTTGTGTACCTGGCAAGGGTACTGGGTCCCCGGGGGTTTGGCAAGATCAACTTTGCCTTTGCCATCGTGGGGTATTTCATGCTCTGTACCGACATGGGGATAAGCGTGATCGCAACCAGAGAGGTTGCCGGCGCAGGAGTGGGGAAGCTGACCAGGTACGTAGGCAACATCCTCACCTTGAGATTGGCTATGGCCGCGGTGAGTTTTGCCGTGCTCGTTGCGGTCACCTTACTGATTAAAAAGCCGGCAGAGATAAGACACCTTATAATCCTCTATGGGGCAGGTGTCTTTGTGTCGAGCCTCTTGATAGAGTGGTTGTTTCAAGGGCTTGAGAGGATGCACTACATAGCGGTGGGTCGGATTGCCGGGATAGCGGTGTATGCGGGTGGGGTGTTTGGCCTCATACGCAATCCTCAACAACTGCTCATTATACCCTGTCTCCAGTTCCTGGCAGGGGTGGTAACGGCGGCGTGTCTGTTTTGGTTTTTCAGGAGGGTTGTTGGCAATATAGAGTTTGGTGTAGACAGGGCTTTGTGGAGGGCGTCTTTATGGCAGGCCCTGCCCATAGGGGTTGCGGTGCTTATGAACTTCGTCGTCAACAACGCCAATACCGTCATGCTTGGCTTTATGAGCACGGAGAGCGCCGTGGGTTACTTTAACAGCGCCCTTAAGCTGCTCCTGCCCCTGACCATGCTTGGCTCCGTGTACTTTGACGCCATCTACCCCGTCATCACCAAGCACTACGTAGGCGCCAGCGTGGATGCCAGATCAGGGGCCTTTGGCGTGGTACTGTCCCTTAGCGCCAGGTTGGCGATGACCCTGCTGTTGCCCACGGCAGTTGGCGGCTCCATGTTGGCCGGGGCGCTTATTCACACCATCTACGGCGGGGGATACGATGCTGCAAGCACGGCATTAGGCTACTTACTCTGGGCAGGGGCAATCGGTGTATTTAATATGATCTACGTAAGGGGGCTGTGGGCAAGCGCCAGGCAGGGGGTATACCTACGGGTCGTCTTAGCTCAGGCAATTGTCAGCATCCTGCTTAACGCCGTTTTCATTGGCAGCTTTGGGATAGCGGGTTGTGCTATGGCGATGCTTCTGGTTGAGTCTCTTGGGTTTGTCTTGTATGCCAGGGTCTTTAGAGATATAGCGGTCATCTCTGTGCATAGGTTTATGTTAAAACCCGTGGCAGCCTCGGCAATCATGGCGCTATTTTTGTACGCAACCACCGGATTTAATATAGCCTTTGAGGTTCTTGCCGGTGGATTGGTCTACGTCGTGACGCTCTACCTCATAAAGGGTATCACCAGGGACGAGTTACGTGTGATATACAGAGGACTCCTGGGGTCATAGGGAAGAAGAAGAAAGAAAGAAGGGGGCGGCTCCGCCCCCCCTCAGACCCCCCTGCAAGGGGACCAGTCCCCTTGACCCCATAATGCGCAGGCTTGAGCTTACGGTAAACAGGTAGACTATTGACAGCGACGTAATAAATATGCTATTAATAAAGGTAATATGGATATTTATGAAAGGATATTTGGACTTAACGCAGGGGAAGCCGAAGAGCCTAATGTTAGGAGCCTGATGGGGTTGGGAGTCTGATGTCTATAACAATGTCTTTGAATCTATGGAGGAGTTAATATTATGAAGTTAAAGATTAAGGGGTTAGGAAGTGTTATTGTCTTACTCCTGACAATACTGGTGACAGACGCTAACGCAGGCAACGTGATTGTGCCAGTGACACTGGACAATTGGACTGGATACAGCCAATCTGGAAATGTAAGTGTATCAGCGACAGGGGATGGTATCCAGGTCAATGGATATGGCAAGAACCAGGGGGCCTTGGAGAGGACCGTAAATCCCTATGACTTTACAGCCTCACAGGTATACATAAAGTGGAAGGCACATGGGGCCGGGTACATGAATGCGGTTGTTGGCATTGGTGATACGACAAGCAATGTGATCGTAAACGGCAATACATCAACGGTTCGCTCTGTTAGCGGTTCAACGATCATAGCGGATGACACGTGGTATTACACGAGGATCAGGTTTAGCAACGATAGCACTGCCTATCTTACAGTAACCGCCACCGGCAATTATGACGACAGCGATAACAGTACCGTTTTTATGAACACAAACGGGACGATATCCAACAAGGCTGCCTTTCAAAATGGCGTCGTTTATGCCTCCATATCGGACAATGAGGGGGGTACGGATGCCTATATAGTTATAGGGGAGGCAAAGATAATAAAATCCCTTACGTGTAACACGGTTACAAACGCGGGATCGGATAAGCCCGAATCCTTTACCTTTGACATGGGGGCTACATCGGGGACTTTTTATCTTGATTATAATACATATACTATAGAAGATGAAATTTTTGTGTATTATCAAGGCACTCTGTTATACGATACCGGATGTGTCGGCAAGAGTGACTCTGTTCCGCTTTCCTTCTCTGGGACATCCAGTGTTATTTCAGTGAGTGTTACCCCCAACTGTACCGGGACAACAAGCACTGCCTGGACATTTACAGTTAGCTGTCCGGTAGGTGGTATTTCGGTATATATAAAACCAGGAGACAAAGGCACGGTGGTGAGTAATGACAACCAGGTTCATTGTAGAGATGATGGCCTATATTGCACGATAGCGTACAAGACACCGGTAGATGTAACCCTGACGGCATATGCAGATTTAGATTATTCCTTTACAGGTTGGGGTAAAGACTGCGCGCCCCAGGGAGAGGCTCTATCCTGTACGCTCTCCACGTGGTATGAAAGATTTGTTACCGCGCAGTTTACTCCAAACGAGTTGCTAAACAAACTCACTATAACCAAATCGGGCAGGGCCTCAGGCACGGTGACACCATCAGGGGGTAGGATAATATGGACAAACAATAACAACACCGGTACAGCCTTCTATCAGTCAACCGATCAGGTAACGCTTACCCCCGTGCCAGACCAATACGCGGATTTCATGGGGTGGAGCGGCGACTGTACGGGGTCAACCTGCACGTTAACGATGGCCGGGGAGAAGAACGTCGAGGCCAGGTTTGAGCCAAAGGCCAAAATCAATGTAATCAAGGCCGGCAATGGCCTGGGAACAGTGACGCCATCATCGGGAACCATCACGTGGAGTGGTAAGACTGGCTTAGGATATTATACAGCCGGCACATCATTGATACTTACAGCGGCGGCCAACCCCGGGTCAGCCTTTAACGGATGGAGCAATGACTGTGCCGGATCAGACTCAACATGTACGGTAGCTATGCTTGCCGATAGGACTGCCACCGCGACGTTTAACCTGAGCAGCCAACCAAGAGCAAAACTCACCGTCACCAAAAATGGTACCGGTGTGGGAACGGTATCGACATCAGCAGGGACCCTGGCGTGGTACAACAACGTCGGCACCGCCACGTATGACCAAAATACACAGGTAGCGTTGATTGCAACACCGTCGGCGGGTTCAGCCTTTGCCGGCTGGAGCGGTGATTGTTCAGCGGCAAACACGACATGCACGACAACTATGTCCACGGATAAGAATGTTGCGGTTACCTTTACCCCAAGTGGCAGTAGTAAGACAACGTATGACTTTGACGGCAACGGTACCAGCGATGCCCTGTGGAGGGATATCTCAACAGGTAATGTCTACATATGGTTAATGCAAGGTACCACCATAAGCATTGGCGACTTTGCTGTTAAGGGATTATTAGATTGGGTCATTTTGGGCGTTGGCGACTTCAACGGCGATGGCAAGAGCGACATCGTGTTACAGAACAAGCAAGGCGACGTCTATATTTGGCTTATGGACGGGACAAAGATATCTACAGGTGGGTACGCCACCAGGGGATTATCCAACGCCTGGACTCTTAAGGCCGTAGGTGATTTCGACTCAGACGGCAAGGCAGATATACTGTGGCAAAACTCAAACGGAGATGTATATGTGTGGCTAATGGATGGCGCAAATATAAAGAACGCGGGCTACATAGCAAGAGGCGTTGGAGCAGAATGGAAGATTAAGGCTGTCGCAGACCTCAATGGAGATAAGAAGAGCGATATCATATGGCAAAACACCAACACGGGCGCTGTCTTTGTCTGGTTGATGGATATTACCAGCATCTCAAAAGGAGACTACGTTGTCACGGGTGTCTCAGGCAATTGGCAGTTAAAGGCGGTTGCTGACTTTGACGCAGACGGCAAGGCCGACATACTCTGGCAAGACACCACTACTGGCGACCTCTACCTGTGGCTGATGGATGGCACAAATATAGTCAATGGCGGTTATGTAAGACGCGCTATATCGGCAGACTGGCAGATACAAAAAGTCGGAGACTACAACGGAGACGGCAAGGCCGACATACTCTGGCAAAACACCACAACCGGCGATGTCTACATATACCTCATGGATGGCGTAAGGATAGCCAACGAAGGCTACACCACAAAAACACTCCCCCCCCAATGGCAGATTGAATAAAAAATAAAAGAAAGAAAGGGGGCGGCTCTGTCCCCCCTTTTTTTTTATTTCTCTCTTTCTTTTTCCCAGGCCTTGAGGTACTTTAAGAACGTGTAGAAGGCATACAGCGCGGCCAGGATAAACCCACGCATACCATCGAGGATCCCAAGGCGCAGGACATACATCTTCATAAACGTCGCAAGGGGCTTGATCGTAAAGGCAAAGATGTATGCCTTAACTGCAATCCCGGTGATCTCCTCAACAGAGAGGGTCGTGTAGGTGTCCATCCGCTTGATGAAGTCCGAGATACCGCGGTAGGAGTAATGCTCAATGGGATTACGCAACTTACCTGCCCCGCCATCGAGGATCACCTTCTCGTGTACCTGACGCTGGTGCATGTGGGCACGGTCCTTTTTAAACAACCGCAGGGTGTGATCCGGCCACCATCCGCTGTGTCTTATCCACTTGCCGAGGAAGAAGTTCTTCCTCGGGACGTAAAAACCATCATGTGTCGGCTCACGGATCACCTGGCGTAACTCCTCCACAAGGGCTGGGGTCAACCTCTCATCGGAGTCAAGTAGAAAGACCCAGGGCCCCTGTGCGTAATCTATCGCCAGTTGCTTCTGTTGCGCAAACCCCTGCCAATGATTCTGATACACCCTGGCGTTGTATGCCCTGCAAATCTCTACCGTCCTATCCGTGCTGTAGTCATCGACAACGACGATCTCCTGCGCCATCTGAGCACTCTTGAGCGCACCCTCGATGTTGACCTCCTCGTCCTTGGTCACAATCACAACAGAAACAGGCAGCTTTTTAATCATCTTTAGAAAAGGGAAAAAAAGGGGGGCGGTTCCGCCCCCCCCTCGCCCCCCCCTGCAAGGGGACCAGTCCCCTTGACCCCATTATACCTTGCTCACAACGCATGCTTATATTCAATATTGCACTTGTATACTAAATTTTTGTAAGCATCTTAAATTACCCATGAGCGACTACGTTTGTTATGAAATCCATGATCTGCCTTGAGCGCTTGTCGTAGGTATAATCGCTGGCAAGGGTCTTGGCGTTGTTGGCAATTTCGTTAGCATATAGTGGGTCATCAAGGAGGCTCTTGACTGAGGATGCCAATTGTCTGACGTTGCCCGGTTCAAACAGCAACACATTGACCCTATCCGTGAGGACATCCGTTATGCCCGGGATGTTGGAGGCCACAATGGGAAGTCCCATGGCCATGAACTCAAACATCTTTAGTGGTGAGGAGTGGATTGAGGGTTTGTGCAGGATGTTGGGGATTATAGCAATCCTGGCGCGGGACATATACTTAATGACCTGAATCTGCTCAACGTATCCTGTAAAGTTAATCCTGTCTGATACCCCAATCTCCGCGGCGAGTTGTTTCAATTCGTCTAACCTGCTACCACCGCCAACTATTGTTAATACCTCATCGGGGATAAACACCATCGCCTTGATCAAGGTATCAACCCCCTTCCAGGGGTAAAGCCCTCCGGCATAGAGCAGGCCTTCTCTTGCGATATTGTCAGCATCCGTGGTATTATCTACGAGTTCGCCCTTGACGGCATTTGGGATCGTGATGATTGGTTTGTCCTTAAGCTGAAACACCTGCAGCAGCTCCTCCCTCAGGAGGTTTGATATGGTAATGACGCCATCAACATGGTGATAGATGTAGGATTCCATCTGTTGTAAACTACGTTGTTTGTTTACCCTCTCCGTGGTAAGGTGAAATATCTCGTGTGCCTCAAATATAACCGGCATATTAACAAGCCCCCTGACCCTGATTAAGGAGGCGGCAAGCTTAGGATGTCTGACAAAGATAACCCCCCTGCCGGCATTTAGCAGCAGGTAAAAAAACAACGTAACCTTGAACAGCATCCCAAATGAAAATGGGAAGAAGGGTATGTTTCTCCTCATAATTGGTAGAAATACCATCTTGAGGTCTGGGTGAGGACTGAGGTCGTAGTACCTGAATATGTCGCTGGCGTGCTGTCCCATCTGCTTGCCGCAGATCAGTCTGACCACATGACCAGCCTTGGCAATAGAGTTGGCGGTGTTTATGATCTGTATAAACCTGGCCTGTGTAGCAAATATAAACTCAGGCACCGGATAGAATACCGTCATCCGGTAAGAGGGAGGGCAAAGCCCTCCTTTTTTTCTGAGGTAAAGGCGCCCGTCATGCCGATCAAGAAGCCAAGGGGTATAATGTTTCTATCCTCAAAGAGTGTGCGCAGTACGTATTCACCCATGATTGCCGAAAAGATGGCTATTCCCACGTATGAATCACCACTGATCCCCTCGGCGATAACCCGTCTGTAGAGGCTTGTCAATACGGTCCCTATGGTAGTTATATAGATGACAAGGCCCACTATCCCATGTTGATACAGGATTGTGAGGAATTGATTGTGTGCCGTGGTACGTTCGTCCTTTGTTGGGTATCTTCCGTAGAGGCTGTTAAAGGATTGGCGATAGTGCTCGGTGGCGTCACTGTCGCTAAGGCCGTGACCATAGAGCAGTCGCTGCCTTGACATCGAGAGAAACACCCGCCACTGGGTAAACCTCTGCGACATCTGGATTGTCTCTACCGTATGCCCCTTTATTAGCCTATATTGGCTTGGAAACAGTACAAGGGCGGCAACGACAAGACAAAGCGCTGCCACTGAGGTCGTTATAATATTAACCCTCTTGAAAAAAGCGCCCCTGAGAAAATATATCCAGATAGCGATTATCCCTATGATGCCTAACCAACTCGCCCTGACGCTGATAATAACGAGCGCCATCATCGACGCAACCGTGGGTATAATCCACAGCATCCGTTGACGTCCCTGACCTTCTATGTACTTAAGCAGGACAAAGGGGAAGAAATATACGATGATTGTCGCGAAATATCTGATAGCCAGGTAATCAATCCGTCCCTCTTTAATGAGGTCCCTGCCGGTCTCGTAAAATGCCACTATGATGTACACTACAGCCGTATAGGCCATAACAAGGGCCAGCCGCTTTAATCGTGTGGTGTCGCTGAAGGCCGTTACAATGACGCAGTAGAGCAATACGACCTTGACATAGCTCTTTTTGACCACCATAAGCGAAGACACCTGATTTACGTTTAGCAGGGATGAGACGATCGCAGAGGCCGTCAACAGCAGGATACAAATAAACAAGGGGTCTTTCCAGCGCAACCCTGCCTCTCTCTTTAGCATCAATCTGATAAGCCACAGAGAGGCCGGGATGTAAAAGGCCAGTGCCTTAAATGTACCAAGCGCCCCGGCATACATCAACACGACAAATACATACATCCCCCACTGCATTACCTCCTTGTCATAAGAAAAAAGAGAAGGGGGGACGCCTGGCCACCCTCCCCTCAGACCCCTCCTGCAAGGGGTCATAGACCCCTCCTGCAAGGGGTCATAGACCCCTTGACCCCTTCATTGTCAATCCTTGTACCCATAGCCAATCCTGGTACTCATAATAAATGCCATTATATCCGCATAAACAAGTGGAGTAAGTCTTCTTTTGTCTTTGCCTTTAGGATCTCATTGCGATTAATTTCGGCTTCGTTAGAGAAGTCTACGGCTCCAAGCAATTGGGGGACGGCGTAGAGGACGCCTTTGTATATGACGATGTTATAGTGTTCATAGGAGCAGAGGAGCTCAGGGGCGACATCGTCACGTTGTTGGATTGAGGTCAGGACATTGTCGTATAGGGCGCGTTTAATGATCTTGTCGTTGTCTGTTTGGGTTTGATCTGTGAAATCGATGCCTCCAAGGGACTTTGGCAGGCCATAGAACAGCTTCTTATATCTGACCACGTTATAGCCTGCGAAGGAATCTATCAGTTCCGGGGTGAAGCGGCCAATTGCGTCGATCATGCCCTTTAATTCCTCGTATGAGGGGGCATTGAGTACGTCATTACGACTAAGGAGTGTTAGCATTTCTTGCTCTGTTTTTTCCCTCAGGATGTCTTGATAGTGGACAGAAGATCGGATTCGCTCCTTACAGTGGCTGGGCTTGTAGATGAAATCAGCCCTTTCCAGCGATTTTGGTATAGCATGGAAGCTATGCCTGCCCAGCAACTGTAAGGAGCGGTTGCTATATTTCACGATATTATAGTTTTCATAGGGGCAGACAAGCACAGGTAAGAGATTAAGGGTTTCATGGATTATATATAAGGCCTCGTCCTGGCTGCCGCCGATAATTATCTCATCGTTTTGCAGTTGGTTGTTATCGCTGAAGTCGATCTTGCCCAGGGATGCCGGCAGACCATAGAAGAGGTTGTTGTACTTGATCACGTTGTAGTTCTCAACCGAATCGATCAGTTCCGGGATAAATCGGCAGGCCTCTTCTATAAGGCTGATTATCTCTTGTTGTGTAGCGCCTTTGAGGATATCTTCACGGTTGAGTCGTTCTTCGCTGGTAAAGTCAATGTTGCCGGCGGAGGAGGGGACTGCGTGCATTATTTTTTTGTACTTGACGACATTGTAGTGTTTATAGGAGCAGATAAGCGCAGGGATGAGGTCGTTTCTTTCCTGGGCGATAATCAAGGCCTCCTCGTAGGTAGCGGCTGTATATATCTCTTTATGTTGCCGCTGTTCTTCATCGTTGAAGTCTATTTCACCCATGGATGTTGGTACGATATGGAAGAGCCTGTTGTATGTGATGACATTATAGCTCTCATAGGAGCTGATAAGCTTAGGGATGAGGTCCTCCCTTTCCCTGGCGATAATCAAGGCCTCGTCGTAGGTAGCGGCTGTAGATATCTCCTTGTGTTGCCGCTGTTCTTCATCGCTGAAGTCTATTTCACCCATGGATGCAGGCAGGATATAGAAGAGCCTGTTGTATGTGATGATATTATAGCTTTCATATGACCCGACAAGTTTAGGGATGAGGTCATCTCTTTCCCTGGCGATAATCAAGGCCTCGTCGTAGGTAGCAGCCGTAGATATCTCCTTATGTTGCCGCTGTTTTTTATTGCTGAAGTCTATTTCACCCATGGATGCCGGCAGGATATAGAAGAAGCCGTTGTATGTGATGATATTATAGCTTTCATAAGACCCGATAAGTTTAGGGATGAGGCTGTTTCTTTTCTGGGCAATAGTTAAGGCTGTGTCGTAGGTAGCGGCTGTAAATATCTCCTTGTGTTGGAGCTGTGCTTCATCGCTGAAGTCTATTTCGCCCATGTATGTTGGCAAGATATAGAAGAGCCTGTTGTACCTGATCACATTATAGCTTTCAAGTATATAAATCAGCCTGGGGTGAATAAGGCCAACATCGTCAATGGCGCCCTTTACATCCTGGAGGGTTGCGCAATTAATCACCTCTTTGTGGTCTATCAACTGGAGTAACTCTTCCTTTGTCTTTGCCCTTAGGGTATGCTCGTACTTAGAATCGCTATCGTCATCTGTCTTTTTTATCGGCATAGGGATGGCGTAGAAGCTATATCTGTACTTTAATATGTAATAGCCCTCGTGAAGGCATACATAGGCGGGGATAAGGTTATTGACTTCCTCGATTAACCTGAAGACCTCATCGTAGCTGTTACCTTTAAGTATCTCAGGCTGCTGGAGCTGTGTTTCGTTGGTGAAGTCGATCTGTCCCAGGGACATTGGCAGGGCATAGAACATCTTGCCATACTTGATGATATTGTACTGCTCAACCGAACTTACCAGTTCCGGATCAAAGCGACCCGACTCCTCGATCTTGACCTTAGCCTCCTCGATGGTTGTGCCTGTGATGATTTCCTTACGGTTGCGTTGTTTTTTGTCTTTAAAGTCAACGTTTCCCAGGGACATGGGAATACAGTAGAGGACACCCCGGAATTCGATAATGTTATATGTCAGATAGGAGTCAATGAGCTCGGGCATGGCGTTGATATCGATCTCTTCGTAGTCTCCATAGACCAGGGTCCTGAGGCGTTTATAGAGCGTCTTACCCAATAACAGCTTTAACGTCTTTATCAGTGCGGGTCTTAGGATGTTCACCACGATGACCTGCATAGACAGGGCAATAAAGAGCTCTATAGTCATGCACCACAGCAGCCACTGCGGAAAGCCATCGGGGCCTGTCATGTCGCAGTATCTTTCCTCAAAGGTGGTACCGATTACCCTGTCCTTCATGCGCATGTCAAATATCCTGGGGTTTTCTTTGAGGGGGAGCATCCTGCCGGTAGAAAACGCCTCTACCGCCTTTATGGCATGGAGATCAACGTGTGGATAGGTGTTTTCGAATATGATCTTAATAGATGCCCTCAGCCCGTTTACCCCCACTGGGTCTGGATGTGCGTAGTGCCACAGGGCCGTGACCATGTGGTCGTACCATATCTCTGGTCTGCCTGCGTTGATCAGCCGCCATCCCAATTCGTATGGACCACAGAGGTATCCCCTGTAGGAACTATGCTCATCGAAGGCGCCATAGGCAATAACGTCGGCCTTACTCACGGACATACACGCCCCGGCATTGGGATTTAATGGCCACCACTTCCACCTCCTCTTGTCCTTTACGTCCTCGATCTCCCTCAGGCCCTCCGGGTACAGGAAGGATGACCTCATCTCGTGGTGCATCAGTACCAGGGAGCGTTGACAGCCCTTATCCGCGTCATAATCAAACGAGCTGGTTATCGAACTGATAAAATCAGGCGGGAAGATTGCGTCGCTGTCACAGACGGTTACGATATCGCCGCGTGAGTGTAGTACTCCGATGTTGTAGCCCAGGTGCTTGTGATACATGCCTGTCTGTCCGCATGTTATGTGGCAATCGACCTGCTCCACCACCTCCTGCACTACCTGGTTGTACAGCTCGATCCAGATAAGCTCGTAGTGGTGGCGCGGGACATCCTGTCTGTTGAGCCAGTACAGGGAGTTATAACGCTCCCGACACTCCCAGTCCAGCAGGATTATTGACACAATGGGTCTTTCCTGCCTCTGATTGGCCTTGTGGATGGTTATCGAGCTGAGGGATTGGTCAGTTGCAACCGCCCTCTTATGGGCATCCCTTCTGCCACCAACGCCGCGGACAACCCTGTCGTAATTTAATACCTTCATAATGGTGTTATTTAAACCTGATATAAATAATCATAGCATTGGCATTGAGCATTATGGGGTCAAGGGGACTGGTCCCCTTGCAGGGGGGGTCGAGGGGGGGGCAGCGCCGCCCCCCTTTTTCTCTTTCTTGTCTTTTTTGTTCAGGGCCATGTCGAAGGCTGTCTTGAGGCCTTTATTCCAGTTTTCCACGTTGTATTTGTTTTTTACGTCTTGCCTTGCGTTTCTGCCGAGCCTGTCGCGGAGCTGCTTGTTTTCGATGAGGGCTGAGAGACTCCCGACAAGACCGTTTACGATCACCGGGTCTGGCTGAAACATGTGGGAGTAGTCCTCCTTGAGCATACCAGATTGCGGGTCAATCCAGGAGACCTTTCCGTAGCGCCCCTTTAGCACTATCCCGTTGTAGCCATTTACGACGTACTCCTCGATGCCCCAGCCATCGGAGACCACCACGGCGAGGCCATTGGCCATGGCTTGCAGGATGGACACCACGTGGATCCGTGCCGAGGGCAGCACGTATATATCGGCCTGGTCCTGGAGTATCTGCATATCCCTGTTTGAGAGGTACGTATCGATCAGGCGCACGTTACAGCCGTTGATGATGTCAATGTAGCGGTCATCCATGTTTGACAGCAGGCTGGTTCTGAGGATCATACGCAGGTTGGGGTAGTGCGGTTGCAGGATGCTATATGCCTCAAGCAGGTCATGACCACCCCTGAGGAAAAAGCTCTCAGGGTTCTGGTGCCACGAGGTCGTAAACAGCAGATTTACACAGTTATAGCTCTTCCTGATAAAAAACTTCTGCGGTATTTTGACTCCCAGGGGTATATAGGTTATCTTCCTGGCCAGTTCTGGATTCTTAAAGATCACGGGGATGCTCTCAGCCGTGGACCTCACGTGGGTGATTATCCCCCGGCAACTGCCTAGCTCCAGCACGGCCTTGAGTATGGGATAATACGGGGACGTTGTAATATCCAGGTCTTTTGTCCTGCCGTTGTGCAGAGATGGAAAGAACATGGATGTGGTATCTTCAACCTCCATTACCCAGGGGGTTTGTCCGTAGGTGAAGGGCACGCTGGGTAGAAACACAAGTCTGGACTTGCGCGGCATCATCAGTTGAGAGCGAATCCCGCGGTTTGAGATAAACTCGACGATTGGCCTGAGCCTTGCCCCACGTATCAAAGAGGCGAAAAACAGCGTTAACACCGGTACGATAAGCATCAACATCCGCCACAGCTTAACTAGACGAATCAACAATAAATCTAATATGCCGAGTTGTTTGTCATTCGTTTGTGGCCTTGAGTACACGAATTTGTAGCCATCGGGGGAGGACTCTAAATGTCGAAACTGCGGGTGATTACCACAATCGCCAAACCTCCTGAAGATGGGCATCCAGCCGCCGTACTCCACATCTGTCAGCTCCTCATGTGAGAGTTCTTTGGGTTGGGCTATATTGTCAGCGTCTGGTTGCTGTTGTGAGCGGGCATTATCAGCGCTGTCTTGTCCTTCTGCTGGATGATTAGCCGCCTCGGAGTTGTCATCTTCCAGGAAGCACGCTCCCAGGTCATCTATGAGTAGCTCCAGGCCGCTCTGTGTCTTTGCCTTGAGCACCTGTATCTTATTTCGCTCGCTGGCGTCAAAGAGGTCAACGTATCCTATGGACTTGGGCAGACCATAGAAACACCTCCCGTATTTAATTATCTGGTGGTCATTGTACGTCGATATCACCCGTAGCGTGGAGTCATCGATCATGGTCTTTAACTCTTCTTCCGTATCTGCCGTCTTAACGGCGGGATGATGTTTGTGCTCACCCAGTATGAAATCTACCTTACCAGCCCCATGCGGGATAGCGTAAAATCGATTCAAGTAGGTAACGATATTATGACCGTAATATGCCCTTACCAGCGTAGGGTGGTTGACACGCTTGACATCTTCTATGACCTGTTTGCCCTTAACGTCGATGAGCTTTTTTAGCTTATCAATGTCCTTGTCCTTTAAGATGCCTGGGAAGTAGTTTTGTTCATCTTCTTTGAAGTCTACCCTGCCCAGTTCAGTTGGCATGGCATAGAACATCTCGTAGAATTTTATTATATGAAAATCCTCATAGAGACATATCTCTACGGGGTCTTTCCATACCCGCACGTTTTCAGAGGACAGGCTTGACTTATGGGCGCCATTTTCATCTGTAGCCCCAAATGGTTTTGCACTATACAGCATATTAAACCCCTCTGAGCTGGATACGTTGACATAGCTCCAGAGGG
The DNA here is from genome assembly GCA_015233725.1 of Nitrospirota bacterium. Lineage (GTDB taxonomy): Bacteria > Nitrospirota > Thermodesulfovibrionia > Thermodesulfovibrionales > Magnetobacteriaceae > Magnetobacterium. Next base: position 3,759 of record JADFXD010000022.1, on the reverse strand, counting down.
TGATATCCTCAGGGTTTATAAGTTTGTCTTTTAAAGTGTCAAAGGTCAGGGTGTTGTCGAGGCGTAAGGCCCTGATGGCCTCATTTTCGACAAATGGTTCGATCCTGCCTGTCTTTAGGTTTTGCAGCGCCCTCAGAGAGATGAGCTTGCCATCGTGTGGTCCTGCGTAGTCGCCATCTCCCTGATGGCCTGGGTGCCATGCGTGATACAGAAACTCATCCTGGAGCCATACCTCTTTTTTCCCGGCATTGAGCAGCCTGAATGTCATTTCGTATGGCCCGCTGACGTACCCCAGATAATCCATGTGTTGGTCGGCTCCGCCTATGTTGATTAGGTCTTGCCTGCTGGCGCACATACATGCGTCGTAGTGTCGTGTGTGCAGGGGGTCATTCTTATCGTTTAATCCTGTTGTTGTGCTGCCTTCCCAATTGCTGCTGCCCTGTTTTATATCGTCGATAGACGGGTAATGATCCTGCCCCCGCAACTGTAAGGAGCGATTTTGCCCCAGTGACTGTAAGGAGCGATCCTGATCACTACAGACCTCATCGAGGTGCAACACGATATTTGATCGGACTCGCTCCTTGCTGAAGGCCTCAAGGATGCCCTTTACGAAGTTGCCCCCATATATGGCATCAGAGTCGCAAAAGGCGATCACCTCACCTTTGCTTGCCACGATGCCAGCGTTGTACATCAGGTGCCTGTTATATATCGTATCGTCGGGCATGTTGAGTGTCAACCACTTGTCAGCCACGGGAGATTTGACGGAGCCGTCCCTTACAGTTGAATTGATCGGACGCTCCTTACAGTCAAATTGACGGAGCCGCTCCTTACAGTCAAACTGATCTGACCGCTCCTTACAGTCGCAGGGTCTGCCATAGTAATCTATCCAGATGATTTCGTACTGGTCTCTGCTGACGGACTGGTCGTTGAGGTAACTGAGGGCATGGATGCTCTCCCGGCACGACCAATCGACCAAGACGATACTCAGCGCTGGTTTGCCCTCTCTCTGATTATCCGCGACAACGGTTATGCCTGGTTTCTTAGAGATATCTTTCATTATCGTTATTGCAGGGTGATTTCATATATTCTTAGTACCATAGGTTCGGGGTCGTTGCCTTTGTTGAGGTTAAACCGATAGTATTTATGGCTTGCCGGTTTGGCGAGATAATAGATTCGTTTCTCATTTACCTTCCAACCCTTCTGGTCTGATTGTTTGTCGAGGTTTACCCATTTGACGTCATCATCTGAGCCTTGGAGCTGCCACTCTTTAGGCATCCTTGCCGGTACCTCTCCCGTTTGAAGCTCATAGCTTTTTACCTCTTTGGGCTGTGGATATGCGATCTTTATCCACTGGGGACAACCCGTGGCCTCCCAGAAGTCATCGGGTGCGGTGCTCTTGTCAAATGCCTTGTTTACACCGTGGCCCTGCCCCGACATAGAAGCGCTGTATACAACCCCGTCAACCTTAACTCCCGCATCCTGGGCCTTGCCCTCAACAGCCTTCGTACCACCAGCCTCGCCTGACTTACTCGCCGGTTGCTTATCCGTACACGATGTAAATGATATCGACATGGCTATTAAACATGATATCATCGCTACCTCTTTTACCTTCATAACCTTAATCTCCTTATACAATTTTAATTTAACGATCTATATTATACAGCTTCCATGACAACATAAACAATAGCCCGAATTATCTCTGAGGTCACCACAGCCTGTTACCGAAAAAAAAATAAGGAGAAGGGCTCTGCCCTCCCCCTCAGACCCCTCCACAAGGGAGCACGGCCCCCTTGACCCCGTAATTGATACTCTTACCCATGAAAAATTGATGCATCCATTACAGAAACAGGTTCTTTCTCATATCAAGTGGGTAACCCAACCTTAGTATAATCCGGCTTACCTGTGAGCATATAGACAATAACCTTGGCTCTTGCCAACTTTAAGTGGGTAAGATTAACAACTCCGCCTCTGGACGCTAGTGGATGAGAAATACTAAGCCTTGTCATGTTCCCTTTAATCTCTATTGTTTTCGAGGGGAAACCTATAAAGGGCAACGCGTTAAATTGTAACACCCGCTCCCGTTGGCCGCTAACCTTAAGTGGAATTACACACATGAAGTGAGAAAGAACCTTATTAATACAGGCGCCTGAGTTTCGATTCATGTATTTTATCTATCGTTTTCGTATATGCTCTTTCCCATGATCTTTCTGGAGATCCACAGTCGGAAAGAGTATAAGGATTCAGGGCAGTAGCAGACTGATTATGGAGTCAAAGTATATAGCCGTGAACCCTTGAACCCTTTTGCGCCTTATTCCCGGTTACAATCAGATGTGGAGTTGGTTGCCCTGTTTATAAGTCTTGGCAATAGGTTTTCACGAATCTTTGTGACTCTGTCAAAGTTGAAAAAGCTAATAAGTCTTTTCTTTCTATCATAAGGTTCTCGAGTTTTCGAAAAATAGGCAAACAACAAGGCACTAATATTGCCTGACTGTTTTGCGACTGTTCTTTAGGCAACCTCACGCAACTCCTTCTGTCTTTTACGCTTCTTTTCAGTATTCTTTTTTTCAATTTCCAACCATTTTTTCACAAAATCATCATCATCTTTTATTTTATCCATAAAAGAATTCAAGTTTTCATACTGTAGTTGACGAACTATTGAAGGAACCGTTAATGCTTCCTTTGATAATTCTCCAGCAGTGCATTGCTTGTAATTCTCGATATGGAAAAGGAAGTCAATCCAGGACACCAAGCATAACGCTAGTGTTACGCCCTGTTCACTCCTGATAGTGGCCCCCTCCATATCGAGTAACTGTTTTGCATTCCTGAAAAATTCCTCAATAACCCATCGACAGGTATATACCTGAATAATTTTACGAGATTCCCAAGTAAGTTGATCGGTGAGAAAATACTTGGTGCTTTTTTTGCCTATATCTCTGCTTTCAATAACTCTATGTATACCTGCAATAGAGTTCAGTCTGATGGTAGCAATTTTTACATGATAAAGTACTTTTGCTTCCCTTCCTGTTTCTATATCTTTATCAAAACCACATTGAATAATATCTTTAACAGTATCGAAAAATAAAGAGCCTACGCATATAGCACGTTTCGATTGCATGCAATACAGAAAGAGGGTGTTATTTTTGCAACATTAGTTAAATTGATATGAACTTTGATTTCATTAAACACTCTAAAACTGGTAAAATAAATAAAATATTTATAAAAGGAGTGTTACATGAAAGCATATTCAGGAGATTTAAGAGCAAAAATAGTAGAGGCTGTTGATAAGAAGGAAGGAAGTTTACGGCAGATAGCCAAAAGATTTAAAGTTAGTTTAACATTTATATGGCTTTTGATTAAACGATTTATGGCAACTGGTTCTATAGAACCTAAACCTCATAGCGGAGGTAAACAGGCTAAAATCGGACGTGACCATGAAGATATTTTGAAATCTATAGTAGAAGAAGCCTCAGACATGACACTTAAAGAATTGTGTGATGAATTTGGATGCAGGGCAGAAATAAAAGTAAGTCGTTCTGCAATGTGTAACAAATTAAAAAAATTAAGATTAACAAAGAAGAAAAAAACATTTTATGATCCAAGACAAGATAGAGAAGAAGTACATAGAAAACGTGCAGAGCATTTTAAGATGATCAGTGGGTTAAATCCAGAAAATGTGATAGTGATAGATGAAACAGGAACAAATCGTATCCTCTTTAAAAAGCATGGTAGAGGGGTAGCAGAAAAATAATTGTTGCAAAA
>JADFXD010000021.1 GCA_015233725.1 Nitrospirota bacterium | reverse complement strand
CCAATCTGCCCTACATATACTTTGTGGCAAAAAAGGATGGCACACACCACTTCTCCACAACCTACAGGGAGCACAGGGAGGCCATAAACAGATACCAAAGACAAGGTGCGGCGGCCCCTGCAATAAAAGGTGCGGCTGCACCAGCAATAAAAGGAGTACAATAGATATGACATATACCCCCAAACGCACCAAGCAAATAGCTATTGGCGGTGTCGCCATAGGTGGGGGCGCCCCCATCAGTATCCAATCGATGACAAAGACCGACACCACGGATGTGACAGCCACCGTGACCCAGATACGGCAGCTCAAGGAGGCAGGATGTGAGCTGGTCAGACTGGCCGTGATTAACGAGGAGGCTGCCCGGTGCCTCAGCGCCATAAGGGCGCAGGTTGACATTCCCCTCATTGCCGACATACACTTTGACTACCGCCTGGCCCTGACGGCCATAGCCGGCGGCATAGACGCCCTGCGGATAAACCCGGGCAACATCGGTGCCACCTGGAAGGTCAAAGAGGTGGTTGCCGCCTGCAAGGACAGGGCTATCCCGATCCGCATAGGGGTCAACGCCGGCTCCCTGCCAAAGGACCTGCTACAGACCCACGGCGGCCCCACCCCAGAGGCCATTGTCCAGAGCGCCACACGACACATCGATATCCTCAGGGAGCTGGACTTCGACCTCATAAAGGTCTCCCTAAAGGCCTCCAACGTCCCGATGACCGTCGAGGCCTACAGACAGTTCTCCGCCGCCTACGACTACCCGCTGCACATAGGCATATCGGAGGCCGGTCCCCCCTCAACAGGCATCATAAAGAGCGCCGTGGGGCTTGGCATCCTGCTTGCGGAGGGTATCGGCGACACCATGCGCGTCTCCCTGACTGCCCCACCCCAGGAGGAGGTGCGCGTTGCCTACGAAATATTGAAGTCGCTTGGACTCAGACGCCGAGGCATAGACATAGTCTCCTGCCCCACCTGCGGCCGCACACGGGTAGACCTTATGAGACTCGTCGCCGCGGCGCAGGAGAGATTGGCCACCATCGACAGGGACATCACTGTGGCCATCATGGGATGCGAGGTCAACGGCCCCGGTGAGGCACGCGAGGCAGACTACGGCGTCGCAAGCGGCACCGGGATGGCGCTGTTGTTTAAAAAAGGACAGATCGTAGCCAAGGTGGAAGAGGCAAAGGTCATAGATGCCCTAATCGAAATGATCCAGGAGGGCTGTTAAGGTACTATACTTTCGCACTTTTTCCTAAACAGGCATCTTATGCGGTTTGAAAAATGGATTCCCGCTTTCGCGGCAATGACAGTAAATGGCATTTTTGGCCCGTCCATGTCATTGCTGTGTAAACAGGAATCCAGAAACTGCGAAACCATAGTATTTAATCAGATCGAAATATGCTATAATAGCTGTATGGCAACACAGACATCAGAGAAAGACCTTGATCTGACAGAGATAATCAATGGGGTGGAAGTTATGGGGCCTAGTCCATTTGGTAAGCATCAGAATATTAGCGCGAATATCTTTAGGAAAATAGACAGACATATAGAAAAGACCAGGGCAGGCAAGGTTTATTACTCGCCTTTAGATGTCATCCTTGAAGAAAAGCAACAAAAACTACAGCCGGATATCTTATTTATCAGGAAGGAAAACATGAGTATCTTTCAGGATTTTATAAGAGGCGTCCCCGATATGGTATGTGAAATCGTCTCTAAGGGGTCTCATGCTAAAGACACACTTACCAAGAAAAAAGTTTACGAAAAGTTTAAGGTGCCTGAATACTGGATAGTCCTACCTGAGCTTGAAACAATAGAAGTGCTTACTATTGAAGGAGATGCCTACGAGCTTTTTTCTTTAGCCGAGGGAGAGGGGATAGTTAAGTCCAAGGTCATTGAAGGGCTGGAGATAGACGTAAAGGACGTTTTTGAGGATTTCTCTCTTTAGGGATTGAGTAAAAAGAAATTTAAAGAAAAGAAAGAAGGGGGGCGGGAGCCGCTTCTCCTTCGCTCCAAGACGCTCCTGGCCCGGCCACAAAGAAGTCCCCTTGACGCGCCATACCGTGGCGCTTGAGGCTTGATTTGTGGCGTGGATTTCTTGATTGCATTGTCTCTGGTTTCATGTTATTATATAGGAAAGGGAGGATAGTTTTATTATGTATAGATGTATGTTGAGGGCGAAGTTGCACATGGCGAGGGTGACGGAGGCCAATATCAATTATAGTGGGAGTCTGACCGTGGATGAGGACCTTATGGAGCTGACCGGCATGGTCGCGTATGAAAAGATCATGGTCAGTAACGTGACCAACGGTGAGAGGTTCGAGACCTATATCATCCCCGGGGAGCGTGGGGCCAGGCAGATATGCCTAAACGGTGCTGCGGCACGCAGGGGTGTCGTCGGTGATCGGGTCATCATATTTAGCTTCTGCTACGTGAGAGAGGAAGAGCTGGCTCACTACCAGCCTAAGATAGTGGTGTTGTCTCAGGAGAATAATCCACTACCGCTGTAAGATTTTTTCCCTTGCGACTCCTGAAAACCCGCTAATAGCCGCAGATAATGCCGTCTGATCGGGCATTTTCGCGTAGGAGGTAAACGCGCCGGAAACTCCCGCGGTATAACCAGCAAGACACGCCGGAAACCCAGGCTCCATACCCTGGAAACCACAACAGGAAACGGTATGTAAACGATGAGGATGAACTATTAAATAATTACTAATAATTAAAATACAAATAAAGAAAAAAACGATCCATATCTGTATTTAGTTCATACACACATCGTTATACACCGTACACACCATCGCGGTGTAATCTGCCAAGACAGAGTTAGTATCTCACGCGATTTAATATCTCACGCTAATATTTCACGAACCGGGCGACTATCTTGCCTATAAGGCGCAGGAGCTTTTTGTCTTTGTTTGCGACGTGGATATCGTCATAGTCAGGGTTGAGCGGCTTGAGCAGCAGCGCCAATTCAAGAGACTTCAACCTTCTAATAACTACGTTGTTGCCGTTTTTGGCCAGGACGAAGTCACCGGTTAGTGGTGCGATCGACGGTGAGACGATCACGACGTCGCCGGGCCTAAACTCCGGTTCCATTGCGTTATCCACGATGTGCAGGGCAAATGCGTGGGGGTCGGAGGCGTCATATGCCAACCATTCCTGGGCATAACCCTCCTGGAAGATGTCTACCGACTCGTGCCATACCCCGGCATTGGCCCAGGACAGAAGGGGTACCTTTCTTGCCTTCTTTAGCCGTGAACGGTTTGCCATCGGGTCGGAGTAGAAAGACTCCTCCGGGATATTTAATGCCTTGGCTATCCGAGCTATGTTCTTCTTACCGAAACCCCGCTTGCCGGTCATGTAGGCGTTAAGATTCTGAGGCATAACCCCAATCATCTCCGCCAGCTCTCGCTGCCTTATACCGCGCTGTTCTAAGATCCTAACTATCTTGCTACGTACTCTTTCATCTATCACTGAGTTCATAATAGCTATTGTAATACACTTGATATTAGAATTTAAAGTATTCATACGGATTTATCAAAATAAATATTGTAACGCAAAAAATATGAAGGTAAGCATAGATGTCATCCACACGGTCGCAGGGCGTTTTGCCAGGTATGTCATTGCTGCGTAAGCAGGAATCCAGAAGGTCAAAGATGTAGTTACCATGAAATATAAATAAGATACAAGAAAAGTTTTTTTTGCAAATGTCATCCAGGTGACATCTTTTTATGTTTGATTGTTTTAATATAATATAAAAGGATAAGATTAGTTTAATAATCGACATTGAAAGGAGGGAGGCAGGATGTGATAGTGTGATAACTGTCATAGGCAATGGAAGGGTTATTAAGAAGAGGGTGTAAAGACAGAAACAAGTATCTAAAGATTTTGGAGGATATTTTATGAGTTATGTCAGAAGGTTAATGGATAGTCGCCTATCGTATGTTTTTGCAGTATTTGGCGTGCTGCTTGCTTTTTTGATGTTGTCGGTTCAGCCAGGGTATGCGGCAACTACCGGCGTGAAGCTCACCGTAAGTGAGGCTGGTGATGGCACTGGCATGGTAGGGAGCAACCCCGATGGTATAAATTGTGGCGCGACGGGTGCAACTGCCTCGGCGTGTTCGGCCTCTTATCCCCAGGGTACTATAGTGATGTTGACGGCCAAGCCTGATGCAGGTTCAACGCTTGGTTCCTGGGCTGGCTGTGACCCAAGTATGGGTGTCGGCGCTCCAATTGACGTTACGCAGTGTAAGGTGACGATGTCGGATAACAAGACGGTGACGGCCACGTTTAAAAAGGTTACAACCGTTACGCTCACCGTAAATAAGGCCGGCGATGGCACCGGTATGGCAAGCAGCACTCCCCCGGGTATAAATTGTGGAACAACTGGAACAACTGCAGCGGATGATGCGACTGTTTCGGCGTGTTCGGCCCCCTATCCACAGGGCACGGTGGTGACATTGACGGCCATGCCTGCTGTCGGTTCAACATTTGGTGGCTGGGCCGGTTGTGACCAGGGCAGCACCACTACAAGCTCAGACGTTCCAACTAACCCTGCGCAGTGTAAGGTAACACTGTCGGCGGATAAGGCGGTGACGGCCACGTTTAACAAGGCTACAACCACCGGCGTGAAGCTCACCGTAAGTGAGGTCGGCGATGGCTCCGGTACGGTAATGAGTTCCCCGGAGGGTATAAATTGTAGTGCGACGGGCGCGACTGCCTCGGCGTGTTCGGCCTCCTACCCCAAGGGCATGGTGGTGACATTGATGGCCAAGCCCGATCAAGGTTCAACGTTTGCCTCCTGGAGCGGTTGTGACCAGGGCAGCGGCGATTCAAGCTCAAACACCGGTGATACCCCTGCGCCATGTAAAGTGACGATGTCGGATAACAAGGCGGTGACGGCCACGTTTAACAAGGGCACGACCTCCGGTATCACGCTGACCGTGCGCAAGACCGGTACCGGCACGGGCGCTGTAGTAAGTACCCCAACGGGTATAAGTTGTGGCTCAACATGTCCTAGCGCCTCTGCCCCCTATGCCCAGGGTACGGTTGTGACCCTAACGGCGGCAGCGGATGCGGGTTCGAAATTTGGCGGCTGGTCGGGCTGCGATCCGGCAAGCGATAACTCAACTGGCAATAGCTGTAAGGTGACGATGGCCTCCAGTAAGTTGGTAACGGCCAGCTTTACGGGAAGCGGCCCTGCCGTACGTAGGGTGATCCACGACTATGATGGCGACGGTAAGAGCGATATCCTGTGGCATCACCAAAGAACGGGCATGGTTGGCATATGGTTGATGAACAGCGACAATGTCACAAGCTACGGCTCCCCCGGCACTGTGCCGCTTGATTGGGAGATAGACGTGGTAGGAGACTTTGACGGCGATGGCAAGACCGACGTCCTCTGGAGAAACACCAAAGATGGTTCGTTACATATGTGGTTTATGGACGGCTTGAAACTAAGAGATCATGCCCCTGTGACGTTTAACAAGATAGACAAGAAGGACTGGTACGTCAGGGCTGTTGGAGACTTCAATGGCGACGGTATGGACGACCTCCTCTTCAGACAAAAGGGCAATGGTCAGATGGTCATCTGGTTTATGAACGGCGCCCAGGTAACAGACGCCAAGGTTATTAACAATAGCCCGGGCGGAGATTGGGAGATAGCCGGTGTGGCCGATTTTGATGGCGACGGCAGAGCCGACATCCTCTTCAGGCATGAGGGCATGGGAAAGCTGGCCCTGTGGTTTATGGATGGCGCAACGACAAAGAGCCCCGCAAAGATGGTGCCACTACCTTTAAATGACCCACAATGGCGTGTCGCCAGGGTCGGTGACTTTGACGGCGATGGCAAGGCCGATATCCTCTTCAAGAACGTCAAGACCGGAGAGGTGGCCATCTGGTTTATGGATGGAGCAACCGTAAAGGGTGCTAGTATAGTCGCTACGGTGTTAGATGATAGCTGGCAGATAATCAGGCTCGGAGATTACAACGGCGACGGTATGCTCGACCTTATATGGGAGAACGGCGAGACGGGTCAGCTCTACATGTGGCTGATGAATGGCGCTACTATCATTGATAAGGGTTTTCTGTCCTTAAGTTCGGCTGGCGATCCCGACTGGTTTGTGGTTGACAACGACAGGCCAAGTGTAACACCGGCAAGTGCGACCCTCACCTCACCGAAGGTGGGCGATACCGCTACGTTTAATCTCGATGGCGGTCAAGAGCCATACAGCGTCTCTAAGGTCAGCAATCCAAGCCTCGTAAGCGCGGTCATCGACAACACAGCCGATACGCTCACGGTGACAGTGCTCAAGACCGTTACCACCGCGGTACCGGTAACCATCAGCATACAGGACTCTAACAAGGAAACAGTATGGGCATTCGTGACGCTAAAACCATAGCGGCATCAATCCCATAACGGCAAGGGAAGGAACAGGGAAAGAAAAGAAAGAAGGGAGGCGCCTGGCCGCCCCCCCTTCAAAACCCCCCTGCAAGGGCACCAGTGCCCTTGACCCCATAAAATAATGCTTGATATTTTTTATCGATGTGGGGTAGACTGATTCAGTGTTTGTTTTTTTTAACGTACTTGAGTTAGGAGAAAGGGTATGGATGAGAAGAAGGATGAAAAAAAAGACTAAGGATTGTGTAAAGATAGCACATATCTCTGATCTGCATTTTACTAAGGATAATATCAATGATGGTTGTTATGAAACATTGAGACTTGACTTATTGAAAGAAGGGCCTAATGTCATAGTAATAACTGGGGATATTTTTGAGAAGGAAAAAATACAAAATTGCTATAACCAGCGTATTGCATAAATTGAAGGAATTTTCGGACGCCGCAGAAATTAAGAATAACGGCACTGTAGTCCCCGTTTTTGTAATCCCTGGCAATCATGATTTAAGGACTCAGGGGATGTTTATCGAAGATAACCCGATTATCCAAATAGTTGCAAAGATGCTTACCGAAGTAGCAACCCAAATAGATACCAAACTTACCAGATTTATCAAGGTATTTAGCGCTATTAAGGAAATATTTGCCAGGAAAAACACCAAAAATACAAAAGAAGAAGAAGCAATTAAGCTGTTTGAGGAAATATTTACAGGATATAAAACTGAAACTGATAAATTATCAGCACATAAACTGTTGATTGGTTGCTTTAACTCTAATAGGACACATAAAGATTATGATTTTTCAAAAGGATTTGTTGCAAGAGAGGACTTTAATAGTTTTAATAATTATATGCAAACAAAATTTACTGACGACCGTGAACGATTAAAATATAAAAAAATAGCGTTATTACATCATCATCCCATGCCTATTAGTGTTTCTGAAACAGAAAGCAGTCTGAGAGAGTCATATGAATCTAGTTTTCTTATTCTTGCAAATAGCGCCACTTTTATGAGTGAAATGTTAAAAAATAATATAACTCTTATCCTGCATGGTCATAAACATTTCAGTGGTTTCTCAAAGACATCTTTTCTGGTTGATCCTGCTTTTGAGATCAGAAGGACAATAGGCGTGATCTCAGCCGGATCTGTAAGTCCAGAGGAAAAGACGTTGTCATACAACATTATTGAATATTACGATAGTGGTGAAGTGATCTTGAATATCAAGGAAGCTAGCGGGGCAGGTAATTTTTATAGCAAACCACCAGTAAAAATATTTACATACGAGGAAGTACGTCAAAACACCTTTATTGAATGTATGAATATTTTTAATACAATTTCAGAAAAGACATCATTTCACTTTACAATTGAGCAACCAGGTGGAGATAGGATATTAAGGGTTATACGTGAAGGAATCATAACACATAAAGAAGATAAAATCACCGAAATACAAGGCTTAACATCAACGACAAATGGGCTTTTAGGTGGACCACATAAGATTATCAAAGGTAATGTAACCTGGAAACCTATTGGAGGTGTTGAAAAGGACGAGAGTATACACAAATACATGCAGAGATGGGAAATAATTTTTGATTTTCCATTAAGAAAAGGAGGTAAGCCGATAGAATATGAGATAGAAAGCAAAGTACCTAACTCTTTTTCTTTCAGCAAGGAAGAAAGAGTTTGGGACCTTCGATCTCAAGGAGTGCCAGATGATGATGAAAGATTGAAAGAACCTATCAAAGAAAACATGTCACTAGGTATAATGGATCACGGTTATAAAAACCTATTTTTACAGGTAAAATTCCCAGACAGGTTTAAACCAGCAAAGGTTGATGTTATTGTTAAAGAGAAACTTGATAAAAATGAATACAGGATCAATAATGATGAGCAAGAATATTGCCGGAATAAGCTATCTTACTTTGAGGAGGCTAATACTGTCACACTGTTTGTTGATAATACGCTGATTGATCATAAATACATTATAGAATGGGATTTACCTGAGAAAGAAACTTACAGTAATATAAACCTACATCAATTGGATGTGGCAAGAAAGATACAGGAAGGACTCCGTAAGCTTAGAAATAATCCTAAATGTCCTTATAAACTATCAATTGATGATTTGTTGCTAAAATTGAAAAATGCTATAGTGAAATATATAGAACATATAGAAGATTCATCTCTGGGAGATCAAAATAGTTTTGAATTGAGCATACTTGTGTTGAACGAAGAATCACATAAAGAACCATACAAATACCAATATGCTATCACAAATTGTGAGGCATATTGTGACAATTTCAATGGTGATGATGATGATAAAAAAGATGATGCTGTTATTCATGGCCACCCTGTTGTGGGAGTTGCAGCTAAGTGCAAATTCCCTGCATGGGTGATCCCAATGTATAATAAGGAGATAGAGGATATAAGCATCCTCAAGAAGACGTGCAATCTCATCCCCAATGGAAAATTTTATGCCATAATAGCAATTCCTCTGTTTTTCCCTGTTTACCCTAAGCAAAATCTTATTGGGGTTGTAGAGCTGGCAAGTTGCTCAGATAGTACAATATTACGTTATCTCAAGAATAGAGACAATGATAAGACAGAAAAGAATATGAATGCCTTACAATTTTTGTTACATGGTGATTTTATTAAAGGATTATGCAAAACGATCCTATGTTGTCGCGACCTTAATGATAAAAAGTGTGAAGACTGTATGTATCAAAATAGTCAATAGCTTGTAAAAATAATTTGTAAGAGTTAAAATATAACTACAACATAGCTATTTGGAGGTATATATGAAAAGCGAAGAGTCCAATATTAAGAGGTACTACTTTAGTCTTAACGATATGGAAAACAATGTCTTAGAGACATTCCAGGTCGATAGAGAGCCGATTCTGAAAGGGAAGTCTCTCGAGGAGATTTGCAGCGACTATGATAAAAAGTTCCGCAGGCAAAACCCCAACGCAACACCTGACGATACAGGCGCTTAGGATATAAATGCAAAAGAAAAAAGAGGTGGCTATGACAAAAGAGGTAGGTGCGGTAAAGGATAAGGAAAAGGCCTTGGAGATGGCCATAGCGCAGATAGAGAAGAGCTACGGCAAAGGCTCTATCATGAGGCTGGGCGAACAGGCCATTGCGGAGGGCATCAAGGTGATATCCACCGGTTCCCTGACGCTGGATCTGGCAACCGGCGTTGGCGGGTTGCCTCGTGGGAGGATCACCGAAATATATGGGCCGGAGTCCTCGGGAAAGACCACCCTGGCCCTCAGCACCATCGCCGAGGCACAAAAGGCCGGCGGAATAGCGGCCTTTATCGACGCCGAACACGCCCTCGACGTCTCCTACGCAACCCGCATAGGCGTCAAGGTCACAGACCTGCTGATATCCCAGCCGGATAGCGGCGAACAGGCCCTTGAGGTCGCCGAGTCCCTGGTCAGAAGCGGCGCCGTGGATATCATCGTCATCGACTCGGTGGCGGCGCTCGTGCCAAAGGCCGAAATAGAAGGCGAAATGGGCGACCAACTGCCAGGCCTACAGGCTCGACTCATGAGCCAGGCTCTCAGAAAACTCACCGCGGCGATCTCAAAGTCCTGCACGTCGATTATCTTTATCAACCAGATAAGGCAAAAGATCGGTGTCGTATACGGAAACCCCGAAACCACCACCGGCGGAAACGCCCTGAAATTCTACGCCTCCATGAGACTCGATATCAGAAAGGCCGAAAACCTCAAGTCAAACCAGGAGATCACCGGTGGACACGTCCGCGTCAAGGTGGTCAAAAACAAGGTCGCTCCCCCATTCAGACAGGCCGAATTTGACATCTACTACAACGAGGGAATCTCAAAAACAGGCGAAATCGTTGACCTCGGCGTCGAAATGGGCTTAGTGGAGCGCGCAGGAACCTGGTACAGCTATCAAGGCTCTAAACTCGGCCAGGGACGCGATAACGCCAGAAAATTCCTCACCGACAACCCTACCATCATGGCCGAAATAGAGGAAAAGATCCTCGCAAATGGAAACCTGCCCAAGATATCAACCTCTAACTCCACCCCTACCGCCGATGAATGAAATCAACCCAGGACAATACAGCCAATGAGATCAGAAAATATTGCTACAGCCTCCTAAACCACAGGGACTACACAAAGGCCGAGCTATATAAAAAACTAACCGCACGAGGCTATCACACGGAGGATATCGAGGCCGAACTCCTCCGCCTCACAGACCTCGGCCTCATAGACGACCGCAGAGTGGCACGCCTGCTGTTGAGCCACTACGAAAACTCAAGATGCCTGGGCATCTTCGCCTGCAAGCACGAACTAAAGACCAGAGGGATCGACAGACAAATCATCGACGAACTGGTCTTTACCCCCCAACGAGAAATGGAAAAAGCACTTAAAGCCGTGAATAAAAAAACAACCCATTTAAAAAAATACCCCATTTACGTTAAACTAAAAAAGATGTATGAACTGCTCTCAAGAAAAGGCTTTGACAACGAAACAATTTTACAGGTGCTAAAACAATATAAGGAAGAAACGCAATAGGGAGACTTCACCGTTATGGAAAGATTTACGGCTATATTTGAAAGGGATGGTGATTACTGGATTGGCTACGTAGAAGAACTCCCAGGGGCCAACACGCAAGGAGTAACTCTTGATGAGGCACGTGAAAATCTCAGGGAGGCAGTGAGTATGGTCATAGAGGCCAATCGTGAAATCGTTCGCCATGAAGATGGGGTCAAGGGGTCAAATTTATCAGTCCGCTTCCTACGGTCGCAGGCCCCTTGCAGGGGAGGTCTGAGGAGGGGGCGGTCAGGCGTCCTCCCTTCTTTTCTTTTCTTGACGGTCGTGCTGATCGTGCTACAGATGATGCTGTTGTCGTGTGCGAGTGAGGTCAGGTATACCGAGGAGGAGATACGGGACTTCAGCCACGAGGCCAGGGAGCATATCAGAAACGGTGAGATAGCCTTCTTCATGGCCCCCGAGGAGGTCAGGTTTGCGATCGGCTCACCAACCGACATATGGGTGCTATCACCAGCATCGAATGGACAGGAACGAGTACAATGGATATATAAAAAGTGGGGTGGGACTATTACGACAAACCTCGTGTTTGTGGGTAATAGGCTAATGGAAATCACAAGCAATGACCCAAATCTTAAGAGAAGATGAAATCTAAAGAAATAAAAGACAGTTTTCTGCAATACTTCCAGCTCAAGTCACACGCCCTTGTAAAGAGCGCCGCGTTGCTCCCAAGGAACGACCCAACATTACTGTTTACTAATGCCGGGATGGTGCAGTTCAAGGGCTATTTCCTGGGCACGGATACACCGCCCTACCCCAGAGCCACCTCCTGCCAGAAGTGCATGAGGGCCGGGGGCAAGCAGAGCGATATCGAAAACGTCGGCTTTACGGCAAGACATCATACGTTTTTTGAGATGCTCGGCAACTTCTCCTTCGGGGACTACTTTAAACGCGACGCCATCGTCTATGCCTGGGAGCTGCTAACTCAGTGGTTCAAGCTGCCGACAGATAAACTCTACGCCTCCATCTACGAAGACGACGACGAGGCCGCCTCCCTGTGGTTACAACACACATCGATATCCCCTGATCGCGTGGTACGCCTGGGGGCAAAGGACAACTTCTGGCAGATGGGCGATACCGGCCCCTGTGGCCCCTGCTCGGAGATCATCATCGACCAGGGCGCCCATATGGGCTGCGGCAAGCCTGACTGTAAGGTGGGCTGCGACTGCGACCGCTACCTCGAACTCTGGAACCTCGTCTTTATGCAGTACGAAAAGGACGCAAACAACACCCTGACCCCTCTGCCCAAACCAAGCATCGATACCGGCATGGGCCTCGAGCGTATCACCGCCGTGATACAACAAAAACCATCCAACTTCGATACCGACATCTTTGCCCCCATCATAGGGGCCATCAGCGGCGCCACCGGCATCCCCTACGGCAGGGACAGACACCAGGACTCCTCCATCCGTGTGGTGGCTGACCACGTCCGTTGCCTGACCTTTCTCCTGAGCGAGGGCCTCATGCCCGCAAACGAGGGCCGCGGCTACGTCCTCAGAAGGATTATCCGCCGCGCCAGCAGACATGCCAGGGTCTTGGGGATGGACAGGGCATTTCTCCACAGCCTCGTCCCCGCCGTGATCGAGGCAATGGGCGAGGCCTACCCCGAAATCACCATAAACAGCCAACGCTCCGAAGACATCCTCAGGAACGAGGAAGAACGCTTCTTCAGAACCCTCCAAAAGGGCACCGAAATAATAGATGGCCTTGTCAGATCACTCCAGGCATCAAACAGGGACGTTATCCCCGGCGATGAGGTCTTTCGCCTCTACGATACCTACGGCTTCCCCCTGGAGTTGAGCGTGGAGATAGCCCGCGAAAACGCCATGACCGTCGATGAGGCAGGATTTGTCCAAGAGATGGAGAGACAAAAGACCCGTGGAAAGGCCTCCTGGAGCGAGCAACAACCTCACGGCCTGCCCGCACTCATCACCTCCCTGTACAACAGTGTTGCAAAGATAGGCGGTGAGACCTATTTTCTCGGTTACGAGTTCCTGGAGTCGGAGGCCGAGGTACGCCTGCTGCTTAGGGACTCCGAAGGCGTCGATACCCTCCTTGAAGGACAACACGGGGAAATCATCCTCGACAAGACCCCATTCTATGGAGAATCCGGCGGACAGGCCGGAGACACCGGCATTATAACCACACAGGATGCCCTCATAGAGGTGACGGATACCAAAAAGACCCACAACAATCTAATCATCCACAAGGTAGTGCTCAAGAGGGGGCAGATAGGTATATCTGACAGGGTCACCTGCCGCGTAAACGAACAGGACAGGCTCGCCACGATGAGAAACCACAGCGCCACCCACCTGCTGCACGCCGCCCTGAGAAACCTCCTGGGGGAACACGTCAAGCAGGCCGGCTCTCTGGTATCCCCAACGCGCCTGCGCTTTGACTTCACACACTTCTACCAACTCAGCCCCGCCGACAAGGACGCCATCGAGGACATGGTCAACGAGAGGGTCATAGACAACCTCAAGGTCAACACCCACCTGATGGACATCAAGGACGCCATGTCCTACGGGGCAATGGCCCTGTTTGACGAAAAGTACGGTGACATCGTGCGGGTTGTCGAAATGGATGGCTTTAGCAAGGAGTTCTGTGGCGGCACCCACTGCAGGGCCAGTGGCGAAATCGGGCCGTTTGTCATCGTCTCGGAGGCCAGCATCGCCTCAGGCGTGCGCAGGATAGAGGCATTGACCGGCAAACGGGCGCTGGCCCACATCAGGAAAAACACCCAACAACTACAGGCAATCGCCCAGACCCTCAAGACTGAGACCCCCCTGGAAAAGATATTGACCCTCTCCAGGCACACCAGGGAGCTTGAAAAGGAACTGGAACGCCTCAAACACAAGGAAATGACCAGCGAGTCCTCAACCGTCCTGGATGCAATCACCGAGGTCAATGGGGTCAAGACCCTCGTGGTCAGAAAAGACGGCCTCGATCAGAAGGGCCTGCGGGACTTCGCCGACCGCCTGAAGGAGAGGCTGGGCAGCGGCATTATACTGGTGGCCTCCACCCTCGATGACCAGACAAACTTCCTCTGCATGGTGACAAAGGACCTGACGGACAGATTTGACGCCGGCGGGTTATTAAAGGCGGTTGCCTCCGCGGCCAATGGTCGGGGCGGCGGCAAGAGGGATATGGCACAAGGCGGTACCAGAGACAACGACAAGGTCAACGATGCCCTTAAAAAAATATATGACGTCATTAGCCGTTAGCAACCGCAAATACAAAAAAAAGAAGGGGAGCGCCTGGCCGCCCTCCCCTCAGACCCCTCCTGCAAGGGGTCATGGACCCCTTGACCCCTTCTTAATCTTGTTGACGGTGGGTTGATTATACACAACAGTTCAATTGTATATTGGACTATTATGATGCTATAAAGAAGGAGGCTACATAGAATGATACTGAACTCGTTAAAGAATGCCATGTTCGCAGCGCTTGGCGCCCAGGAGATGGTAATGGAGCTGATAGAAAAGCTGACACAAAAGGGGCAGCTCAGTGAGGCACAAGGTTTGAATCTGGTCAGGGACTGGACCGACAAGCTCAATAAAACCGGCACGGATATCTCCCTAAGCCTGGCAGAGATCGTACACAAGACCCTGGAGAAGATGCTCCTGCCAACAAAGGAGGATATTGACCTGCTTAATGAAAAGGTAAACACCCTCTCGGTGAGGGTCAACGACCTGGAAGAGATTATAAAACACACCACCGTCAAAGACACCACAGAGGCATAGACGATCAAGGTATGCTCTCTGAACTGTTCAGGCTTCGCAGGACCTACAAGAACATAAACCGGATCAGCCAGATCGTAAACGTGTTTATCAAGCACGGGTTTGGGCAGATCATCGAGATGCTCAATCTCAGCAGGCTTATCCCCTTTCGGAAGCGGATAAAGCTCATGGCCGAGGGCGAGCTCATCGAGACGACGGTGGCCGAGCGGCTGCGGCGCGCCTTTGCCGAGCTGGGGCCATCGTTTATCAAGTTAGCGCAGATACTCTCCTCCCGTCCCGACCTCATAACGGAGAAGTACGCCAGTGAGTTTGAAAAGCTCCAGGACGAGGTCCCCCCATTTGACTTTAGCGAGGTAAAGCGGATAATTGAAACCGACCTCAAGGCGCCCTTAGAGGATATCTTTGCCTCCATCGATATCCCCTCCGTGGCCGCGGCCTCGGTGTCGCAGGTGCACAACGCCGTCCTTATAGATGGCACCAAGGTAGTGGTCAAGGTACAACGCCCAAGGATCAAGGAGATCATTGAAACCGATATCAGCATCATGAGGTTCTTATCAAACCTGATGGTAAAGTACCTCCCCGATGCCGACGTCTTTAATCCGCTTGGCATTGTGGAGGAGTTTTCAAAGACGATCAGGAAGGAGTTGAGCTTTACCGACGAGGTCAGAAACATCGCGCGTTTTGCGGCTAATTTCAGATACTCCCGCGCCATAAAGATACCCGTTACCTACGATAAGTACACCTCCGACAGGGTCATCGTCATGGAGCGGATCGAGGGCATACGGATGAGCGACTCTGACGCTATGGACAAGGCCGAACTGGATAAGCACGACATAGCGGCTAAACTCGTAAATGCCTACTTCAAGATGATCCTCGATGATGGGTTCTTCCATGCAGACCCCCACCCGGGCAACCTCTTTGTCCTTGAAGATGGCAGGGTGGCCATAGTTGACTTCGGCATGGTTGGTTGGATCACCCCCGATGTCATGGAGAGCATAGCAGCCATCCTCCTGGCGCTCATCAATAAGGATTTTGGCTCCATGATTGACCAGTTCATAGCCCTTGGCATGGTCACCGAGGAGGTTGACCTCGACAGGTTCAAGCATGATTTCATGGCCGACATGATGGAGCTCCTCCTGCCCCTGTATGACTCGGCTCTGGCCGAGATCAACTTCGCCCAATATCTGGATACCATAACCCGACTGTCCATAAAGCACAAGCTCAAGATCCCCTCCTCCATGCTCCTGATCGACAAGTGCATGCTGATCATAGACAACATAGTGAGAGACCTTGACCCGAAGTTTAATTTTATCACTCATGCAACGCCCTACACATCCACGCTTCTGCGGAAGAAGTACGGCCCCAAGCGCGTCATTGACAAGCTCCAGCGCAATTTTACGGAGATCGCGGACTCGGTCATCGATACCCCAAAAAAGATGCGGGTACTGTTGAGGCGTCTCATAAACAACGAGTTCACCACCAAGATATCCATTGTGGGCATCGAGCGTCTGATCAGGGATATTGACCGTTCAACAAATCGTCTGTCATTTAGCATAGTCATAGCCTCGATCATCATGAGCTCGTCGATCCTGACGGTATCAGGCGTTGGTGCCAGGGTCTTCGACATCCCAGCCATAGGCACCCTGGGGTTTGTGATCGCATTTTTCCTCGGGATATGGCTGATTATCTCCATCCTGAGATCAGGCCGCCTCTGACGTTAAAGAGAAAAGGCGAAGAAAGAAGGGGAGCGCCTGGCCGCCCTCCCCTCAGACCCCTCCTGCAAGGGGTCGCGGCCCCCTTGACCCCTTCTTGCGAGGGCTTTACTTGGGTTTGGGGCGTAGTGTGAGTTTTGCAGGCTCGGCAGAGGCTATTGACACCGGGTGATATCATGTGATATTCTAAATTCACATAGCCGGAGTGGCGGAATGGGTAGACGCAAGGGACTTAAAATCCCTCGGGCATTATGCTCGTACCGGTTCAAGTCCGGTCTCCGGTACCAATCTTAACAAGGGTGTCGCAGGATGTCAAAAACATGAGGTCAAAGATGCTGGATATTACTTAAATAGCGGTAATGCCTACTACAAAAAAAGGAGACAGGCTATCTCTGATTTTACGAAAGCGATTGAGTTAGACCCACGGTTGGCAGAGGCATACTTTAAGCGGAGTTACGCTTACGTGGAAGAAGGAGAGGCGAGTAAGGCTCTTGCAGATTGTAAAATAGCAGCACGACTTGGGAATAAAGAGGCGCAGGATTTTTTGCAATCTAAGGGGATCGGTTGGTAAACGATAAAAGGTTTATGGAAAGGAGGCCACATGAGTAAAATATTCTCAAAGGTATCTTCATAATAAAGATACCTTTAGCGTTAGTGCATGAAAAATGCCTTCATTATAAGAGAGACAATCCCAGCTAAAACAACGCCAATCATCCACTTTACAAGTGTAAATTCACCGTCCAGCTTAACGATGCGTTCACTAAGCCTGGACTCTACCTTGAGTACCTCTTCTTTGAGCCTGGTTATCTCTTCTTTAACCTTAGAGATATCCTCTTTCGTTGCCAGCTCTCTACGCGTATCAATTCCGGCCTCGTTAATGAATTTTATAAAAGCATTTGTAGCCTCATCACCGAGCTTGTCACTTAGTGCCTTCGGTATCGTTAATACACTCATGAATGTAGTATACCCCCGTGCATATGGAAAACGCAACCCCCCCTCTTGATAACCTACACCCCTCCATGTTTTAATAGATATGTCGATTGTTTCACAAGAGGCGTCTTCGGCCTCGCTGAAAAGCGGAAAGGAGGGACATAGTATCAGGGCTTAATAGCGCCCGAGTCTTCTCATGTCGTGAGGTATGGGACTGCCAGATGAGTATTGCTCCTATCAGTGAGAGAACAATCTTATGAAAGCACCTATGACGACTGCTTGAGCGACTAACATAGCAGCCACCCACTTGATGATGTCAGTGGTTTGTTTTGCTAAGGCGATCTCTAATTCCGTTTTTGTAACCAATTTCCTTTATTTGTCAGGGGGGAATATCTTACCTGGGTTTAGGATGTTTTTGGGGTCGAAGAGGTTTTTGATACCTTTCATAAGGTCGATATTAATCATGTCCAGCTCCATGTCTATGTACCTGGCCTTGGTGAGGCCTATACCGTGCTCGCCCGATAGGGTACCTCCGAGGCTCAGGGTCAATTCAAACAGCTCCCTGACGACCGCTTCTTTGGCGCTCCAGGACGCTCCTGGCTCTTTGGCGCTCCAGGACGCTTCTGGCTCTTTTATGCGGCGGGACGCTCCTGGTTCTTTACCGCTCCAGGACGCTCCTGGTTCTTTGCCGCTCCAGGTCGCACCTGGTTCTTTGGCGCTCCAGGACGCTCCTGGTTCGGGCTTGTAAAGGCTTTCCCTGTCTTTTTTATCGGTCATGATGTTGACGTGGATGTTGCCATCACCGGCATGTCCAAAACATGCGATAGGGATGTCGTGTTTCTCTGACAACCTCTCTATCCCCATTAGCAGCAACGGTACCTTACTTATGGGGACAACCACGTCTTCGTTTATCTTTGCCGGGCTTATCTTATATAGCGCAGCCGATATCGAACGCCGCGCATCCCACAACAACTCCCGCGACTGATTATCCACGGCAACCTTTATCTTGCCACCAAACTCATTGCATATGTTTGAGATCACCTCGGCCTCCTTCGCGATAGCCCTGCGATTGCCATCGACCTCGATCAGCAACAGCGCGTCGATGTCCTCGGGAAATCCCACCTGCTTTAGCCGGTTGACCGCAAACAGCGTCAACCTATCCATCAGCTCCAGCGTGCGCGGGATGATCCCCATGGCGATTATCTTCGCAACGGCCCTGCCCGTCTCCTCAATGCTTGAGAAGGCCGACAGCATGGTGACTATGCTATCGGGTTTGGGCAGCACCCTCAGGCGAATCTTGCTTATAGTGGCAAGCGTCCCCTCCGAACCAACCAGGAGCCTCGTTATGTCGTACCCCACAACGCCCTTGGAGGTCTTGACCCCCGTGTTGATCACCCTGCCATCGGGCAGCACCGCCTCAAGCTGCATCACGTAATCGCGCGTGACACCGTACTTGACCGCACGCGGACCACCGGCGTTTTCAGCCACGTTGCCACCAATGGTGCAGATATTGAGACTTGCCGGGTCGGGGGGATAGAAATAACCCTTTGACTCAAGCTCCGACTGCAACACGCCGTTTATGACCCCAGGTTCAACCACCACATTGAGGTTATCCACGTCCAGCTCTATAATGCGGTTCATCTTTTCCAGACTCATAAGTATTGCATTATCCATCGGCACTGAACCGCCCGTCATACCGGTGCCCGCTCCACGGGGGATGAGCCTGTAGCTATTTTCATAGGCAAACCGTGTTATCTTTACGATGTCCGCAGTGTTTTGCGGCCACACCACCGCCGCCGGCGTAATGTCTATCCCGGAGGCATCGTAGCCATAACACAACAGCACCTCCTTATCCGTAGAGTATTTGTCATCAGCAAGCACCTTGCTTAAACTCTTTATTCCCATAATGTCTATTATATACCTTTTGATGTGTTTTATGATATAGCCTGTACTTTGCATTTTTTCCCTGAACATGTTAGACTGTATACAATAGATGATAGAGAAAAAGATACCAATAGTAGTTCGTCTGATAGACATGATAAACACAAACACTGATTTTCCTGCAATGTCTAAGACGGTAGCACTTGTTACCAAGCAGACCTCATCTGACAGCGATGCCTCGGTAACGGAGCTTACCAACACCATCCTGGATGACTTTGCCCTGTCCAACAAGTTGCTCAGGATGGTGAACACGGCCTTTTACATCAAATATCACGTGGCGGGAAGGATCACCACGGTATCTCGCGCTGTCTACATATTGGGATTTAGCCACATAAGGTCTGCCGCCACCTCCCTCATGCTCTTTGAGCATATCAAGAACAGGTCTCTGGCCCTGGAACTCAGAGAGGCCTTTATGCTATCGTTTATGAGTGGTGTGATAGCAAAGGATATGGCCCAAAGGCTAGGGCTCAAAGATATAGAGGAGGCATTTATATGCTCTATTTTTCACGACATAGGGAAGTCGTTGATCAAATTTTACCTCCCGGATGAACAGAGAAGAATAAGAGAATTTGCTATTGCTCAAGACGTTACTGAAGATGAGGCAGCGCCTAATGTAATAAAGACATCATACGACGTTGTCGGTATGGAGGTTGCCAAGTACTGGAACTTTTCCGATAGCATTGTATACTGTATGCGCAAGGTGCCTCTGTACAAACTCACTAAACCTACGACCGATATGGAGAAAATAAGGTGTCTTGCTATACTGTCCAATAAACTGTGTGAGTTGATAAACAAGCCAACGCCTAACACAAAGGATTGGGAAAAAACCTTAACTACCTTTAAACATCGCTTTGATATTTGTTTCGGCCCTTCTGATGACAAGATGATAATGGACGTGCTTGAAAGCTCATATAATGAGGTAAAATCCTATTGTGACAACTTCGCCTTTAACATGGACCATAGCCACTTTCTGCAAAACCTGAGATTCATATTAAAAGGTCAGCAAGAGGTAAGCAGGGATAAAACACATCCTGAGGCTGTTGCAAAAAAATCCATGCAGATATTTGACATCCTGCTGGATGGCGAGGAGGAAACCTCCCAGATTCTAACCCCTGATGACATCCTTACAAAGGGGATACTAGAAATAGCCAACACCATGCTTGAGCGCTTCTCTTTAAATGACATCTTGCGTATGATCCTGGAGGTCTTGTATCGTGGTATGGAATTTACACATATTGTTATCGCTATAAAGAGTTCAAAGGAATCGTACATGGAAGGCCGTTTTGGTTTTGGCCAAGGCATAAATCAACTGGTTAAAGATTTCCGCTTCAAGATTGAAAAGTCCTCGGAGGACGTCTTCAACATATCGCTGGAGAAAGATTCCATCGTCCTTATCAATAACCTCTATGATGTTGAGGTGCAGTCGTGCATGCCCCAATGGTTACAGTCTACATTCAATCCAAAGATGTTTATTATAGTGCCTATTACGTTGCAGAAGACCCACATAGCCGTAATCTATGGTGATTGGACAAGGGTTGAGCAAAAGGCACCAAACACGCAACGCCTGAGATACGTTAAAACCCTTAGAAATCAGGCCGTGCTGGCTATAAAGCATTCCATGTAAATATGAAGAAGGTATTTTTTGTCATTTGTATTGCCCTTGTTTCGCTTTCGCTGGCCGGGGGGCACGAGCAGGATGATGTCAGGCTGGACATACTTACCATCGGCGCCCAGAGACCATCTGATAACCCTGGAGGTTTACAGGCAGTCGTCGATGTGCACGACGACAAAGGCAAGAGCATACATGGGCTAAAGGCCAGCAATTTCGCCTTGGCCGTTGGGGACAAGAAGGTCAGGAACCTCTCGCTGCAAAAAAAGTATGAAGAACCGCTCTCTGTCATCATTGCCGTGGACGTCAGCGGGAGCATGAGCGGCGTTGACATGGCGGATACAAAAAAATACGTCTCTGACCTCGTACATCAACTCAGCGAGGACAACCACGTAATGCTGGTGACCTTTGGCAACGACATCAAAAACGTCGTACACTTTACGCAGAATCGAGACCTTATCTACAATCAACTGGATAGCTTAAAGGCGATTGAGAAAAAAACCATCCTGTATCAAGCCGTTATCGACAGCATAAAGATGGCCTCAAGCGCCCCCACCTCAAAGACAGCCATCCTGGTGATAACCGACGCCAGGGACGAACACAGCCACCTCAACGAGCATGACGTCTTTAACACCGTCGAAAGCTCCTATATCCCCATCTATACCATTGCCCTGGGCAAGTATAAGTACGTAGATGCCCTCAAAAAGATATCAGACCTCAGCGGTGGATATTTCCTGCGCTCCCCCAACCACGACGAGATCGTGCAGACAGGCAGGATGATCTCAGGCATCGTTGATGTCAGGTATGTCCTTGATTTTGATCTCACCGCCCCCCCGGGCAAGTACACGGGTGTTGTCTCTCTCAACTACATGGGCAAGGACGTGACCGCGCAGAAGGAGTTTAACATCTCCCCTGCCACAACCGACACTACGCAACCCAGGGCCACTGCAAACATGGATCGCGCCTCTATTGATCATGCACCTATTGATCATGTCTCTGGGGGTGCCCAGGTCAACTGGGCAGGCAACAGCGTGATCCTTGTATTGCTGATTATCATAGGGATGTTTGCCATTAGTAATATCCTGTTGGTTGTGGCCCTTCTGAGGAGGCCGAGGGCGCCCGTGTCAACAAGCGATGCGCTTCAAGGTGCGCTACAGGAGATCAATAGCAAGATTGACGTCATTAAGGATACGGTATCAATGGAAAAATCGGATGTCCCATTTGAGGAGATTGTCCACAAGCTCAACGATGTAGCCGCCAGGATAACGGCCCTTACCGTTGAATTAAGAGATACCCCTAAAGAGGCAGGAGCGTCCTGCAGCGATAAAGAACCAGGAGCGTCCTGGAGCGTCAAAGAACCAGGAGCGTCCTGGAGCGTCAAAGATGAGTTAAGCCCTATCCTTGGCCACATCGAGAGAGAGTTGGCCAACTCGGCAATGATCACGGGTGCGATATCAGACAGGCTGGAGCAGTTGTCTCAGGAGGGCGGTCAGGCGTTTGCAAGGGCAGTCGATGCGATGAGCGAAAAAACCTCCGTCTTGTCTCACGACCTTGGGGCCTCGTTACAGGCAATAGGCAACACCATTGATGGCATCGACCCTATTATCAGGCAGCTCTCCTACAACCTGAGCGAGGATAACTCCGGCAGCGTCAGGGCACAGATTACGACAATAAGAGAGACAATGTCAGATATCATAAGGCTCCTCCTGCTACTATCCGAAAAGTAACAAGAAAAAGAAGAAAAAAGAAGGGGGGCGGCGCTGCCCCCTTTTTCTTTGTATTTCATACAATCGAAAAGCGCTATATATCTGGCCTAAGTTTATTGTTGAGGTGGTCGTGTTGGCAGGCTCACTGCTGAGTTGTCATCTTTACGCTTAAAAAAATCGATAAAGGGTGTAATTAAATCTATAGGGAGCGGAAAGATGATAGTGGAGTTCTTTTCGGCTGAGATTTCGGTCAAGGTCTGGAGATAGCGCAGTTGAAGCGTGCCAGACTCCGATGCGATGATCTTTGCGGCGTCGGCCAGCTTTTGAGCCGCCTGCTGTTCACCCTCGGCATGGATAATCTTTGCCCTTCGCTCACGTTCGGCCTCTGCCTGTTTGGCTATAGCCCTCTGCATTTCGGCGGGGAGGTCTACGTTTTTTGTCTCCACGGCGGTGACCTTTATCCCCCAGGGCTCGGTTTGAAGGTCGATGATCCTCTGCAGATCGGAGTTTATCGCGTCGCGTTTTGACAACAGGTCATCCAACTGGCTCTGCCCCAGGACGCTTCTGAGCGTCGTCTGGGCTATCTGACTGGTGCCAAAGTAGTAGTCCTCTATCTCCGTCACGGCCCGTATGGGGTCTATGACCCTGAAGTAGACAACGGCGTTGACCTTGACCGTGACGTTGTCCCTTGTTATTATATCCTGAGAAGGGACGTCCATCGTCACCGTCCTGAGACTTACCCTGACGAGCCTGTCAATAATGGGGAGGATCAAGACCAACCCTGGCCCCCTTACCGGAATAACCCGCCCTAACCTAAAGACAACGCCCCTCTCGTACTCATTCAATATCTTAATCGCACTCCATAGAAAAAATAACACCGCCAATAGCAAAAACATCGCATACGATCCTGAAAACATTTACAATCCTCCCTTGTATATTTTTATGTATTAGCTGCCAAATTCCTTATAGACGTACCCCCGCTATGGACGCGGCAGGTCGCACCTGCTTTCCTTTACCTTGAGCCTCAACCCTGAGATGTCAACTACGCTAACCTCCTTTCCCTTACTGATGTGTTCCTCGCTCCACGCCCTCCATAGCTCCCCGCGTATCATAACCATACCCTCTTGTGGGCTATCATATGGTAGGATATCGGTTTGGGATATACCTGTCCTACCAACAAGGGCATCCATACCAGTTAATGGCTTACGCCTGTACGCCTTGTAGGCAAGCCCAACCAGGGCAACAAAAAAGACCGCCGTCGTCAACACGGCCAGGATCACCAGGTGTATCGAGAGCTTAAAGAAAGGCGACGACGACTCAAAGAGCATTAGAGAACCAATGGTCATTGCGATGATCCCTCCGATTGTAAGCACTCCATGAGAGACTATCTTGATCTCCATTATAAACAGTATAACCGCAAGGATGATAAGGAGCAGTCCGGCATAGTTGACCGGTAGGCCCTGCAGGGCATAAAATGACAGGATGAGACATATGGCGCCAATGACACCTGGCAGGATTGCCCCTGGGGTTGTCAGCTCAAAGAACAGTCCATAAAAGCCCAGGATCAACAGTATATAGGCCACGTTGGGATTGGTTATGGTGCTCAGGATAGACAGGCGCAGGCTCATCTGCTCGTATGTAACCTTTGCGTTTTTTGTCTGGAGAGCGATGTCTTTATTGTTGAGCTTCACGGTCTTGCCGTCGATTTTTTTGAGGAGGTCGTTGAGGTCTTCGGCTGTGACATCTATGACGTTGTTGGCGAGGGCCTCGGAGGCGGTGATGGAGACGCTTTTTCTGACGGCATCCTCGGCCCACCTGGCGTTTCTGCCGCGCGAACTGGCCAGGGACTTTATGTAGGCGACGGCATCGTTTGTGGTCTTTTCGGTCATGGTGTCATCCATCTTGGAGCCTATGGCAACGGGATGAGCTGCCCCGATGTTGGTCCCCGGCGCCATAGCGGCCACATGGGCTGCCATGGTTATAAAGACCCCGGCAGATGCCGCCCGTGCCCCCGATGGTGAGACAAACACCACAATTGGCGTCTTGCTCGCATTGATATCCTTGATGATCTCCCGCATCGATGTATCCAACCCTCCAGGGGTGTCAAGCTCAATGACAAGGGCCTCATAGTTGGCCTTGTTGGCCTTGGCGATGCCCTTGGTTATGAACTCAGACGATACAGGGTCGATTACACCATTGACCTTAATGGCCATAACCGACTTAGGCTGCTCGGCAAATGCTGTAGTCGTTAGCGCTACGACTATAATAAGAAAAAATATCCTCTTCATAATCAATATAATACAACAAGGCATATAAAAAACTCAAGCAGGATTCATCGCTCTCAAGCATAGAGTTGAATTTGACAAATCCAAACTGATACAATAGAGGTCAAGATATAAAAACGGAGGTGAGTTATGCAGCAACCAGGGAGGAAGATAACAGCGCTACTTGTCAGTGTTCTTGTCAGTATCGCAGCTTTGATCTCTTTACCATACAGTATCCATGCACAAAAAGGGACTTTGACCTACCCTGATGGTCGAGTAAAACGTGGTATATGGAAAGATGGCAAGTTAATCAAGGAAGAATAATAGATAAAGATTAGGAGAATACTTAATGTTACGAGGATTTATTGGGTCTTTAGTGCTTGTAGGTTTGGTGTGTATGCCGGTGATTTCCTATGCTAAGAGATATGCCGTCCTTATTGGCATATCTGAGTACAAGGAAGTTAATATGTTGGAAGGTCCCGTTAATGACGTAAGAGATGTTAGAGACATGCTCGTGAGAGATTATAGATTTGCCAGTAATAATGTCAAGACACTGATAAACGAAGAAGCCACAAAGGACAGCATTATGAAGAGCCTGAAGCATTTAAAGAATAACACCAGGGCAGGTGACTTTATCTTCATTTATTTTAGCGGGCATGGTACAAGTTCCTATGATGATGTTCTAAATAACCCGCCTATTGGTAACTCTACCGGCGCCCTTGTGCCTTATGATTTCTACGCTGACAAGAATGACATGGATAAGCTCATCTCATCTCTCATCATAGGCAGGAGGGATATCAAACCAATTATAAGCGAACTTGACAGGGACAGGAAGCTCTTTGTGGTATTTGATTCGTGCTTCTCCGGCAATACCGTCAGGTCTGTGAGAAAGCCAGCAGGGATATCAAAATACCTGCCCATTGGTGCATTAAAAGACAAACATGTGTCACCATTTACCCAACGCAGGAATGAACCCTATCCGTACCGAAATACAATCTATATATCGGCCTCAAACGAAGAGTACACGGCTAGCGACTTAGGCGGTGGCACATTTGATAACAGGCCCCACGGGGTATTGACCAACGCCATCATCAAGGGGCTTGGAGGTAAGGGGCTTAAGGCTGAGGCAGACACCAACAACGACGGCATCGTAACCTACGAGGAGCTCTATAATTACGTCAAAAAGGATACAAACAACCATAACCAGATTCCTCAACTGCTCAGACACGCCGATATGGCCATTAATATCCCCGTATTTGAAGGACGTGCAGCCGTTAATAAGCCCCACCCAGGTGGTATTGTGTCATCAAAGGGGAATTTAAGGGTCAAGCTCGAGAACAAGTCTATCTCCTCACCCATTGGGGTAAAGCTTAAGCCACTCAATGGGGTAGAGCTGGCAAAAGACAACTACGACCTCTTGATAACGAAAGAAGAAGAAGGCCCCTACTCCATTTACCTCCCCAGCGGTGACAGGCTATACAATGCCTCCAGTGTTGACGATGCCGTAAGAAGGGTTGCCCGCTACGTCAAGGTGCGTGAGTTGGTAACCCTCGC
The DNA here is from genome assembly GCA_015233725.1 of Nitrospirota bacterium. Lineage (GTDB taxonomy): Bacteria > Nitrospirota > Thermodesulfovibrionia > Thermodesulfovibrionales > Magnetobacteriaceae > Magnetobacterium. Next base: position 13,032 of record JADFXD010000021.1, on the reverse strand, counting down.
CAATCAGGGACAGAGGTTCAACGTCTTTCTCAAGGTTGGAAGTGGCGATGACAAGGCTGTATTCAGCAACGGTGAGCTCCTCGATTTCACCATAAAGAGCGAAGAAGATGTATACGTTGTCTTGCTAAACGTGGATGCAAAGGGCTTTGTGACTGTCCTCTTACCTGAGAGTAACTCACCTTTTGCACATGTCTCGGAGGGTGTAGCCCGTGAATTTAAGGAACTCGGCAATATTACTCCCCCGCTTGGCTCTGAATTTATGAAGGTCTTTGCCTTTAGAAACAAGGTGGATGGCTTTATAGGGTTTGCAGGCAAGACGATAGACCCATCCTCAGATGACTTCGTTACCCTGTTTGACCTCATCAAGGCGCAAAAGGACTGGGCCGAGGCAACACACCAGATCGTCACAGTGACTAGCGCCAAATAGGAATCTATGACCACTAAAACACTGATGGCTCTTTTGTCCGTAGCCTTGCTTGCGCTTCAAGGCAACGCCTATGGAGGTAGTCTTGCAACCGCCGAGAGTATTCCCAGATACAATTGAAATCCTGTACATAATCAACCCATTGTCAACAAGATTAAGATGGGTCAAGGGGACGGTCCCCTTGCAGGATAGGGGTCTGAGGGGGAAGGACAGAGTCCTTCCCCCTTCTTTCTTCTTCTTTTCCTCTTGCCCTTTATTTTTTTGGGGGGGTGTGATAGAATATTCAGATGGGTATTTATATTTTTTTTAATAGACAGTGACATAAGGGGGATTGGCGATGTCAGGGCATTCAAAGTGGTCACAAATAAAGAGGAAAAAGGCATGTACAGACTCAAAACGCGGCAAGGTATTCTCTAAGATAGTAAAAGAGATATCCATTGCGGCAAAGATAGGCGGCACGGACCCCGATGCCAACGCCAGGCTGCGCACCGCAGTGGAAAAGGCAAAGATGGCAAACATGCCCGTAGATAACGTCAAGCGCGCCATACAAAAGGGCGCTGGAGACCTGTCCGGACAAAACTATGAAGAGATACTCTATGAGGGATATGGCCCTGGCGGGGTTGCCATACTCATTGAGGTCCTCACCGATAATAAAAACATGATCGTTGGGGAGATCAGACACATCCTGTCCAAAAACGGCGGCACACTGGGGGAGGCCGGATGCGTGGCGTGGATGTTCAAGAAAAAGGGCTACATGCAGGTCGATAAGAAGCTGATCAGCGAGGACGCGCTGTTGAGCATTGTACTTGATGCAGGCGTTGACGACGTCAAGGACGACCCCAATGAGGACTATTACGACATCATAATGCCCATAGAGAGCTTTGCCATAGTCAGAGGCACACTGGAACAATCCAAGGTCAAGACCACCTCTGAGGAGATCACCATGCTACCCAATACCTACATAAACGTAGATACCGCTACCATGCAGCAGAACATGAGGATCATAGACGCCCTGGAAGACCTCGACGACGTGCAGAACGTCTACGCCAACTTTGAATTGCCAGATGACTATGTTAACTGACTGATGCCTGGTGGTGTGATAGAATCTCTGACCTCATGAGCATTAGAGATATTAAGCTTCGCTCCTTACCGTGGCGGGGCAGGTTTTGCTCCCTGCAGTTTTTTTTCGCTCCAGGTCGCACCTGGTGGCGGGGAGCGCTGCCGGTTATCTTTTTGTCGCTTGTTGTAGCGCTTTCATGTGAGCAATCACACGCCAATCGACTGACACCTGAGGAAGAGACAAATATCAGCGTCTACAAGCAAAACAGCGCCTCGGTAGTAAACATCACCACGACAACATTAATCAAAGACTTCTTTTCCATATACCCTCAAAAGGGTTCCGGCTCGGGCTCCATCATCAGCCCGGAGGGTTACGTCCTGACAAATGCCCACGTCATAGAGGATGCCACAGAGATAAACATCACCATGACCGACGGCAGAAAATACCGCGCCAGGTTCATAGGAGCCGATCCGGACAACGATATAGCCGTCATAAAGATCACAGGCGATAAGCAGACGTCGTTTAAGGCCGTGGAACTTGGCAACTCCGACGAGCTCCAGGTCGGTCAACGGGTCTATGCCATCGGTAACCCATTTGGGCTAAACTCAACGCTGACTACAGGGATAATAAGCGCCCTGAGCCGCCCGCTCACTACCAACAGGGGCAGGGTCATGGAAAACGTCATCCAGACCGATACGCCCATCAACCCCGGCAACTCGGGCGGTCCACTCATAGACACCAGCGGGAGGATGATCGGTATAAACAGCGCCATCTTTACCCCCTCGGGCGGCAGCGTGGGGATCGGTTTTGCCGTGCCGATCAACGCCGCCAAGGCCCTTATCCCCGATCTCATCAAATACGGAAAGGTCAAGAAACCCTGGATAGGTATCGTTGGCGTACCCCTGTGGGAAAAACTCGCTCGGGCGCTGGAGCTGCCCGTAGACAAAGGCATCCTGGTGTCAGAGGTGATAAAGGGCGGCCCGGCACACAGGGCAGGGATCAAGGGCGGATTCAAGGAGGTTGAGATCAGCGACACGGTAATATACCTCGGAGGCGATGTGATACTTGAGGTCAATGACGTTAAGGTATCATCGATGCAAGACATCGTAAAGGCCCTATCTGCCACCACCAGCAAGAGCGTGCCTATCAAGATTCTCAGGGGCAAGCACATCATAAAGGTCAACTGTACAGTCGAACTAAGGACTTGATTATTATTAAGATTAGGATTGAAAATTAAAAGTTAGGATTGAGTATTACGGGGTCAAGGGCACTGGTGCCCTTACAGGGGGGGTTCAGGGTTAAGAAGCGCCGCCCCCTTCTTTTTTCCCTTATGACTGAACTTTAATATTTGAGATAGATTAGGAAAGCATAGAAGAGAGAGGCAAAGGATGAAGATTCATGCAGTGGTACTGGCAGCGGGATTAGGGAAGAGGATGAAGTCCAACACCCCCAAGGTCCTCCATAAGATACTGGGCAAACCAATAATCAGATATATCACGGATGCCATCAATGGTGTAGATGCCATTGACAAGACGGTTATCGTTGTATCAACCCACACAGAGGCAATCGTGCCGTTGTACGAGGGAGCCGGTGCATTGATGGCCTACCAAAGACAACCCCTGGGGACGGCAGACGCCCTGATGTCAGGTTTGACGGCCATCGGGGAGGCATTTGACCACCTGCTCGTACTAGCAGGGGACATACCCCTTATCAGGGCCGCAACCCTGGAGGCCCTCATACAGCAGCACATAGCGAACAACAACGCCCTGACCCTCATAACATTCAACACCACCACCCCCGGAGCATACGGAAGGATAAAGAGAAACCCCGATAGCACCATCAACGGCATCATAGAGGAAAGCGACGCCTCAGACCAGGAAAAAGAGATCACAGAGGTCAATAGCGGCATATACGTCTTTAGCAAGACAGCCCTGCCATATCTGGACTCTATCGAAAGGAACGCCAAAAAGGGCGAGTTCTACCTGACCGACATCGTGTCGATCTGCAATGGGGCCGGCTTACGGGTGGAGGCCGCCGTCATGGCAGAGGAGGCTGAGTTTGTGGGGGTCAACAGCAGATACGACCTGATGTTGGCACAGAAGCTCCTGCAATGCAGGATTGCCACGCACTGGATGGACGAAGGCGTGACCCTGATGGACATAGACTCAATCCTGATCTCCCCGGATACGCTCATAGGCAGAGATACGATCATATACCCTGGCGTTGTCCTGGAGGGTCATACGGAGATAGGTCAGGGGTGTACAATATATCCAGGCGTGATCATTATAGACACGATTGTTGGAGATAATGTTATAATAAAGAACTCGAGCGTGGTTGAGAACTCAAAGATAGAAACGTTGGCGACAATAGGGCCATTTGCCCACTTAAGACCAGCCTCAGTGATTGGAAGCAAGGCAAGGATAGGTAACTTTGTTGAGATAAAGAACTCCGTCGTTGGAGCCTCTACCAAGGTGTCGCACCTGAGCTACATCGGTGATGCCCAATTAGGCAGAGACGTCAACATCGGTGCGGGGACTATAACCTGTAACTATGACGGTAAGAGTAAATACAAGACGGTAATCAAAGACAACGTGTTTGTGGGCAGCGGTACAGAGTTTGTGGCACCCGTGACGGTAGAGGAAAACGCCTTTATCGGCGCCGGTTCAACAATAACCGTTGACGTGCCAAGGGACGCACTTGCTGTTGCCAGGGGCAGACAGAAAAATATAGACCGGTGGGTAACAAAAAAAAGACTCGCGAAAAAACAATGAAACACCACAATATATCTATAAATTAGGATTGAGAATTATGGGGTCAAGGGCACTGGTGCCCTTGCAGGGAGGTTTAAGGGGGGCCAGGAGCGTGCCTTGAGCGACAAAGAAGCAGCGCCGCCCCCTTCTTTCCCTCTTCTTGTATATAATTTAATTATGGGTAGGCACTTAGGAATATTGATATGTGTGGCATAATTGGATACGTAGGCAGTAACAACGCAATAGAGTTAATCCTTGACGGTCTGAAGAAACTCGAATACAGGGGTTATGACTCGGCTGGGATCGCCTTTATGGATGAATGCGCAGCGTTAAAAGTTGTCCGATGCAAGGGCAAGATCAGCGAACTAGTGAATAAGATAGGAACCGTCCAGTGTAAGAGCAACATTGGCATTGGTCACACCCGTTGGGCCACGCACGGCAGCCCCTCTGAAAACAACGCCCACCCCCACATGGTTGACGGTATCGCATTGGTTCACAACGGGATCATAGAAAATTTCATGGAGCTCAAGGGAGACCTCTTAAAAAAAGGCGTAAGATTTAGCTCCGATACAGACACAGAGGTTATCTGCCACTTGATTGCCCTGTATTACCGGGATGGATACCCGTTTGTGGAGGCCGTATCGACTGCGCTAAGACAGGTCCGAGGCTCCTATGCCATCTGCGTGCTTAACAAAAAGGAACCCGACAAGATAATCTGCGCCAAGAAGGACAGTCCGCTCGTGATTGGTCTTGGACAGGGTGAGTTCTTCGCCGCCTCCGACGTGCCAGCATTCTTGAGCTACACCCGAGACGTGATCTTTATGGAAGACTCCGAGCTGGCTATACTTACCAGGGAAGGGGTGATCTTTAACAACACTAACGCCGAGGCCATATACAAGAAACCCACGACCATAACGTGGTCGCCATCAATGGCAGAAAAAGGCGGCTACCGCCACTTCATGCTCAAAGAGATATACGAACAACCACGCGCGATAACCGACACGATCACCGGCAGGGTCAACGTACAACGCGGTGAGATAAACCTCTATGAGTTTGGCTTTGACGAGGGGTTGATTAATCTCCTTCTTGGTAATGTCCTTCCTAATGTCCTTACTAATGTCCTAATTAATGTCCTTCCTGGGGCCTCCATAAAGAAGATATACATAACGGCGTGCGGTACCTCCTGGCATGCCGCCCTCTGCGGTAAGTACATGATCGAGCAGCTCTGCCGCATACCGGTGGAGGTTGACATGGCATCGGAGTTCAGATACAGACAGCCCATTATAGACGGCAACCACCTCTTTATCAGCATAACGCAGTCCGGTGAGACGGCCGACACACTCGCCGCCATGAAGGAGGCAAAGAGGGCCGGGGCCAAGACCCTGACCATATGTAACGTCGTTGGCAGTACGGCGGCCAGGGAGGCAGACTTCGTCTTCTACACACACTCGGGGCCAGAGATCGGGGTGGCATCGACCAAGGCCTTTGTCACACAACTGGTGTCGTTGTATCTATTGGCCGTGGGGTTAAGCGGGAGAAATCCGGTTGCCGTGGATACCCAGGGGCTTATCAACGACCTGTTGTGTATACCCTCGATGATAGAAGATGTCCTGATGTCCGACCCCGAGATAGAACAAATGGCAAGGACGATATCAAAGGCCAGTGGATTCCTGTTTTTAGGCAGAGGCATCCTCTACCCCATAGCGCTGGAAGGGGCACTAAAGCTAAAAGAGATATCCTACATCCACGCCGAGGGCTATCCAGCCGGAGAGATGAAACACGGCCCCATCGCCCTGATAGATGAAAACCTTCCAGTGGTGATCCTGATATCAAAGGGCACACTGTATGAAAAGATCATCTCAAACATACAAGAGGTTAAATCCAGGGGCGGCAAGACCGTCGTGATCTCAAACAGCGACGAACCAGCAGTGCGAGAGCTCTCTGACCTGTTTCTGTTGGTACCATCCTCAAACGTATTTCTCAATCCCGTGATCATGACCGTGCCTCTACAGTTGTTGGCCTACCATGTAGCGGTCATAAAGGGATGCGACGTCGACCAACCAAGAAATCTCGCAAAAAGCGTTACCGTGGAATGAAAGTTTGCAATGTATCTCAAAAACATAAGAACTCATATATGTACTCAGTGAAGGAGTTAGTAATGCCTGAACATCTTTTGTTAGATACTCTTAATCAGCAACAAAGGGCAGCATTAGAGCAAGTCGATACCCCTGTGATGGTGTTAGCTGGCGCCGGCAGTGGCAAGACTCAGTTGGTAACATATAAGTATGCTTATCTCTACTCATTAGACAAGGAAAAATACGGATCAATAATGGCTGTTACCTTTAACAATAAGGCCGCCACGGAGATGAGAGAAAGGATCGCGTACCTGCTGTCCGAGGACCTTACCGACGCCTGGATCGGTACGTTCTACTCCCTGTGTAACATGATACTAAGAAAAGAGCAAGACCTTACCGGCCTTAAAGATAGATTCGTTGTATACGACGCCGATGACCAGTGTAAACTCATCAGACACATCCTCAACGATATGAAACTCTACGAGGCCCTCTACCGCGGGATCGTCTCCAAGATAGGTTGCTTTAAGTCCACGCTGCTAATGCCCGATGAGCTGATATCCAACTCCAACAACTTTGACTTCGACGAAAAACTGCTCAAGGTCTATGTCAGGTATCAGGATGAGATGCGACGCTCAAATGCCCTGGACTTTGACGACCTGATCATATACACCATAACCCTCTTCACACAACACCCACAGGTACTACAACGCTATCAGGAGCAGTTATCTTATATCTTAGTTGACGAATTTCAGGACACGAGCTTTGCACAGTATCAGTTTCTTAAGCTCCTGGGAAGCGCCATGCCAAACATACTCGTTGCCGGAGATGATGACCAGAGCATTTATAAGATGAAAGGGCTCGAAAATGAAAACGTCCTGACCAGATTTTCAGCAGACTTCCCCTCCACCATGATAATCAATCTAAAACAAAACTACAGAAGCACCGAAAACATCCTGCGGGTCTCACACAGCGTTATCACACACAACAATGGCAGAGCCCGCAATGAGCTATGCACTGACAGGGGGATTGGCGAGAAGGTGTGTCACTACTGGTTTACATCAGAGGATGAAGAGGCCAAGTACGTCGCAAAAAACATCAAGGACATGTACCTCAAAGGCAGCTACTCATATGAAGAGATGGCAATCCTCTACAGGGTAAACCTCCAGTCACGCATACTTGAAGAGGCCCTGAGAAACGAAAGGATACCATTTAAGATAATAGGTTCCGCCTGCTTCTACCAAAAGAGAGAGATAAAAGACCTGATTGCCTACATAAAACTCATTGTCAATAAAGACGATAACGTAAGCGTCAGGCGAATAATAAATCAACCATACAGGGCAATCGGCGTAAACACCCTGAACAAGATAGAAAACGAGGCAAAACGAGAAGGCGCCAGCATATACAGGGCAATCCACCAGATGATTCATTCAAAGGGCCTAAGCGTGGCAGCCAGGGAGAAACTCACCAACTTTATAAGCACCCTGGATAGCCTCTCAAATCATCCCATACACACCTTGACAGATGCCATTAAGCTGATAGGCAGTTATACCGGCTACATTGAGAAACTCGATGAGGTCTGTCTCAATAATATATCGGAGCTGATGTACCTGCATGGCAAGACGCCACTGGACGTGTTCCTGGACACCGTATCCCTTACGACATTCAATGACGACATGGTAACCAGGGGGTATGTATCCCTCACCACCCTGCATAATGTAAAGGGGCTTGAGTTCTCGATAGTGTTTATAACCGGCCTTGAGGACGGCCTCCTACCATACTTTAAGGCAACCGAGACCCCAGAGGAACTCAATGAGGAAAGACGCCTGTTCTACATGGGAATGACCAGGGCAAAGGACATGCTCTTTATGACCGGGGCCAAGAAACGTCGCCTGTATACAAAGTTTCAGGACCAGGAACCCTCCAGGTTTCTCAACGACATCCCCAAGGACTGCTGCTTCTGGATAGAAAAAAAACCACTGCCGGCCAACACCTCCTCAAGGTTCCCGCTCGATAAGCCCCATCCCATTGAGCTGCCCTACAACACAGGCTGCCGTGTCAAGCATCCCAAGTGGGGCATAGGGGTCATACGAGACTGCTACGGAGAGGAAAACGATATAAAGGTAACTGTAAACTTCCCCAACGTTGGTATCAAACGACTCGCCCTGAAGTATGCCAACCTCGAACGCATATAATTTCTGTATGAAGGAGCCTCACATGACTATATCACAGAGAGACGTAGAACACATCGCCGCCCTGTCGCGGCTGAGATTGACGCAAGAGGAGAAGGAACTATTTGGCAACCAACTAAACGACATCCTCCTGTACGTCAATCAACTAAACGAACTGGACACCACAGATATCACCCCCACATCCCACGTCGTACCACTAAGAAACATCTTCAGGGAAGACACCGTGCAACCATCCATCGCAATCGACAACGCCCTGTCAAACGCCCCCGACAAAACCGGAGGCTTCTACCGCGTACCGAAAATCATAGAATAAAGAAAGAAAGGGGGACGCCTGGCCGCCCCCCTTGTTCTTTTTCTCTTTATCATTTAAGGGATTCAACGTCTATGTCGAATTCCTTTATCTTGAGCTGTAGGTTCTGCCTGTGAATATCGAGGAGCCTGGCGGCCCTGGAGATGTTTCCCTCGCTCTGTATCAGCGCCGAGGTGATGAGGGCTCGTTCAAACTCGTACTTGGCGATCTTCAGGGGTTTGATCCCTGGCTTATACCCAGTGGTGGGGGATGATTTAACCGCCCTGTCCCTGATCGTGGCTGGCAACGCATCGACGGTGATGCTATCGCCGTGGCCAAAGACGAGCGCATGTTCGATGGCGTTTTCAAGCTCTCTGACGTTTCCCGGGTAATCGTAGCTGCTCAGGGCCTCGGTGGCCTCTGGCGTCAGGTTGCTGACACCCTTGTCGGGGTATTTCCGGGAATACTTGTTCAGAAAATGGATGGCCAGAAGGGGGACATCCTCGCGCCTGTCGCGCAGGGGGGGAAGATGTATGGAGATGACGTGCAACCTGTAAAACAGGTCTTCTCTGAAGGAGCCATCGGCAATGGCCTTTTTGAGGTCCCTGTTGGTAGCGGCTATGAAGCGCGTATCGACCATCTTAAACGAGGCCTCGCCAACCCTGTTAAACTCACCGTTCTGGATGACCCTCAGGAGCTTGACCTGAAAGCTCGGCGCCGTCTCCCCGATCTCATCCAGGAACAGGCTGCCACCACCGGAGAGCTCTATGAAACCGACCTTGTCCCTCAATGCCCCCGTAAAGGCGCCCTTTACATATCCAAACAGCTCCGACTCGATAAGGTCCTTTGAGATGGCCGCACAGTTGACAGGCACAAAGGGGTTGTCCTTCCTGTTGGAGTTGTAGTGAATAGCCCTGGCCACGAGCTCCTTGCCCGTGCCCGACTCCCCGGTAATGACCACGCTGCCCGTGCTCTTGGCCGCATACAGGATCGTCTTTCGCAACTCGTACATGCACTGGCTCTTGCCTACCATGTTGTCAAAGCCAAAGCACTGGCTCACCTCCTGACGAAGGTGGTCTACTGCTGCCGTGAGCGCCAGCTTCTCTATTGCCCGCCTCGTGGTGACCCTGACCTTGTCGGGGGATAGCGGTTTTGTCAGGTAGTCGTAGGCGCCGCGTTTTATGGCATCCACCGCCGTCTCTATGCTGGCAAAGGCCGTTATAAGGATGACCTGCGGGCAGGGGATGCGTTTCCTGGCCTCCGTTATGATATCCAGGCCGCTGGTATCAGGCAGGTTGAGGTCTGTAAATATCACATTGAAGTCCTGTTCGTAGATAAGCGACAGCGCATGAGCGCCCAACTGTGTGCTCACCACGTCATAGCCCTCCTTGCCCAGTATGATCTCCAGGGTCCTACAGAGGCTTCGTTCGTCATCCACTACGAGTATTCTTATCTGCATATGGTATCCTTTTGATATTTTTCTCCTCTACAGGGGGTCTTGTGATAGCGGTAGTTTTATCTTGAAGACGCTTCCGCTGCCTAAGACACTCTCAACGCCGATGCTACCACGGTGCCTGTCTATGATCTTCTTGGAGATGGTCAACCCCAACCCCGTGCCGCCAGAGTCCCTGCGCGTTGAGAAAAACGGCTCAAACAGGCTTGGTATCACCTCCGGGGGTATGCCCTTGCCGCTGTCCTTGATGCTAAACAGCACGTGGTCTGCCGTCGTACAGCCACGGATGTGAATGATGCCATCAGGCGGTGTAAACTGGCAGGCATTGTTGATGATATTAACAAAGACCTGACTCATTAACACCTGATCAACGACAATGGTCCTGGGTAATTGATCGAGATAGGTCGTGAGATAGGGCATGTTGGAGCCTAATTTCCTCCTGACCGTCTCCACGGCCTCCATGACAAGGTCAGCGGGGTTGACGTCCTTTAGCTTCAGGGGCTGTTGTCTTGCGAAGTCGGCCAGCTCACGGATCAGCACCTGGCAGCGATTGGTGTCCTTTATCATCAACTGTACGAGTTCTTTTCTGGGCTCCGACTCTGGCATCTCCTCATAAAACATGTAGAGCATCGAAATGACAGAGGAGAGGGGGTTGTTTATCTCGTGGGCGATTTCGGAGGAGAGCAGGCGCATGGCCGCCATGTTTCTCTTTTCTATGATCTCATCCTGCTTGTGCATCAGTTCGTTGTTGGCATCCTCGAGCTTCCTGATGGTGTTGGCGTAGGTGACACGCACGGTGGTTAAGTCAGCAATCGTGCGATTGTAGGCCGATACGAAGGAGCGTATCTCTTGTGGACCATCGATATCGAGGTAGTGACCTGAGTTGTTGTCCTTTGTTATGTTGTCAAGGGCGTGTTCTATCTCCTTGAGCGTCCTGATAATCCCCCGTGCCAGCACATAACTTACTATGATTACCCCAATAACTATAAAGGCGAAGGATAGGGCAAATGACATCCTCGCCCTTGATATCTTATTGTTTATCTCCTCTCTCTCCGCCCTGGTGATACTGACCAGGGTCTTTTGTATCTCTCTGGCGTAGTGACGCATCTTTCTGATCGTCTCATCATAGCTCTGATCGTCCTTGTGATAGATCAGGGTTTGCATTACGTCATCGTAGAGCGCAACGGTGCCCTTCAGGGTCAAAAATGCGCCCCTCTTGTTTTTAAGGATGTAATCGTAATTGACATTGTCTATGTTATTTCTAAGCTGCTTCATGTTCTCGGTAAAGAGTGATACGTGCTCTTGTTCTTCCTTAAACAGCAGTATGTTTTTCTCATATCTGCGAACCATAAGAAACGATAGGTAGATATCGTCTACCTCCTCTATGATCCGCACCTTGTTGTAGATATCGTTGAGGTCCTGCAGTTCGACAAAGATAATGGCAAAGGCCATAAAAATTGGCGACAGCATGCTTAGGAATATCCGCTGGCGTAGCTTTAATTGCATGTTACGACTACTGCACAAAGAGGGTGTTTAAGGCGCGGTTGTTAAGGAGTGTCCTCGATATCTCTGTAAGTGTGCCGTGTGTATCTTTATGTCTTGGGCAGATGGCGATCAGATCGTAGTTGTGTGCCTCTGCCATAACCTCGTCTGCCTCGTCTGTCTCCCTTGTGGCCACGGGGAGGGCAACGTCCATGCCCTCAAGGAGCTGCCTGGACTCTGAGATGATCACCTGTGTGTGTTGCCTGTACAGAGTTTCAAAACGCCTGAAGCTCTTGCGCTCCCTGATATACGGGACCTCGCCGATGTGTCCGTAGTCAACGGCAATGGCCAGAAGGTCAGGGATTAGACAGACCAGCCCAACACGCGCCCTTAAAGCCCTTGCCAGCATCCCGGCGTATTTCACTAATGACCTGCTACTGCCGTCGGTGTCATAGATACCCTCTATGACTATCAGGATGCTGCTTATCTCCATTGAATTATTTGTAACAAGGACGGGTTTGTTCTGGTGAAGGATCACGGTCTTTGTCACGCTCTCAACAAGCTGCTCTGTGGCCCCCCTTAATGTCCCATGTCCCCCATGCCTCCCATGCCCCATTATTATGAGCTTTATGACGCCGTTGTCATAGGCATAGTCAGCGATCTCCCGTGCGGGTTCACCGTCTGACATCACCACCTCCATCGCAACCCCCATCTCACCTCCAATGCCGTATGACCTCTTAACCACCTCTTTAGCCAGTATGTCAAATTCCGTCTCGATACGCCTCTTTATCGTATACCACCTCAAAAACTCCGGGGTGTAAAGCCCCGACCTGTCAACGTGCAAAGCCACTACGCTGTAACCAATCCGCAGCGCTAAACGACATGCACCCCTAAGGACACTATAGGCATCCTCCGAGCCATCAACCGGTACCAGTATCTTCATAATCACATAAGAGAAAAAAAGAAAGAAGAGGGGCGGCGCTGCTTCTTTACCGCTCCAGGACGCTCCTGGTTCTTTACCGCTCCAGGACGCTCCTGGTTCTTTACCGCTCCAGGACGCTCCTGGTTCTTTACCGCTCCAGGACGCTCCTGGTTCTTTACCGCTCCAGGACGCTCCTGGTTCTTTACCGCTCCAGGACGCTCCTGGTTCTTTACCGCTCCAGGACGCTCCTGGTTCTTTACCGCTCCAGGACGCTCCTGGTTCTTTACCGCTCCAGGACGCTCCTGGTTCTTTACCGCTCCAGGACGCTCCTGGTTCTTTACCGCTCCAGGACGCTCCTGGTTCTTTACCGCTCCAGGACGCTCCTGGT
>JADFXD010000020.1:22881-39699 GCA_015233725.1 Nitrospirota bacterium | reverse complement strand
GCCCTTGCAGGGGGTTCTAAAGGGGGCCAGGAGCGTCCTGGAGCGGAAAAGAAGCTACGCCGCCCCTTTCTTTCCCTTTCTTCTATTAGCGCTGATATTGATGCAGGCCTGCGCGACAACGAGCGACAGGACGACGGGGGGCGGGTTTGACCTGGAGGCCTTTGGCAGCGACAACGCAACATCGAGGATAATATCGGGCAGCCGCTTTAAAGAGCTTGAGACGCCTGATCAGCGCAAGACCCCGGAGGTCAGGACGGAGGGTATTGAGATGCCATCATACGACAGGACGGCAAAAGACAGACTGGCCTTTGAGCTGCAACCCGTTGACCCCAGGAGGGTGGCCCTGCAGGACAAGCCCGTCATGATAAACGTCGATGGTATGCCCCTGCCAGACTTCATCATATATGCCGTTGGCGATGCACTAAAGGTGACGTTCTTTATAGACGAGGCGGTCAAGGCGATGAAGACCACCGTGACACTCAGGATGACAAGGGAGATGTCCGCCGCCAGCGCCCTGGATATCGTCGTTGAGCTGCTGCGGCAAAATGGGCTTCTGGTAGGCGAAAAGGCAGGCAGCCTGTATATACTCAAGCCGACAACCTCCGGGGAGCCGGTTGACGTCAGGGTAGGCAGAACCACAGCGGTCAGCTCAATGACCGTGGTGCAGATAGTCAACCTCAGATACGTGGCAGCAGTTGACCTCGCCCCCCTCATTGGCGAGCTGTATAAGGGCGGTGTGACCATCAAGACCTACCCCAACGACAATGCGATCATCCTGGTGGGAGCGGCATCGGCCATGAGAGAGGTCATTAACTTCATAGACACCGTGGATATCCCGTACCTCCAAAAAAAGAGGCTCTCCCTGATGAGGCTGACCTATTGGAAGGTCGAGGAGTTTGTCACTCAGTTGACATCTATATTAAAGGGGCTTGGCATCAACGTAGCAACGGATCACAAGGAACCTGGGATAATGCTTGTACCGATCAGGTTCTTAAACGGCGTACTGGTCTCCACGCCTGACCAAAAGGGCATGGACTTTGTATTACAGTGGAGAGACAGGCTCGATAGCGCCGAATCAGCCGGGGCCCAGGAGAAGATATTTTCCTATATCCCGCGCTACAGCAAGGCCTCCGAGCTCGTCGAATCCATACAGAAGCTCTACGGGGTAACGCACAGGACAGAGCCACAGGCGGGTAAGACAACAACGGAAAACAGACCTCTGGCGTTAAATACCCCTGCCGCAACTACCTCAGCCACAATCGCCACGACACTCCCCCCCACCACCGCTCCAACCACAACGGCGGCAGTGACCGAAATATCCATCCCAGGCCTAAGGATTGCGGCAGATGACAGGCGAAACATCGTAATGCTCATGACCACCCCCTCTACGTACAGAGACATACTGGGGCTGTTGAGGGAGATCGACACCCCCCCAAGGCAGGTGCTCATCGAGGCCACCATCGCCGAAATGGACATCGACAACCAGAACAACAGGGGGTTTGAGTGGTATCTCTCCGGTGAGATGCTTAAAGGGACAGCCTCAATCTCTACGCTAGGGCAACTTGGCGCAAGCTCCGGGCTGCCATACAACTTCACAGGGCTAACATCAAAGGTAGAGGCCCTTATCAACATGCTGGCTACCGACAATAAGGTAGAGATACTCTCCAAGCCCCACCTGATGGTCCTGGACAACACAGAGGCCACTATCCAGATAGGCAATGACGTGCCCATAATATCGAGCGAGGTCTCATCAACGGATGTCCTGTCAACGTCAATCACCCCCAGCGTCCTGAGAAACGTCCAGTACAAGAGCACTGGCGTCCTGATGAGGCTAAAGCCCACGATCAACGCCGAGGGGTTTGTCACCATGGAGATATCCCAGGAGGTCAGCGAGGCACAGGCCAACCAAACCTCCAAGATAGACTCACCCACAATAATGAAGAGACGAATAAACACCTCCGTTGTCGCCGCTAACGGCCAGACTATTATCATAGGAGGCATAAGGTCGAAAAACGTCGATTCCACAGAGACCAAGCTCCCCTTACTTGGCGATATCCCTATACTGGGGCATCTCTTTAAGAACACCTCCGACAGGGTAAGAAGGACAGAGCTTATCGTCCTGATTACGCCCAGGATACTATCAAACCCCGATGATACCTCCAACGTTACCCAGGAGATAAAGGACAGCTTTCTCAGGTTCAGGTAGGGTAATCTCACGGCAATAAAGAACTCAACTTTCGCAGTAAAAAAGTAGAGGTATATTGTTTATTCATAAGGAACAAAAAAAGACAGTGGTTGGCAATTCTCAGTACCGATATAAATATAGACGATGATGAAATTGTAAGAATATATGGTAAGAGATGGGATATAGAAGTTTTCTTCAAAATGTGTAAATCATTTCTGAATCTTGCTAAAGAATTTCAAGGACTTTCATAAGTACATGGACAGATGTTTTTATATAAAATATAGGGTTGAGCATTATGGGGTCAAGGGTACTGGTCCCCTTGCAGGGGGTTCTAAAGGGGCCAGGAGCGTGCCTTGAGCGACAAAGAAGCGACAGCCGCCCCTTTCTTTCTTTTCTTCAAGGCAGCGTTATCTTTCCCAGCAATACTTGCCGCGAGGCTCCGGTTGCACAGGGGAGATTGCCGGGCCTGCGTTTGAGGGTCAGATACCCCAGGATGGCAAAACACACCGCCTCCTTCGCCTCGGGCAAGAACCCGTAGGAGGAGATGCTGCTGACCTTGCACCCCTTCTGACTAAATAACTCGCCCAACAGCGACATCAGAAAGACGTTCCTGCTGCCTCCGCCACTGACGATGACCTCCTGAGGCCTGTACGGCCTGATGGCGGCAAAGATGACCTGAGCAGTCAGATGGGTCAGGGTTGACAGGATGTCGTTTTGCGCGACTGCGCCGTAGCGCCTTAAGATATCCCTGACAAGCACTGCGCCAAACATCTCGCGTCCGGTTGACTTGGGCGGAGGCTGCTTAAAGAACTGGTGTCTCAGTAGCTCCTCTAACAGGGGCACGTGAGGGGTTCCGGCGCTTGCAAGGCTGCCATTCTTGTCAAAACGCGCAGCACCATCAGAGTATATCACGACGGCCTCATCAATAAGACAGTTTCCAGGGCCGATATCAAAGGCCAACGTGTCATTGATGGCATTTTTCACGATTGTGACGTTGGCGATCCCTCCAACGTTTAACACTGCCCTGACGACAGCAGGCTTTTTAAACAGTATGTAATCGGGCAACGGGACAAGTGGGGCTCCATGTCCACCGGCAGCCATATCCCGTGTCCTGAAGTCGGAGATGGTCAGGATGCCGGTCCTCTCTGCGATGACGGCTGCCTCCCCTATCTGGAGCGTGCTGCCGCGCTTCTTATCGGTGGTGCACCCGCACTTCTTATCGGTGGTGCACCCGCACCTCTGAAAGGCAATAGGCGGGATGTGATAGACCGTCTGACCGTGTGAGGCGATGGCGTCTATGTCCTTGCAACTGAGACCTGCCTCCTGTATAAGTGACAACGCCACCTGGGCAAACACCTCACCCATGACGAAGTTCAAACTACAGATGTGCTCAACGCTGCCACTAAAGGCCTCTCTTATGGCGTCCCTCAGAGCGTTGTCGTAGGGTACGTGGATATGTCGTATGACCGACACCTCAACATCAAAGCCTGAGTCACCAACGTCCCCGATCTCAACGATGGCCGCGTCAACACCATCATGCGAGGTGCCAGACATAAGCCCAATGATGCGCATAGGGTCTCTCACGATGCCCCATCTCCAGACGAAGGCAATTCGAGCGCCCGTCTCAGACCACCGCCAGCACGTTGAAGCATCCCTGTGGCCTGTTCGTAGTTAACCCCCTTGAGGTACATCAGGATGGCGGTCTTTGCGCTGCCCGCGGCCATCTCCAGGAGCTCTCTGGCACTATCGGCGCTACAGCCGGTGGTCTCTTGCACGATCCACAGGGCACGTCTGCGCAGCTTGTCGTTTGAGGGGACAACGTCTATCATGTACCCCCTGAAGACCCGTCCAAGGCGGATCATCGTGATGGTGGATATCATGTTAAGCACCATCTTGGTAGCAGTGCCGGCCTTAAGCCTCGTTGAACCAGAGACGACCTCCGGCCCGGTAAGTACCACAATGGCGCCATCAACTGGAAAGTCGCAGGAGACGTCGTTGCAGCTCAACAGCCAAGCCTTGATGGCCCTGCCTTTGGCTTCTCTCAGCGCTGCCAGGACAAAGGGGGCCCTGCCGGAGGCGGTAATGCCTATGAGCATATCGCCCGGTTTGAGGTCAGCGATGGCCCTGATGCCAGCCTCCTCGTCGTCTTCGGCACCCTCCACGGAAGTCGTTATTGCCGCGGGCCCACCTGCGATGACAGCCCGTATCAGGGAGCTATCGACGCTAAAGGTCGGTGGCATTTCGGAGGCATCCAGGACACCGAGCCTGCCGCTGGTGCCAGCCCCCACGTAGAGGAGCCTGCCGCCAGCCCTGATCGTCTCCACGGCGTCGTTGATTGCCTCGCATATTTGAGGCCCAGCCCCCCTTACCGCCGCAGCCACCGTGGCATCCTCGGCGTTGATGATCGCAAATATCTCCGCCACACCCAGTGTGTCAATGTCTGTGCAGCGAGGATTGATATCTTCAGTTGACATGATCATATTTTAGCATTTTTTTGCTATAATTCCTAATGGTGCGTTAAGGATATGGACACAAGATTAGGATTGAAAATTATGGGGTCAAGGGGACTGGTTCCCTTGTGGGTGGGTCTGAGGGAGGGCAAAGCCCTCCCTTCTTTCTTTCTTGTGGCGTTGTGCATAGGCCTGTTGCTGTTAGCCCCCGCACGGGGGTGGACGGCACCGGAGGCCTGTCAGACGTTGAAACGCCTCACGCCATCTCAGTACCCAGTCTTTACCGACGACTCCGACCTGGTTGGTCTGAGGGAGGCCATCAACCGAGACCTCATCTACTTGAATAAACTGGACGACAGCAAGTCCTTCAGCTATGGCCCTGACGTCTATACGGTAAAACAGCTCAAGGAGTCCTTAAATGACTTCCTGGACGTCCTAAAAGGATGTAAGGGCAACCTCAATCTCCTGAACAAACACCTACGTCAACATTACGCAGTCTATGCCTATAGCGGCAACAACAGTCAGGCGGGGCCTGGAGCGGATAAGAAGGCTGAGGGCGTGCTCTTCACCGGCTACTTTGTCCCAACACTCAGGGGAAGCCTGAGCTGTGACGACACGTTTCGTTACCCCCTGTACAGACCCCCGGCGGAGCTCAACAAGGCGGTGCCGTTTCTCACGCGTAAGGAGATAGATGAGGGTGCGCTCTCAGGCAGAGGTCTTGAACTGCTCTACGTCGATGACCCAGTGGACCTGTTTTTCCTGCACATCCAGGGCTCCGGCGTCATAGAGCTTGACACCGGCGATGTCCTGTACGTGGGCTATGCCGGCACCAACGGACATGACTACCGGAGTATTGGAAAACTCCTCCTGGAAGAAAATAAGATGGACAACAAGACCGTTTCAATGCAGGGCATAAAGGCGTATCTCCGGGAGCATCCAGAGGAGATGGATCGGGTCATGGAGCATAATCCCAGTTACGTGTTCTTTACAAAGACGCATGACATAGGCATAGGGGCAAGCAGCGTGCCCTTAGTACCTGGCAGGGCAATAGCGACGGACCTGCGTATTTATCCCCAGGGGGCGCTTTCATATATAAGCGCTAAAAAGGCCGTTTTGGATAAATCAGGCCATATAACGGGATACTCTCCGCTCTCTCGCTTTGTCATCAATCAGGATACGGGAAAGGCAATTGTTGGTCCCACGCGGGTTGATTTCTTCTGGGGCAGGGGCAAACACGCAGAGATACAGGCCGGTACAATGCACCAGTACGGTAAATTGTACTTTCTTGTCAAGAAACAAGCAAAAAAAGAACAAACAAATGGTCGGACTCGCTCCTTACAGTCGCTGGGCAAAAAGACAACAGCCCTGAAACATCACAACAAGGGCGCCAAATCCCCTACCCTCCCTCAGACCCACCCACAAGGGGACCAGTCCCCTTGACCCCCCATCAATATGTATGCTGAACTATTACCATTATGGTAAAATGGAGTATGGAGGTTGTCTATGAAAGATACACTTATATTTGATACACATACATATGTGAAGAGGCTCAAGGCTGCTGGATTTACAGAGGAGCAGGCAGAAGTACAGGCGGAGTCGATGTCCAGCTTGATAGAGGAAGGGTTAGCTACAAAGCGAGACTTGAAGGAGCTTGAGACATCGCTCAAACGGGACATGAAGGAGCTTGAAACCTCGCTCAAACGGGACATGAAGGAACTTGAAACCTCACTCAGACATAACATGAAGGAGCTTGAGACATCGCTCAGACGTGACATGAAGGAGCTTGAGACATCGTTTAAACGCGATATCAAGGAGCTTGAATTACGACTCTCTATAAGACTCGGTACGATCATGGCGGCGGGGATAGCGGCTATAGCGGTGTTAATGAGGCTTTTTCCGCATTGATTAATGTCATTATGTTAAGATGGATTATGGAGGTTGTCTATGAAAGATACACTTATATTTGATACACATACATATGTGAAGAGGCTCAAGGCTGCTGGATTTACAGAGGAGCAGGCCGAAGTGCAGGCGGAGTCGATGTCCAGCTTGATAGAGGAAGGTTTAGCCACAAAACGGGACTTGAAAGAGCTTGAGCTCTTACTTAAACGAGACATGAAGGAACTTGAAACCTCACTCAGACATAACATGAAGGAGCTTGAGACATCGCTCAAACGGGACATGAAGGAGCTTGAGACATCGCTCAAACGGGACATGAAGGAGCTTGAAACCTCACTCAGACATGATATGAAGGAACTTGAGACATCGCTCAGACGTGACATTAAGGAGCTTGAGACCTCGTTTAAACGCGATATCAAGGAGCTTGAATTACGACTCTCTATAAGACTCGGTACGATCATGGCGGCGGGGATAGCGGCGATAGCGGTGTTGATGAGGCTTTTTCCACATTGATTAGTGGTCATTAGGCTAAAATGGATTATTTAGGTTGTTTATGAGAGATACGCTTATTTTTGATACACATACATATGTGAAGAGGCTCAAGGCGGCTGGATTCACAGAGGAGCAGGCCGAGGTACAGGCGGAGTCGATGTCCAGCTTAATAGAAGAAGGACTAGCCACAAAACGGGACATGAAGGAACTCGAAACATCGCTCAAACGTGACATGAAGGAGCTTGAGACATCGCTTAGACGTGATATCAAGGAGCTCGAGACCTCACTCAGACGCGATATGAAGGAGCTTGAGACCTCGTTTAAACGCGATATCAAGGAGCTTGAATTACGACTCTCTATAAGACTCGGTACGATCATGGCGGCGGGGATAGCGGCTATAGCGGTGTTAATGAGGCTTTTTCCACATTGATTAATGTCATTGTGGGAAAACTATATTACATTGCAGTGTTTTCGTATACGACATCTACCTCCAGGTCTGCCTGTCTTGCTGCATCCTTGGAGAGCTGATCGCAGTGTTCATTGAGCTCATCTCCAACGTGCCCCTGCACCCATTGAAACTCTACGACGTGTTTGCTGCACAGGTCAAGCAGTTGTTGCCATAGGTCGGCATTGAGGGCCTTTTCGTTATTACTTTTTTTCCAGTTATTGGCCTGCCAGCGCCTTGCCCATCCTAGCATAATTGAGTTGACAAGGAGTTTTGAATCGCTGATTATCGTTACACGGCATTTGTATTTTAGCGCACTCATTGCTCTTATCGCGGCAATGATCTCCATCCTGTTGTTTGTGGTCAATCTAAAACCACCAGATATCTCTTTTCTGAGGTCGTTATACAGCAAGACGGCAGCGTAACCACCCGGCCCTGGGTTTCCCAGGCACGCGCCATCAGTATATATGGTTATCTCTTTGAGGGGGGGTGAGTCTTGCAAATTGGACAAACCAGACCCCTCCGGCAGCATATGTAGCTTTCTGCATGGCTTTTACATGCCACCACCGGAGGGTTCTTTTTTGTTATTCGTTAATAGTTTTATAAGACTTAAATAGTCTTAGTTAATCTATAAGCACTTAGTCGAGTGGTACGACGTTTTCTGCCTTAAATCCCTTTCTGTCCTCAACAACGTCAAAAGAAACACGCTGCCCCTCGTTTAATGTCTTAAATCCCGTTCCTTTGATCGAGGTGTGGTGGACGAATATATCCTGCCCATTACTCTGCGTAACAAATCCGTACCCCTTCTTTTCACTGAACCACTTTACTGTTCCTTCTGCCGCCATACTTAAAAAATCTCCTTAGTTAGCCTACTAAATCAAACTATTTTTATGTACTCTAATATTGCTACTAAAGCCAATAGATTTATTTGAAGGCTTTTTTTTGTTTGTTATTAGTTATTAGTTTTTCAAGGCTCAAGTATTTTTAAGCCTTAAATCTATAAGCACTTAGTCGAGCGTGACGACGTTTTCTGCCTTGAATCCCTTTCTGTCCTCAACAACGTCAAAAGAAACACGCTGCCCCTCGTTTAATGTCTTAAACCCCGTTCCTTTGATTGAGGTGTGGTGGACGAATATATCCTGTCCATTACTCTGCGTAATAAACCCATACCCCTTCTTTTCACTGAACCACTTTACTGTTCCTTCTACCGACATACTTAAACATCTCCTTGTTAATTTGGTTAGCCTATTAAATCAAGCTATTTTGGTTTACCCTAATATTGCTACTAAAGTCAATAATTTTATGTATAGAGGTGTAACTGTAATCGTAGTTTAAAACCTGACTGCCCCCAGAATCTATAATACCTCTATATTGACAAACACAGTGAGCCATTTTTTGATTACAAAAGGATACCTTACTTTGCTTAAAAGCGGATTTGTTCTTTACAGTCGCTGCAACAGAGCCTTGCTTTCCTGACAACAATGATTGCGAGTTACCTGCCTTGATTACCAATGAGTCCACTGGTGATGTTGTTGCACAAAAACTACTCAATACCTATACTACCGTTATCCAATTCCCTTTTTAATTCAGTAAGGCTATCTAACATAGCCCCCATTACTCTATGATAATATGAACAACAAGCAAATGTCAAGAAGAATTTTTTAGCGTATAAAATTTTATAGCAACATAATTTCAGCCCCTTCTTTCTTTGCCTTCCAGACATCTCAGCACCTCGATTAAATGCTCCAGCACGCCTGCCTGCTCTGCGTGCTTTAGGACGACCTCGAAGCCCTTCTGACTGTACCTTATCTTCTGACTGCTCTTGACCTCGACCTCAGAGATACGTTCAAGAGTTGGGACGTCTCCCTCGTCAAAACCGATGAATACGGAGTTGGTCTGGGGGACAACAGAGAGCACCCGTGACCTCTTGCAGAGGAGCTTTAACCTCATAATGTTAAAGAGGTTAATAAGCCTCTGGGGTGGCCTGCCAAACCTGTCGGTCATCTCATCCTGGAGGGCAAATAGCTCATCGTCGGTCTTTGACAGGGCTATGCGTCTGTAGAAGTTGAGCCTCAGGGTGACGTCCTCGACGTAGTCATCGGGTATGATGGCCTCTACCCTCAGATCGATAAGCGGCTCCGACTCTCGCTCTATGGGCAGCCCCCGCAACTGGGCTATCTCCTGCTGGAGCATATCCATGTAGGTGTCAAACCCCACGTCATAGATATGCCCCGACTGCTGTGCCCCAAGCAGGTTGCCTGCCCCGCGGATCTCCATGTCCTTCATGGCCAGTTTTAGACCAGCGCCAAGATAGCTCAACTCCTGTAGGGCGCTCAGGCGTTTCTTGGCCTCCTCCGTGATCATGTCCTCCCCTGGGATAAACATGTAGGCGTAGGCGCGCACGTCGCTCCTGCCCACGCGTCCCCGCAACTGATACAGGTCCGCAAGGCCCATCATATCGGCACGGTTGATGATAATCGTGTTTGCCGATGGGATGTCTATGCCTGAGCCGATGATAGAGGTCGATACCAGGATGTCCAGGTCGCGTTTGATAAAGCGCACCATGATATCCTCCAACTGATGCTCGTTCATCTGCCCGTGGGCAACGGCGATGGTGGCCTGTGGCACGAGCGACCTTACTTGGGCGGCTATCTTGTCAATATCGGCGATCCGATTGTGGACAAAAAACACCTGTCCCTTTCTGTCAAGCTCCCTCTGGAGGGCCTCCTTGAGCACGTCCTGATTAAGCGGGCATATGATGGTACGCACCGCCTGCCGGTCCTCCGGCGGGGTAGCGAGCGTGCTCAACGTCCAGATGCCGGAGAGGGCCATCTGCAGCGTCCGCGGGATGGGCGTTGCGCTGAGGCTCAGGCAGTGGGTGCCCTGCTTCATCTCCTTGATACGCTCCTTCTGGGCAACGCCAAAGCGGTGCTCCTCGTCTATCACGAAAAGCCCCAGGGCGGGCACCTTGACGTCCTTTCTCAATAGCCCCTGGGTCCCTATGATGATGTCTATCTCTCCCTTGGCAAGCCTCCTGAGGGTCTCGTTTATCTTGCTGGGGGGCTTGAATCTGCTTATGAAGTCAATGTTGGCTGAAAACGGAGAGAATCGCTCCTTGAAGTTCAGGTAGTGCTGCTCGCACAGGATGGTCGTTGGCACAAGGATCGCGACCTGCCTGCCGTCGTAGACCGCCTTAAAGGCGGCCCGCATGGCCACCTCCGTCTTGCCGTAGCCAACGTCCCCGCAGAGGAGCCTGTCCATCGGTCTGGTTGACTCCATGTCGCGTTTTATCTCGGTGATTGCCGCCATCTGATCGGGTGTGGGGTCGTATGGGAAGAAGTCGTCGAATTCGGCATGCACGGGGCCATCCGCACAGAGGGCCTCGGCCTCAACGACGCCGCGTTGCGCGTAGTGTCTGATGAGTTTGGCGGCAAGCTCCTGCACCTTGCCCTTGACCTTCCTCTTGGCCTTCTGCCAGGTCTTACCGCCAAGCCTGTCGAGCTTGGGCAGTGCCCCCTCGTGGGCGTAGTACTTCTTTATGACCCCTATGTTGTGGGCCGGGATGTAGAGCCTTGCCTCATCGGCGTATCTCAGGATCAGCATGTCGGAGACAAACCCCTCGACCGTCTCTTTTCTCAGTCCCTCAAACACGCCGATGCCGTGCTCCTGATGCACCACGAAGTCCCCGGTGTTGAGGTCATCCAGCCTGCGCACGATGTCGGTGAGGGAACCCTTACGCGCAGAGCGGTGCCTGGATACCTCGCCAAAGAGCTCCCGCTCGGTCAGCACCATCAGGCCGTCTATAAACAGCCCCTCGGTAAGCTGTCCCACCGTGATAAGGACGTTGCCGGTAAAGGAGCTGATTGCCTCGTGGTTGATGATGGCAACGGGTGTGGACGACTGGGCAAAGAGGTCGCTCAGTCTCTGTGCCTGTGCCGTCGTTGAACACACAATTATGACCTTGTGCGATTGTGCCAGCGCCTGGATAGTCTGTGGCAGACCGGCTATGGATGGTCTGTCCTGCAGCAGGATGCCCAGGCCGGCCATTGAGATCGCCCCGGCATCCACGCTTTCTTTACCTCTCCAGGCTCCGCCCTTGGCTTGACCAGGGGACGCTCCTGGATCCCCTTCAATGGGAGTCTTTGACAGCACCGTCTGGGGCAGCGTCAACCCGCTTCTTTGCCGCTCCAGGACGCTCCTGGCTTCACGCTCCAGGACGCTCCTGGCGGTAAAGGCCGCGGCCTCCACCGCGACGTCATCCAGGAAAAAGACGCGGTCTATCTTAAAAGCGTCAAAGAGATATGCAGACCCCTCCGCCTGTTGTATGGGCAACAGGACAAGCTCGTCGATCCCCGCAACCGTGCGTTGTGTCTCGGGGGAGAACAACCGTATCGATTCTACCTCGTCACCAAAGAACTCAACCCTCACGGCCATCTCCAGGGAGGGCGGGTAGAGGTCGAGGATGTAGTTGCGCAGGCTAAACTCGCCCTTTTCAACGACCATTGCGGCCCTCTTGTAGCCAAAGCACGCCTGTAGTATCTCTACGACATCCTCGCGGGATAGCTCGTTGCCCGTTTTGAGCACGAGCGTTTGGGAGCGGAGCGCCTCGGGGGTGTTTAGTGGTTTCTTGAGCGTATCGAGGGTTGTGATGAAGGAGGCGTCCTGTTGGTCGTTGACGATTATCTCGACCTGTCTGCCCGCGTTTGCGGCATCCTGGGCGTCAGGGAAGTAGATCAGTGGTCTGCCGCCGTTAATATCTGCGTAGAACCTGAAGTCCTCAAGTATGCGCAGGCAGTCATCCTCGCTCTTGGCCACGAGGATGTAGCGCTCCTCTACCATCGTAAGAAGCAACGGCAAGAGGCTCCCCTTCAGGTTAAATACACGAGGCAGCGCGGCAGGCAGGCAGACGCTTAACTGCCCTCTCACCGAAAAAAAGGGGGCGGCTCCGTCCCCCCTTAACCCCCCCTGCAAGGGGTCATGGACCCCTTGACCCCGTAATTCTCGATCCTTTGATTCTTCTATCACACCTAATTTTTGTCAGGCTGGTTTAAAGTAATCCCTCAACCTCGCTGATGTCTTGAGCCGTTATCAACGCATCAGTTATTGCATAGAGCCTCGACTCATCTCTATAACCTCTGATCTTATCCATAAGTAATAAACCCTTTTCACCAAATTTTGCCATCAGCAATATCTCAATCGAATTCTGCATACCTTCTACCCTGCCTTCTACCTGGCCTCGTTCTATGCCCTTCTGCACTCCTTTCATGAACCATATATCCGTTTCTAAATCGTATTCTATACCTCCAAATACTATTGCCATTTGTTCTACCTCCTCTAATAGGGTTTTTTGCATGTTTTTCAGTTTTGAGAAGACATTTAGCTGCCTTATACACCTCGACAATTGCAGTCCTTCTGTGGCGCTCTTTATAGTCTCAGCTAATATCTCCCTTGCAAATGACCTTTCGTCGCGCCCCCCCCTGTTACACAGTGATGACCTTGTCGTAACTTGTTGGCCTGCTCTTTGGCCCTGTCGGTGTATCCATACTTTATTTTACTATATGGGGGGCAAGAATTAAAAGCTGCCCTCACGATACGCAACATTTGCCAGGAATTTCAGCTATTGACATAAGCAGACTTGGTCGCTTATCATTATGATAAACGTAGTTTTAAGCCTTAATAGTGTGAAAATAGCAATGTCTCAAAATTTCTAATGTGATAGCCCTTATTTAACCGGCACTTGCTAAAATAGAGTAACAAGGTTTACTATATATTGGAAAAAAAATATTGGAGGTATAGAGTATATGTTTCAATCACTGGCATGGGCAATGGGGCAACCACCTGGCGGGGGGGGGCAGGGAGGCTCGGGGGATATAGTTATGAGTCTGCTGCCTATTTTCGTCATCTTCATCATCTTCTATCTGCTTCTGATCAGGCCCCAGCAAAAGAAGGCCAAGGAGCATAGTGATATGTTGCAAACAATAAAGAAGGGCGATAAGGTCATTACATCCAGCGGGATATATGGCCTGGTGGAGGCGGTTAGCGAAAGGACGGTTACGTTAAAAATAGCCGAAAACGTCAAGGTCAAATTTGCCAAGAGCCACATAGCTGGTCTCAGAACTACTGCCGAGGAGGAATGAAGCAGAAGACTAAAAAGGGGGTGAGGCACCCCGGCCATAAAGAGGGGGGCACTTTGCTTCCTACGGTCGCAGGGTTGAATCACAGTAAAAATATGGAGGTTAAATGAAAAAAAGTGTTAAGTGGCGTTTTGCCCTTATAGGACTGGCGATGGTCTTTTCCCTGGTGTCTTTGTTGCCTAATATGCCGGTCTTTAAGCAAATGCCGGAGGTTTACAAGAGCAACATGCCAGAGAAGGGTATAGTCTTAGGGCTTGACCTGCAGGGGGGCATATACCTTGTCTTTGAGGTCGAGGGCTATAAGGCTGTGGAGCAGACGGTTGCAAGGAGCGCCGTTAACATCAAGAAACTCCTGGAGAAGAAGAATCTCAATGCCGACGTAAAGGCGGAAGGCGGCAACATTATCGTTACACCGGCCTCTGCCGAGGTCAGGAAGACCATCGAGGGCACCTACACAACCATGATATCAAGGGAGTCTGGAGGGGTTGTCAACTACACGCTGTCAGACAGAGAGATTAAGTCCATAAAGGACAACGCCAACGAGCAGGCCCTCGAGACCATACGAAACAGGATCGACCAGTTTGGCGTAACAGAGCCCGTTATCCAGCGTCAGGGGGAAAACGAGTTGATCGTCCAGCTCCCTGGCGTCAAGGAGCCAAAGCGGGCGATAGACCTCATCGGCAAGACCGCCCAGCTTGAGTTTCGGCTCGTTGACGACGCGGCCCCCATTGCCGCTGAGATACCACCATCCATAAAGCCGGCAGAGGAGGAAGAGCTGATAAAAAAGTACGCCAGCAAGCTCCCTCAAGACGACGAACTGCGCTTTGAACGTCGTATCAACAAGGAAACCACCGAGGTCACCAAACACCCCATGCTGGTTACGAAGGAGATCGCCATGACAGGGGATTCGCTCTCAGAGGCGAGGGTCACCATAGACTCGCGCTTTAACACCCCCTACGTCTCCATAACGTTTAACACGGAGGGGGCCAAGCTCTTTGAGGAGATAACCGGCAAGTACGTAAAAAAGAGGCTTGCCATCATCCTCGATGGCAATATCTATTCGGCTCCAGTGATCCAGGAAAAGATAGCCGGGGGCAATGCCCAGATAACCGGGTCGTTTTCGATGGAGGAGGCCAAGGACCTGGCCATTGTGCTAAGGGCGGGGTCGTTGCCGGCGCCGGTGAAGATGCACCAGAATGTCACGGTTGGACCTTCTTTGGGACGCGACTCCATAGAGGCGGGTAAGGTAGCCGCCTTTGTGGCATTTGTGCTTGTGGCGGCCTTTATGCTCTTCTACTACAAGTTCTCCGGCCTCATAGCGGATGCGGCTCTGATGTTGAACATCTTCTTTCTCTTTGGCGTGATGGCTGCTATCAACGCAACCCTGACGATGCCTGGCATAGCGGGTATCGTGTTGGCCATCGGTATGGCCGTGGATACCAACGTCCTGTTGTTTGAGCGTATGAGGGATGAGCTAAAGCTCGGCAAGACACCACGGTCTGCGGTGGACTCCGGCTACGATAAGGCGTTTTTGACCATCATTGACTCACACGTCACGACACTCATCACGGCGGCGGTGCTCTTTCAGTTTGGCACTGGGCCTATCAAGGGCTTTGCAGTGACCCTCAGCATCGGTATCGTAATCAACCTGTTTACGTCACTTATTGGCACCAAGGCAGTGTTTGATTTCATCCACACAAAGAAGGAGGTCAGGAGTCTCAGCATATGATAGAGATAGTAAAGAAGTCAAACGTTGATTTTATGAGTAAACGCTACATAGCCTTTGCCGTGTCGGGTGTATTGTCCCTGTTGGGGATACTGGCCATTGTGGCCATAGCGCGAGGCAGCGCCAATCTTGGCATAGACTTTGCCGGGGGTACGGCCGTGCAACTCAAGTTTGAAAGGCCGGTATCCTTGCACCAGGTCAGGGAGGCAGTGGGGGCAGCCGGCATAAAGGATGCAGAACTGCAGGACCTGCCTACGGAGAGAAAGGTGATGATACTACTAAAAAAGCAGGATGAAAAGGCCGTCGGCCTCTCCGATAAGGTCATAGCGGCGGTTGAAAAGGGGATTACGGCAAACAAGATAACCGTGGACTCCATCTCCGAAATAGGCCCAAAGGTGGGCAAGAGACTCCGTGTTGACGCCATGTGGGCAGTCATAGCCTCGATCGTTGGGATACTGATCTATGTGAGCTGGCGCTTTCAGTTCAGCTTTAGTATTGGGGCGGCGGTAGCCACGTTTCACGACGTCCTGGCGGTCTTGGGGGTGTTTTACGTCTTTGGCCTGGAGATGAACCTGATCCTGCTGACCGCACTGTTGACCATAGCCGGTTACTCGCTTACGGATACGGTCGTTGTCTTTGACAGGATACGAGAAAACCTCAGGGTCATGTTCAAGGACCCGGCGGAGAAGATCATCAACAAGAGCATAAACGAGGTGCTCTCGCGGACGATCGTGACCTCTGCAACCGTGTTGCTGGCCTCGATATCCCTGTACCTCTTTGGGGGAGAGGTCATACATGAGTTTGCCCTTGCCATGATACTTGGAGTTATCGTTGGCACCTATTCCTCGATATTTGTTGCAAGTCCGGTGGTCCTGGTATGGTCGGGCAATAAGCCGCTCGTCAAGAGATAAGAGGAAATATAACAGTAAAAAAAAAGGAGGAAGTTGACAATGAAGACAAAAAGCACAGGATATCGCTCTGTTGGCGGGATGGCATTGACCTTAGTTCTCTGCCTGTTATGGGTTGGAGGCGCCTATGCGCTGGATAATAAGGCAGCCACGATGAAGGATGTCCTTTCCGAGCGCATGGGTAAACGCGTGACCCTAAAGATGGACTCCGGCGAGTCACTCGAAGGCACCGTAACCACAGTTGGCGATCAGGTCGTTACGATCTCAAAACTCTCCGGAAAGGATTTCTACGACGCCATAATACGCATCGATAAGATCAACTCCGTGGTGTTTAAGGCAAGAGATAACTAGAACGTAAATTAAAAGCCCACGCAATATGGGGTCAAGGGGGCTGGCTCCCCTTGCAGGGGGGGGCCAGGGTTAAGAAGAGCCGCCCCCTTCTTTCTTCTCTTTTCTTAACGCTTGACTTTGCTAACAAGGCATGATTATAATCTAAAAGGGTTTTGGATTAAAAAAAAGATGAAGGTGATGATGAGACTTAGGACCGTATGCGTATTAATTAGCTCGCTCCTTACAGTC
>JADFXD010000020.1:0-22781 GCA_015233725.1 Nitrospirota bacterium | reverse complement strand
GCAGGTAGCTCGCTCCTTACAGTCGCAGGTAGCTCGCTCCTTACAGTCGCAGGTAGCTCGCTCCTTACAGTCGCAGGTAAATCGCTCCTTACAGTTGCAGGTAGATTGCTCCTTACAGTCGCAGGTGCCATGATGATGCTGACCCTGCCTGTATGTCTCTCTGCAGGCGCTGCCCCGGACTACCTCCAACGCAACGGCAGTGCAGAGGCGCAAAGACCAGAGGCGATCTCGGTTGGAGAGACGTTGTCCCTGGAGCGGTGTATAGAGATAGCCATCAAGAACCAGCCAAACATCATTGCCGCCGCCTACACCGTTATGGCAAACGAGAGCAGGATCGCTCAGGCAGCGTCTGGGTATTATCCCCAGGTGGGGCTTTCAGCCGCCTACAGCCGATACGCGCCTGTCTCAGGCGTGGGTGGGTCATCATCGGCTGGCTCGTATAACCAGCTCACAAACAATGCCTCGGTGACACAGAACATATACGACTTTGGACGGGTCAAGACCCAGGTAGATATCCAGCGCCTTACCACCGATGCCTCCAGCTCAGACCTCAAGACCGCCAGGGAACAGGTCGTGTATAACGTCAAACAGGCCTACTACACCCTGCTTCAGACGATAAAAAACCTTGAGGTCGCAAAGGAGACAGTTGAGCAGTTCCAACAGCACCTGCAACAGGCCGTTGGCTTTTACCAGGTGGGAGAGAAGGCCAAGTTTGACGTCACAAAGGCAGAGGTAGACCTCAGTAACGCCAGGCTCAACCTGATCAAGGCAGAAAACGCCCTGCGTCTGGCACGAGTCAACCTCAACAACGCAATGGGGCTGCCATACGCCATAGATTATCTGATCGAAGACAATCTCGCGTTTCAAGAGTACGGCGTCACGCTCAACGACATGATCGAGAAGGCATTTAAAAATAGGGCAGATATCCAGGCCATTATAGCCAAGGAAAAGGCCGCACAACAGACCATAGAGCTCAGAAAGAAGGACTACTATCCAACCGTATCGGGCAGCGCCACCTACACATGGGCTGGAGAGTCCTTCCCCCTCAACAGCGGCTGGAACGTAGGGGCTCAGGTGTCGCTGTCGGTATTTAGCGGCTACCTCACCAAGAATCAGATACAGGAGGCAGAGTTCAACCTCAAGGTACTAAGGGCCAACGAGGATACCCTAAGGCAGAGTATCATCGTGGACGTACAACAGTACTACCTCCAGCTCATGTCAGCGCAGGAGACCATCTCCGCCGCCAACATGACAGTCGAACAGGCCAAGGAAAACCTCGATATAGCAAACGGCAGATATGGCGCCGGCCTGGGTAGTCCCATCGATGTAACGGATGCCAACATCACCTACAGCAACGCAAAAACCGCCTACATACAAGCCCTAACGGACTACAAGACCGCCCAGGCAAGCCTGGAAAAGGCCATGGGCGAGACTCGATGATTTAACGCCCCAACAGGCGGGAGACCAAGCAGGGGTAAATATACCCTGCCACTATCCCCGAGGCGTTGAGACATTATATGGGTGCGGAGAGTATTAAATAAATAGCAATGGAGGGCCTTGGGAATATAAATCACATGATAATTTTAGGTGACGCTGTCGATGTACTGGAAAGTGAGATTGATGACTGTTGCATAGACCTTATCTTTGCAGATCCACCATATAACATAGGGAAGGATTTTAATGGCAATAAAGATAAATGGGAAAAGGATGATGATTATTTAAAGTGGTGTTATAAGTGGCTTGGCCTGTGTATCTCAAAATTGAAGTCAAACGGAAGTTTATATGTAATGACCTCTACACAGTTTATGCCATACTTTGATATTTATCTGAGAGAAAGATTAACAATCCTTTCTCGTATCGTGTGGTACTACGATAGCTCTGGAGTTCAGGCAAAAAAACATTTTGGTTCAATGTATGAGCCGATTTTATACTGTGTTAAAGACAAAAACTACTATACCTTTAATGCAGAGGAAATCTTGGTTGAGGCAAAGACAGGGGCACAAAGGAAATTGATAGATTACAGAAAATATCCTCCACAGGTTTATAACTCTAAAAAGGTACCAGGAAATGTTTGGGAATTTCCAAGGGTACGATATAGGATGGGTGAGTATGAAAATCATCCAACTCAAAAACCTGTAGAATTACTCGAAAGGATAATTAAGGCCAGTTCAAATAGAGGCGACCTTGTTTTAGACCCTTTCTCAGGATCATATACAACATCTTTTGTAGCTAAAGAGCTAGGTAGAAACTCTATAGGAATAGAGATTGAAGAAGAATACATAAAGATCGGGTTACGCAGACTCAATCTGCAAAAAGAATATAAGGGCGAAATATTGGTAAAAGAACCAAGAACTTTTGAAATCATTAATAAAGTTGAAAGTGGCAGGTTATTTTAAATAATAAATGGAACATTCATTTACAAAGAACATAAAGGAAATTCTTAAAAATATATTCGCTGATAAGAGTGAAGCTATCTTTGAAAAAAGCTTGTTACTCCAATATATAAATTTAAAAACAAAATCTGCCAATAAAGGGTCCAAGTCAAGGGCAAACTTTGCAAATCTTTATGCCATTTATGTAATTATTGATATCTTAGAATAAATAGTAAAACAAAGCAAGATAGAATTTAATTATGAAGAAGAATATGACACTGAATAATTACTGGATATTATAGTGCAAGACTAATGTATAATAAGCACATGAATATAAATGTTTATAACATCAGGATTAAGAATAATGGGGTCAAGGGCACTGGTGCCCTTGCAGGGGGGGCTGAGGGGGGGGCGGCCAGGCGTCCCTCCTTCTTTCTTCTCTTCTTCTCCATAAAGGTGGATTAAGATAGAAGTCAACAGGATAGTAATAGGCACCAGGGGCAGTAAGTTAGCCCTTTGGCAGGCCAACTGGGTTAGGGGACAGCTCCAACGGCTTTATCCTCATTTAGAGGTGGAGCTTAAGGTGATAAAGACCACGGGTGATAAGATACTCGATGTACCGTTGTCCAAGGTTGGGGGCAAGGGGCTTTTTGTCAAGGAGATAGAGGAGTCCCTGCTCAGTGGCCAGTCGGACATTGCCGTGCACAGCATCAAGGACGTCCCCACGGAGTTTCCGGAGGGGTTGCACCTGAGCGTTATATGCCAGCGCGAGGACCCCACCGATGCACTGGTGTTGTCGCCCAGCGTGATGGCCTCCAAGCGGGCGGACAAGGTGGGTATCGATGCCCTAAACGAGGGCGCTGTCGTTGGCACGAGCAGTCTCAGACGCTCATGTCAGTTGTTAAACGCCCGCCCCGACCTGAAGATTGAACAGTTGCGTGGCAACCTCGATACAAGACTCCGGAGGTTAAACGAGGGCTTCTTTGATGCAATCGTCCTGGCCTCCGCCGGCTTAAAGAGGCTCGACGTTGAGGATGCCGCTATCTATAGCCTCGCCGTCTCTGTGAGCCTGCCTGCCATTGGTCAGGGCGCTGTAGGGGTTGAGTGCAGGGTAGCAGATGAGGGCATAAATGCCCTGATTCTGCCGCTCAACCACGAGGTGACCTCCATCTGTGTCAGGGCAGAGAGGGCGTTTTTAAAGAAGCTCTCAGGTGGCTGTCAGGTACCTATTGCGGCACATGCCTGTTTTACACCCTCCGGTACGGTCAGGCTCGAGGGCCTGGTGGGCTCCGTCGATGGCCTCAGGATCATCAGGGGGCAGGCCGAGGGTACCGTTGGCACCGAAGAGGTTATCGGGACGTCTCTGGCCGATGAACTCCTAAAGGCCGGTGCCAAAGAAATACTGGATGAGTTATATAAATGATGGGCAGGTGTTTATATGACAGCGGGTAAGGTCTACATCGTAGGGGCGGGGCCTGGCGATATGGGGCTTTTTACACTAAAGGGGTTGAGCTGCGTCAAAAAGGCGGACACGATCGTCTATGACTTCCATATCAACGCCCAGATATTAACCTACGCCAGGGACGATGCAGAGCTAATCTATGCCGGTAAACGGGGCGGACATCACGAGATGACCCAGGAACAGATAAATCAGGTACTCGTTGAAAGGGCGCTGAAGGGCAGAACCGTTTGCAGGCTAAAGGGGGGTGACCCCTTCGTCTTTGGACGTGGAGCGGAGGAGGCCGAGATCCTTGTTGAACACGGCATAGAGTTTGAGGTCGTACCGGGTATCTCCTCGGCCATTGCCGCTGCCGCCTATGCGGGTATCCCGCTGACGCACAGGCGATTTTCCTCCTCCTTCGCCGTGGTGACGGGTAACGAGGATGTCGCAAAGACCGATAGTACCCTTAACTGGTTGGCCCTTGCCACGGGGTTTGACACGTTGGTGTTTTTGATGGGTATCAGGAATGTCCAGGGCATCACCGATCGGTTGATTGAGCACGGCAAGGACCCCCAGACCCCTGCTGCCGTCATAAGATGGGGCACAAGGGCCGACCAGGTTACAGTAACGGGGACCTTGGTAGAGTTGCCCGAGTTGGTTGAGGCCAGGGGGATCAAACCACCCTCCGTCATCGTGATCGGACAGACGGTGGGTCTAAGAAACAGCCTGAACTGGTACGAGACAAAACCCCTCTTTGGTCAGCGTGTGCTGATTACCAGGCCATATACGCAGGACTATGAACCACTTGAGCTAATGGGGGCGGAAGTTTATGAATTCCCAACGATTAAGACCATTCCCCCGGAGACTTACGACGCCCTCGACCAGGGTATAGACGCGATAGAGGGCTATCACTGGCTGATTATTACCAGCGTCAACGGATTTAAGTTCTTCCTGGAAAGACTGCTGCACCGCGGCAAAGACATAAGGGACCTCAGGGGATTAAAGATATGTGCCATTGGGGAAAAGACCGCTCAGTTTATCAGGGGTTATGGGTGCAGGGTGGATGCCGTCCCCGATGAGTTTAATGCCGAGGGGCTTATAAAGATGTTCACCGGCACTCATGGGGTAGACATTGCCAAGATGAGGTTTTTACTGCCGCGTGCT
Organism: Nitrospirota bacterium; assembly: GCA_015233725.1. Classification (GTDB taxonomy): domain Bacteria; phylum Nitrospirota; class Thermodesulfovibrionia; order Thermodesulfovibrionales; family Magnetobacteriaceae; genus Magnetobacterium. The sequence goes on along the minus strand of JADFXD010000020.1, from coordinate 17,804 downwards.
CAACAGGCCAGGGAGGTATTCCCGGAGATGGTCAGACAGCTCGGCGGTCACATAGACACGCCCACAGCCTACAGGACTGTCAAGCACGAGGGGCACATCAAGCGCCTCGTTCGCCTTCTCAAGGAGGGCAAGATTACCGTGGCGACATTTACCAGCGCTGCCACGTTTAACTACCTGATAGAACTGCTGGATGAGCAACACCTGGGGTTGTTCAAGGACATCACCATCGCCGCTATTGGCCCTGTTACTGAAAAGGCCATAACAAAGGCAGGCTTTAAGGTGCAGGTCATGCCTCAGAAGGCCACGGTTGAGGCCATGGTTGAGGCTATCGTCAGTTACTTTGTGACCCGGCGGGCTGCGTCTTAGTCGTCTATTTATCGGGCTTCTATTTACCGGGCTTCTATTTACCGGGCTTTTCTGGGGGCGCCTTTGGTGGGGCTGCAGGTGGAGCTGCCACGGGGACTGTCACTGGAGCCGCAGCGGTTGGGTTTTGTCCCCCTGCTGGTGGTGATTGCGCATCTGGTTTGTTGCCGGCGGCGGAGACTGGTATGTTGACGGGTAGTGTTTGAACAGTCGGTTTGTTTGCTTCCTTTACGGGCTTGGGCGGTATGTAGGGAGACTGAGGGTAGTTCTTCTCCAGCTCTTCCATCTTCTTTTTGCCCTCGTCCTCTTTGCCCTGCTTTTTGAGTATCTCTGCCATCTGATACAGAACTACGTCTTTATAGATGGGTGTGTGCAACCTCTCCAGCTGATTTAAGGTCTCAACAGCCTTGTCAAGTTTTTCACTGCCCTTGTACAGCTCAAACAGCTTATAGAGGGACAGCGGCAGGATGTCCTGGTCGTTGGCGTATTGTTTATTTAATTCGAGCAGGGTCTTCTCCGCCTCGTCCTTCTTGCCCATTTCATAGTATGTGCTGGCTATATAAAAGAGGGTCACGGGGGATTTACCCTTTTCATAGGCCTTTTGGAAATCCTCAAGGGCCTTCTGATAACGCTGCTCCTTTTTTGGTTCGTTCTTGGGGTCGCCCTTTTGATACAGATTGTGGTAGGTAGTATAGCCCGCGAACTGCTCCGATAACGCGGCCTTCCTGCTAAAGGCAACATATCCCCACACCGTGATAGACAGGATGATGATCGACGCTATCACAACCTCCGCAATCAGCATCTCTCTCTTGTGGGTATCGTAAAACTCCTTGAATCTTTCAACTACACCTATAAGTTCATTTTCAGGCTCGAGTTTCTTTGCTATCTTCTTCTTGATCTGTCTTGGCATCTATTCTTCTCCACTTGTAATTATGATAATCTATTAGTGGAGTATCGTAACATTTATGATAGATTATGTCAACAGGTCAAAATTCTGTGGGCGGGTGAGTCTTCTTAACCTCTCGGACTGTACGTATGGCATTTTCTATGTCGTCATCATTGATGCCTTGTTCCTTAGCCTTTTCTGCTATGCCATCCCATAAATGGTCTATTGTCAACGAAAAATCACTCTTTTTTACATATTCGCTAACCATTTCTTCTATCTTTTCGTTTGTTGTCTTGCCTTCTATCTTCAAAAGTTCAGCAAATCTCTCCTGTATTTCAGAATCTATGTTTATTGTTAGAACAGTATCCATTTTACCTCACTGCCCTGTGGGCGATGTCCTCTGAGTTTTTGAAACACTGCTGTACTGCCTCAGCCGACATGCCCGCGGCCAGGCCGATCGTATGTGCCCGGTGTCTGGTGATGAGGTCGTCGGGGCCGTGCGTGTCCGTGTTGATGACGAGGCTTGCACCGAGCCTCCTGGCCACGGCGGCAACGTAGCCGTTTGAGAGGCTGTGTCCCCTTCTGGCGCTGATCTCAAGAGCCACGCCCATCTCTCTGGCGCGTATGACGTCCTCCTCGGTGATGAGTCCGGGGTGTGCCAGGATATCGACACCGGCCTCTATGGCAGCCCTGTTTGTGCCTATCTTGACGGGTTCCACGATAGTCTCCCCGTGTACCACGACAAGGCGCGCACCTAACCCCCGTGCCTCAGCCACGATATCCCCGATCAACTCCGGAGGCACGTGGGTGATCTCCACCCCGGGGATTACCGTCACCCCGGTGTGATTGTTGAGCTCCCTGGCAACCTTTACCGTCCTTGGAATAATGAACTCGAGGTTTGAGCCATCCCCGTGGTCAGTCAGGGCTATAACCCGGTAGCCAATCACCGCCGCGCGACGCACAAGCTCCGATGGTATCAGCTCGCCATCGCTGAGGATCGTATGCGTGTGTAGGTCTATCATCCGTGATTATTATAGCTCGAATGTAAAGAAACTATCAAGCGCTAAGTAAACAGGGCAGGGCAATCGCATTTGACCTGAAAGAAAAAAAAGCCTCCTGTAAATATTTCTGTGATAAGTACCTGCCCTACCAGAAGAAAAGAAAGAAAGGGGCGGCTCCGCCCCCCTTTAGAACCCCCTGCAAGGGCACCAGTGCCCTTGACCCCATAATTCTTAATCCTGATGTCTCATTCTTAATCATATCATCACAGGATTTTTGACAGCAAGAAATATCTTATAAAATCCGTTTAGGATATCGGCAGGTGTTGGAGGACAACCCGGTATGTAGATGTTTACCGGAATAACTTTATCGATGCCTCCTAGTGAAGCATAAGTTTCTCCGAATATCCCACCGTTACATCCGCAATCACCAACAGCAATCACTATCTTGGGTGAGGCAACGGCATCATATGTCCTACGCAGTGCTACTTCCATATTTTTGGATACTGGCCCGGTAACAAGTAAGACGTCGGCAAATCTTGGTGAGGCTGTAAAATGTATGCCAAATCTCTCACAGTCGTAAACAGGATTATTTATGGCATGGATTTCAAGCTCACATCCATTACATGAACCGGCGTCCACCTCCCTCACCGACAAGCTCCTTCTGAAACGCTTTTTCACAGAGTCATCTAAATTGATGCCCACTACCTTGATCTTTGGGTCATCAAACTGAGGAGTTTGGTTGGTAACTATGCCGGTACGAAATATCTGGCGCAGGATTCTAATCATAGATCGTGTCCCGAATATGAGCTGAGAATATCAACATAAAAAAAGGCAGGATTGATCGGGCCTGCTCCCTACGGTCGCGGGTCATAGATCATGTCCCGAATATGACTGGTTGAAACTCTTGTTACAAATTGGGAAGTCAGGGACAATGTTGCCCTTTATAGCCTGCTCAAGCGCTAACCAGTTTACACTGGAGGGGTCCCTTACCATGCACCTGTTTATCTCCCCTTGCTGACCGCTCTTAATCCAGTAGATTATCTCACCCCGCCAGCCCTCTACCGCCGCAAACCCAGTCGTATCAGGTAACACGGCATTGCAATGGGCAAATAGGCTACCGGAAGGGATAGTTTTAAGAATCCTGCGCAGCAGACGCATGGACTCCCGTATTTCAAATACCCTCACCCACACCCTTGCGTGAACATCCCCTGCGGTAAGCGCCGGAACATTCACCCCAATTGAATCATATGGAGGAAAAGTATTGTGGACCCTGCAATCTACATCCAACCCGCTAGCTCGGGCAACTATTCCTACCACGCACAGCTCTCTTGCCAACTTTGATGTGAGTATGCCGGTGGAGCGTACCCGATCCTCAAGTGAGGAGCTCTCCTCATAAATACGAACCAGCATGTTGAAATTCTCATCGAGAAAATCCAGCTCCGATAAGATTTCTTTTTTAGCGTCTACACTTATATCAACTGTCACACCGCCTGGGATAACCCTGTCCATCATAAACCTGTGCCCAAAGAGTCTATGGTTAGTGGCCATCATGGCCTCCTTGAGTCTTGAGCACTGATATAACATAAAGGCAAAGGCCGCGTCATTACAAATAGCCCCAATATCTCCAAGGTGATTTGCAATACGTTCCCTTTCAATAAAAAGTGCCCTGAGCCATTGGGCCCTCTCAGGTACATGGCAATGTGTCATTGACTCCAGCGCCATAGAGTAGGCTGTTGAGTGCGCCACTGTCGTATCGCCAGATACACGTCCCGCTAATTTAACGGCCGTTTCCCACGTCATAGATTCAAACCTCTTCTCTATCCCCTTATGGACATACCCAAGACGCTCTTCAAGATTAATTATGGTTTCTCCAACTGCCTGAAACCTGAAATGGCCAGGTTCTATTATACCGGCATGGACTGGGCCAACCGCAATCTCATATACGCCTTCCCCTTCAGCCTCAAGCCATAAGTACTGCCCCTCGGAGCACGTCATAGCCTTTGATGCGTCAAAGGATTTTCTCAGCGGCCAGGCATCCTCTGGCCAGTCCTCAAATTTAATCCAGGGTCTGCCATCTGGATGCCCACGTGGGATAATTCCCATAAGGCTCCTGATCTGGCGTTCAAATCTATAGGCAGGCACAAAGTGTGTGACAAGGCTTGGAAACTCTGGCCCAGCCGCCTCTGATGACATTTCAGCCTTTACTATCAGGTACTCGCCACCCTCCCTAAGGCAGGCGTAAACACAAAACCCCCTGCCTGACTCTGTATCGTCTGTAGCCCACTCTGCACAAAGAAACGCGGAGCCGTCCTTTAATGTCTTTGCCGCCTCTGCAAATCTCTCTACCGGCACTGTAAGGGTAACCGGATTGCTGTTGACATCTGCCTTTGCATCCTCGCCAAAGGCAGACTTCAGTGCATGAGCTAATTTCTTCATCTTAATAGCTCCACCGCTGTCTGAAACCATTTATTAAGGAAATTCGGCATATAAAAAGCCAGGATAAGCACCAGTACCATATGAAGTATCACCGGTGTGCGGGCTGCCGGCAGGGGTTTAGAGTATGAGGGGACGTCCCCCGATACCATATACTGTACCTTCCTGAGAAGGCCAGCAAAGGCAACACCAAGTCCAATAAGTATAAAAGGCGTCAGCAGCGGGACATCCTTTATGGCAGCCGTAAATATCAGGAATTCACTGGTGAAGATACCAAATGGCGGCATACCCGCAATTGCCATAGCTCCCAACATCAGTGTCCAGCCAACAAAGGAATCCCCCTTGAATAATCCCTTTATCTTGGCTATTTCCTGTGTCCGATGCATTTGACAGGCGTGCCCTACCGTAAAGAATATGGAAGACTTTGTAAGGCTGTGCATGAGCATATGTAAAAGAGCGCCAAAAGTGGCTATAGAGCCGCCAAGGCCAAAGGCAAAGGTTGCGATTCCCATATGCTCGATAGACGAATAAGAAAACATGCGTTTAATATCTTTTTGTCTGAAGATGGAAAAGGAGGCAACTAAAATAGAGATAATCCCAAAGCCCATCATAATGTTTCCGGCATAATGGGTATGTGTTGAACCATCGACAAGCACCTTACATCTAACAAGTGCATAAAGGGCGACGTTTAACAAAAGCCCGGACAGCACTGCGGAAATTGGCGTGGGTCCCTCGCTGTGGGCATCAGGAAGCCAATTGTGTAAAGGGACAAGACCAACCTTTGTACCATATCCCACAACCAGAAAGACAAAGGCAAGGGAAAGAATAGTCGGCTCCAGTCTGCCGCTTACCTCGATGAGGTTTGTCCAAAGCAGTGCCTCCCCCCCCTCTCCTATGATTTTCTCGGCAGCAAAGTATAGTAACACCGTACCAAAGAGGGCCTGAGCAATCCCAACCCCGCAGAGTATAAAATACTTCCACGCGGCCTCAATAGCATTGGGCGTGCGGTAGAGTGAGACAAGAAGCACGGTCGATAAGGTAGCAAGTTCCATTGCAATCCACAACACCCCTATATTATTGGTAAGAAGACACAAGAGCATGGCAAAGGTAAACATCTGAAACATTGCGTGATAAAATCGCATATGCACGTGCCCGACCCGGCCATGTTCCCTCTCTCTCTGCATATACCTGCGGCTAAAGACAGCCGTGGTCATAGAGACAAAGGCGGTAAGCACAGAGAGGTATACGCTAAAGGCGTCAACAAAGAAGAATTTCCCGCCTGCTATAATCGGTCCATATCTGTATACATCGAGGGCAAGGGCAACTGATGCCATAAAAGTCAAAAACGAGCCTAAAATATTTACCTCCGGAGCAAATCTCCTGTCACCAATAAAGGCCAGGACTAAGGCTAGCACAAAGGGCGTTATAATCAAAACGAGGAGTGTCATATGGTGTTTCTCATGGTTAGCGTACGGGACATTGTCAGTTATCCTCCCTTAGATTTTTCATCTGCTCCACATTAAGGCTATCAAATGTGGTGCTTATCTGGAAGAAAAATATCCCGAATATAAAAGCGGCAATTAAGACATCGAGGGCCACGCCCAGCTCCACAACAAGAGGCATACCATATGTTGCGCTGGTAGCGGCAAAAAAGAGTCCGTTTTCCATTGCGAGGAATCCAATTATCTGGGTAACGGCATGTTTCCTGGTAATCATCATAAGTAGGCCTATCATAACGCTTGCAAGGGCAACCGCAAGGGTTGAGCGCGTTATGAGAGTGGACATCTCCCTGACAGGGGCAGTAAGATGATAGGAAAAAATGACAATGGCAATTCCTATCAACATTGTCGTAGGGATATTCACTATTGTTTCTATCTCATTTCTGATCTTAAGACGCGCTACAAGGACATGCAATATATATGGCAAGAGGATTACTTTTAGAGACAGTGTTAATAACGATGATATATACAGGTGGTGTTTAGCAGCCACAAGGCCAACGACGGCTGTATTTATTGAAAGAAACAGCCCTTGCCACGCAAATAAAGCAACCAGACTCTTTATCTTCCTCTGCGCCAGCATAGCAAAGGCTGCTATCAATACCAAGGCTGCCATAAAACTATTTACCTGCGCCATTAATTGTAATTTCATAAGTACCTGCCCATAATTATTGTATACACGAAGAGGGAAAGAAGGGGAGCGGCTCCGCCCTCCCCTCAGACCCCTCCTGCAAGGGGTCACGGACCCCTTGACCCCATCACTCTTAATCCTAAAAGCTATAAATATTTATCTCCATAATACTTATCACTCCAGGATAATAGAGGATATCACGCCAAGGGTTGCCATTAAAAACGCGGCCCCCAGGAATTCAGTTAAGCGGAACAATCTCATTTTTGCAAGTCCTGTCTCTATAAGCACAAGAACAACCCCAATCACACCAAGTTTTATAACCATAAGAAACACAGATATGGCAACCTCTCCCGCGTTATCCGTGGCAGCTATCCCCCATGGTAAGAAACACGCAATCCCAAGTGTAACAAAAAGAAAAAACCTTATCATAGACCCCCACTGGATAAGCGCAAGGTGCCTGCCCGAATACTCCAGAATCATAGCCTCGTGTATCATCGTCAACTCAAGATGAGTTGACGGATTATCAACCGGAATCCTGCCTGCCTCAGCAATAACCACAAGAATAAACGCTGTGGATGCAAAGACAATGGATGGCCTCAACCCTAACGCTCCACTGGCAAATGCATGCACTATGTGAAGCAGGGATGTCGACCTGCCAGCCAGTGACACGGTAAAAATAGCCATAAGGATAGCAGGCTCTGTCAGAGAGGCTATCATCATCTCCCGGCTGGAGCCCATCCCTCCAAATGCCGTCCCTATGTCCATCCCTGCCAATGCCGTGAAAAACCTGGCTGTTGCAAAGACCGCTATTAACACAATAATATCGGCACTGGAGGCCAAAAACAGGTTCATAGAAATTATAGGAATCACACTTCCAACCACAACGCAAGTACCAAACACCAAGTACGGGGTAAAGCGAAATATCCATGAGGCATTGTGTGCAAGCACCACATTCTTTACGAATAACTTTGCGATATCTCTGTATGGCTGCAGGACTCCGGCAGATGTCCTGCCCTGGGACCAACACTTCAGCATATCCACCCATCCTGAAAAAGCGGGGGCTACCGCAATGACAATAAATACTTGTAAAATCTCTATTAAAATATAGCGCAGAGGTTTCATAACAAGGCCAGTAGAACGCTTATTGTCACAAATGAATATATAAGGTACACATGTATCCGCCCATGCTGAAGCATACCTGCCTTTCTGGAAAACAAAACGACATAATCAATAACAGGTTTGTACATCCAACCCCAAAAACGGTCTCTTACGCGAAGGTAGTAATTGGACTTTACAGGAAAGGCAGGGTGACCTTGTTGCGGGGACAGCCATATCTGCTCTTTTATATCAAAGAGAAAACCAAATATCCTGCGAAAAGGCATAGAAAAAGATACCGAGTTATACTGCATCTTTGGGGTGAGTCTTTGAAATCCACAATCCCATACCGCTACCCTGCTTATCTTCCCTGGTTTCACATGGAGCAATAAATAAGTTATCGCACACACAGTAACGATGCCAATAAGGACAAGTGGGCCTGAGTAGGAAGCCCTTTCAGGGTCTACAGGTGTAAGCCACATCCAACCATATACCCCCGAGGTGGTAATGAGCTGTGCCTGAATCAGTCTTTCGGACAGTACATCCATCCAGCCTATAATGATGGTCGGCAGGATTCCAAGACAAAGACAGGTAAGGGCCGTAAGCATCATCCCTACGCGCATAGACCATCCGGCCTCTGTCACCACGGGATGATTATGACCCCGCCAATTCCCTAAGAATATAACACCAAATACCTTTACAAAACAGGCGGCGGCCAAGGCCCCAGTCAAGGCAAGGAGGGCTGCCCCCAAAGGTATAAGCAGCTTCATTAGTGGGATAGGCAGAGACGGAGAGAGCAGAAACGCCTGGAAGGTCAGCCATTCGGATACAAATCCGTTAAAAGGCGGCAGGGCTGAGATAGATATACAACCAACGAGGAAAAACGCGGACGTCCATGGCATGTGGTGTATGAGTCCTCCCATTTCATCCATGTTTCTCTCATGGGTGGCGTTAATGACGGCCCCTGCCCCCATAAACAACAGCCCCTTAAACATAGCGTGATTCATAGTGTGGTACAAGCCTGCTATGAGGGCGAGTGCTGCCATTGTAGGGAGGTTAAACGAGGTAAATATCATAGACAGCCCTATTCCTATAAGGATTATCCCTATATTTTCAACTGAATGATACGCAAGGAGTTTTTTTAAGTCGTGCTGCATCAGCGCGTAAAGGACGCCCATAACGGCAGAGACCAACCCTAGGACAAGCACCATAGTGCCCCACCACCACGGAAACACCTTTATGATGTCAAAAGTTATCCGTATTATCCCGTATATGGCTGTTTTAAGCATTACCCCGCTCATGAGGGCGGAGACATTCGACGGGGCAACCGGATGTGCCTCAGGAAGCCACACATGAAAAGGTATGACGCCGGCCTTGGCCGCAAAACCGAAAAAAGAGAGCAAAAAAGCCACAGTTGCCCATTTAAGTGGAAACCTCGCCTCTCTCATGGCATCAAAGGTGTAACCCTCAAAACCCGTAGTAAATCCCGCCATCACTCCAAAGGAGAGAAGTATTAAAACTGCTCCAATGTGAGCCATCACCATATAAATATAGGCCGCCCTCCTGTTTTCACTACGCCCATCCTCAAACATAACCAAAAAGTAGGATGCCGCGGCCATCACCTCCCAGGCAACCAGGAAAAACAGCGCGTCATCGGCAAGGCACACCATAAACATAGCGGCAATAAAGATGTTATAGAACACAATCAGTCTCTTTATAGGCTTGCCAGCGGCCAATCGATTCACATAGCCTATTGAATATATTGAGACAAAAAATGAAAGTAAGCCGACAACAAAGAGAAAAAACCCTGAAAGCTGGTCAAGCCTCAAATGAAATGGAAGGGCGGGTAAGCCAAATGGAAGTATTACCTGTTCTGTCTTGCCGCTGGCAACCGTCAGTATCCCTGCTAAGGCATTGATTAAAGAAGCCAACGCCGATACAGCAAAAGACATGTATATTAACAAACGCCGGTTATTTTCAATTACCATAACAAACAAGATAGGCATAATAAACGCAATGGCACATATAATAGATAATTCAATGTAAGATATCATAGATGTTTCTATAAAAGATGCGGCTTGTCAAATATCTCAGCCTCTTTTTTTAATAAGATATTGGTGATTATATCATGAGGCGAAACTTGTTTTACGATAGATAACACCTCATCATCTTTTAAAAGCCTCAGCAAAACTGACTGTATCCTTAAAAAACGCCTTTCACTCTTTGGGAAGATAAAAAACAGGGTATTCACGTCTTCGTTATCCAAGGCCTCGAAAGGCATCGGACCTTGAAGGTGACAAAGAGCAATATAGGAATTCGCGGTGAACACTCCAAAGGTCTTAGGATGTGGGACAGCAATCCCATGTCCGACAGCAGTTGAGCATAAATTCTCTCTCTCCATGATAAGAGTCAGGGCTTGCCGTGGGTCAATGCCATGTATCCTTGTCTTGATGCGTTCAAGACAAGTTAATATCACAGCTTCTTTTGACCCAGCCGGAATATCATAGTAAATACCTCCTCTTTTTATAAACTCCGATACGGATATTATCTCCTCATCCTCTATAGATGGCTCATCCATCTTTACTTTCTTTGAAAATGACCTGTTATCCTCAAGCCAGGAACTTATCTCATTTTTATCGAACCGCCATTGGCCGCTTACCCTGAAACATGGGATTGTATCATTCTGTATCATCCGGTAGATGGTCTTATCGGAAACATTTAAAAGCGTAGCCACATCCTTATACTGTCAGGTTCATAGTGTCCTTACTTGTCCTAAATTGTCGCTATATGTCATCACATGGTGCATTGTGTCTATGGTATTCTATTGAATCATTGTTTGTCAATAGCACGGGTGCATAAATTTTCTTGCTGTCAAAAATCCTGTGATGGTATGCTATAAGAAGAGACATTAGGATTAAGAATTATGGGGTCAAGGGGGCTGGACCCCTTGCAGGGGAGGTCTGAGGAGGCCAGGAGCGTCCTGGAGCGCAAAAGAAGCGGAGCCGCCCTCCTTCTTTTTTTTTTATGTCAACGATTCCAGATAGGCCTGCAACTGCCCTGGTGTAGGGAACTCTTGCGGCAGAGGTGGTAGCTTGACGTTTGGCAGACATACCGGTAGCACAATCTTGAGGAGGTTTAAAACGGCGAACCTCACTAGCTCCGGGGGGAACGATTGCGGGGCACCTTCGATTAAAAAGAGCTCCGAGCTCCACAAGTCATTTGTGTTGACAATCCCGCTACAATCATCGCCCCTGAGCGCCTTTAGAGTCGCCCCCTTAGAGAGCACAAAGGAGCGTACCTCAAGGTTTGACGATTGCAAACCCTTGACGGCCGGGTTTTGACCCAGTCGATGCTTGCCCGCCGTTAAGGGAAGGAAGCGGCTTACGTTGACGCCCGAACAATAGACAAGGACGTTGTTGCCTCTCTTTTCGTCAGGCCTTATCACGTAATACAGAAAATCATTCATATATACGTATGACATGTCTTGATTCTATAGCAAAACACTCACGGATTGCAACTGAAAAAAAAAGAACCCCAAAAACTCTTCTTGACTTTCAAATGTTCTGTAGGTATAATAATTTTATTTAAGGAGGGAACACTTGGAACAGTCGCATGCACTGATAGAGATACCGGGGGTACCGGGTTATGTAACTTACTCGTGGTTGGCAATGGCCATATTGATAACGGTGGCTATATTAGTAAAGAGGTCGCTCAACCTCGTACCAACGGGGTTGCAGAACGTAGTGGAGACCATAATCGAGGGCCTGTACGGCTTATGTAAGGACAACCTCGATCACTGGGCCAGACCGTTGTTTCCGCTGATCAGCACCTTGGGGTTATACATACTCGTGTGTAACCTGATGGGAATCCTCCCCGGATTTGAGGCGCCTACAGCCAATATAAATACAACCGCCTCGTGTGCCTTGCCGGTCTTTCTGGCCACTCACTACTACGGCCTGAGGGTGCACAAGTTGGCGTATGTAAACCAGTTCGTAGGGCCAATGCGTAGTATATACGCCCTCCCCCTGATGATCATGATGTTTTTTATAGAGGTGATCGGCCACATAGCCAGACCGGTGACGCTGACTATCAGGCTCTTTGGCAATATGGTCTCAAAGCACATCATACTGTCGGTTCTTGGGGTACTGGCCCCGGCGATTATTCCGATCATCTTTCTTGGCCTGGGCACCTTGGTCAGCGTTATACAGGCCTTTGTCTTTGTCTTGCTTACAACCATGTATCTGTCGGGTGCCGTAAGTGAGGCACATTAAGACACGGCACTTTAATAAAGATATCACAGATGTTGATGATATAAATCTTAATAAGGAGGTAGAAGATGAAAAAGCTCTCAGTAGTTTTGCTTGTACTGATGATGATGTTCGTTTTTGCACCCATTGTGTTTGCTGAAACCGGTGCAGAGGGTGCTAATGCATCAAGTGTAAAGGCAATGGCGGCTATCGGAGGCGGGTTGGCTATTGGTATTGCAGCCCTGGGCACCGGTATCGGACAAGGTATTGGACTGAGTAAGGCCTGCGAGGGTGTTGCCAGAAACCCTGGGGCATCGGGTAAGGTCATGGTCATCCTGATCGTAGGACTTGGCATGATAGAGTCACTCTGTCTTTATGCGTTCTTGCTGTCGCTGGGTATGTTGAAAAACCAAAACCTGTTCTTCTAGTATCTAAACGTTAATGCCTAACGACCGTAGGGAGAGAGCCAAATGATTGAGGTAAAACGGATCGTCGTCGGTTCACTGGAGGTAAACTGTTACCTCCTGATAGACGACCAGAGCAGGGAGGCTATCATCATAGACCCCGGCGATGAACCAGACAGGATACTCAGCTTCGTGGCAGACGGCATTGGCAGCGGCGGGGGCGGTTGGGGAGGCGATATGACCCTCAAGAGGATCGTGTGTACACACACGCACTTTGACCACATCGGCGCCGTGCCGGAGATAAAGCAGGCCACCAGGGCTGAGTTGATCTTTCATGCCGCCGATACTGGCACATATGAGACATCCAGGGAGATGGCATCATTCTGGGGCTTTGAGATCAATCACCTGCCGCGCCCTGACAGGTACGTAGCAGAGGGCGATATCATCAAGCTGGGCGATATCTCCCTTGAGGTCATGCACACGCCCGGACATACGCCTGGCAGTATATGTCTGTACATCAAGGGTATACTCATAAGCGGCGATACGTTGTTTTCAGGATCGGTTGGAAGGACTGACCTGCCAGGGGGCAGTCTGGCTGACCTGAAGAGCTCGTTTCGACGCCTTATGAAACTGCCCCCTCACACGCAGGTCTTACCAGGGCATGGCCCACAATCATCTATCTCCGATGAGTTGAAGTACAACTTCTTTAATGACCAACTCTGATGGGCAGCTCTGATGGGCCAGGTGATGGAAGGCCACAGGCTGGCCAGCGAAATCAGGGGCAGGGTAAGGCAGAGGGTTGACAGCCTCAGGGATAACAACGGTATAGAGGTTGGCTTGGGACTGATGGTTGTGGGCGATAACCCTGCCTCGGTACAATACTTTCAGGCCACGGTCAACATCGCAAAGGGCGTGCATATCAACACCTACCAATACAGGATGCCTGCCTCTGTATCGTTAAACGAAATACTAAACACCATCTGCGACATCAACCGCGATGAGCGAATCAACGGTCTGCTGGTACTCTTTCCACTGGGCAGGAAGATCAACCCCAGGAGGGTTGTAAACGCGATCCTGCCAGAGAAGGATATTGACGGCCTTGGTTCGGTCTCTGTCGGGAGACTGGCCGCGGAGGAGTCCACGTTTCAGATATTTGCCCATGATATCCCCAGGGCAACCAGGGAGAGACAGTTCCTGCCCCAGCAGGCAGACTATCTACCGTGTACGCCGTCGAGTTTTCTGCCCTGTACCCCGTTTGGCGTGATAAGGCTGCTTGAATTCTACGGTGTACAGTTGCGGGGAAAAAACGCCGTGGTCATTGGCAAGAGCCTTGCCGTTGGTAAACCGCTGGCCATGATGCTGCTGGCCAAGGAGGCAACCGTCTCTGTCTGTCATAAGGCCACCGCAGACCTAAGGGCGTACCTGCGCAATGCCGATATCGTCTGCTCTGCAGCCGGTGTGAGCGGCCTTATCAGAGGCGATATGATCAAGGATGGCGCCGTGGTAGTTGACATCGGGATCAACGTCCAGCAAGACGGTCGTGTCGTGGGCGACGTTGACTTTGACGAGGTACTGCAAAGGGCATCGCTGGTGACCCCGGTACCGGGCGGGGTCGGACCGGTCACTATTGCCACCCTGCTGGAAAACACCGTCCGTTCTGCCCAGAGCAACGCCCTCCTGAACAGCCCCCTGCTTATTGCCCCCTGAGCAAGATAATACGGCAATCAGGTTATTTGAAACCATAAGGAGAAATTCAATATGAAAACAAAGAAAGAGTTAGAAGAAGAATATAAACAGATGAATTTCAAAATGGGAGTATTCCAGATTAGAAATACCATCAATGATAAAATTTTCGTTGAAGGTAGCACCAATCTTAATGCAATCTGGAATAGACATAGAATGCAATTGAATTTTGGGAGTCATCCCAATTCAGCTCTTCAAAGTGATTGGAAAGAATTTGGCGAAAACAACTTCAAATATGAGATATTGTCTGAACTTGAACAAAATGAAACGGAAATAAAGGACTATAGCAAAGAAGTTAAAGTACTTGAAGAAATGTACCTGGAAGAATTAAAGCCGTTTGATGAAAAAGGATATAACAGAAGACACAACACTGGATAAAATTGCATTGTTTGGGCGGATAGTTTATCATATGTAGAATATAGAGCGGGAGGTTGTACATGATCTTAAGCGTCAACGTAGACCACGTGGCGACGTTGCGGCAGGCCAGGGGGGGGATGGAGCCGGACCCTCTGACGGCGGCGGCACTTGCCGTTTTAGGGGGGGCCGAGGGTATAACCATACACCTCAGAGAGGACAGACGACACATACAGGACAGGGACCTGACCCTGCTGCGTCAGACTGTAAACGTGCCCCTGAACCTGGAGATGGCCGCCACTGCGGAGATGATCTCAATAGCACTACAGACAAGACCCGACATGGTCACCCTCGTGCCCGAAAAGAGACAGGAGTTAACGACCGAGGGCGGACTCGATGTTGTCAATCAAACGGGGCACATAGCTGAGACCATCAAGAGACTCCAGGGCGAGGGTATCCCCGTGAGCCTCTTTATCAACCCCAACCGGACGGACGTTGACGTCTCTGCCGAGGTCCAGGCAATGATGGTCGAGCTCCACACGGGGCTGTACAGTAACGCGATGACGTATGAGGAGGTTGCCCTGGAGCTTGAGAAGATCAAGTACTCGGTGGCCAGGGCATTGCACAACGGCCTGATCGTCAATGCAGGCCACGGACTGAACTACCAAAACATCCTGCCCATCGTTGCCATCAAGTCCTTCAGAGGTCTCTATATCGGACACAGCATCATATCAAGGGCGGTGATGGTCGGTATCCAAAAGGCAGTCAGCCAGATGAAAGAACTCATAAAATGATATATTCCGTTGGTGTGGATATCACGCAAAACGACCGTGTCAAAGAGATCGTTGACAAGTGGGGGGAACGCTTTGTCAACAGGGTCTTTACCGAGGGGGAGAGCAGATACTGTCTTTCGAGGTCATCCCCGATATGTTCGCTCTCTGGGCGTTTTGCGGCAAAGGAGGCGTTTATTAAGGCCTGTGGCAGGCCCACTGCCTTTAAGGACATCGAGGTGGTCTCCGACACCAGTGGCAAACCCTCACTCAGGCTACACGACGGGGCAGAGGGTTGTCTGAGGGCGTTGGGTATAACCGCAAGTCACCTGAGCATCAGCCATGAAAGACAATACAGCGTGGCCGTAGTTATCCTGGAAATATGAGTACATGGACATAAACATAATTTATAACATCAGGATTGAGAATTATGGGGTCAAGGGGACTGGTCCCCTTGCAGGGGAGGTCTGAGGAGGGGGCGGCCAGCCGCCCTCCTTCTTTCCCTCTTCTTGTATATAATTAATTATGGTCAGGTACTTAATAAGGGGGTCAGCGACCCCTGGCATAAAGTGGGGGTAAGCCACCCCTGGCACAAAAGGAGGTATCTTTAGTGAAAATCGTAACGGCAGCGGAGATGATAAACATAGACAGGGTGACCATAGAGGAGATCGGCCTACCCGCTTGTGTGCTTATGGAGCGGGCTGGGGTTGCCGTGGCCAGGCACGTCAGGGAGAGGTTTGCGCCCACGGATGTGGTAGTCCTCTGCGGGGGGGGCAACAACGGAGGCGATGGCATCGTTGCGGCCAGGGAGTTGTACAACGACGGTTTCAGCGTCAGGGTGTTTCTGCTCATTGATCCAGCCGCCATGTCAAGTGACAGCAGGCAGCAGTACGAAATTGCCAGGCGGCTCGGTATCGATATCGCCTACAGGCCTGTGCTAAAGGAATCCGATCTCAACTGCACGTTGATCATTGATGCGATCATGGGCACTGGCCTGAAAAGCAACGTAAAGGAGGCCATCACCGATGTTATAAGCCTCCTGAATTCGCAGGAGAGGGACGTCTTTGCCGTTGATATCCCAAGCGGTATTTCGGCGGACACGGCGGCGATCATGGGCAGTGCGGTCAGGGCACGATGGACGGTGACCTTTGGTCTGCCCAAGCGGGGGCATGTCCAGTACCCAGGCAAGGGCTACACCGGTGAGCTGATCGTGGAAAACATAGGCTTCCCCCAAGCCCTCCTAAACTCCGAGACGATAAAGTGCGATCTCATCGACAAGGAGTTTATGTCTGCCCTCGTACCGCTGAGGCCGCCTGATTCATACAAGGGGAGCTTTGGACACGTCCTGATCGTTGGCGGGAGTCTGGGCAAGACAGGGTCGGTGTTGATGGCCGGCAGGGCCGCTCTGAGGACCGGCTCAGGGCTAGTGACCATCGGGGTGCCAGAGACGCTGATGGACGTGTATCAGACAAAGGTGTTTGAGGAGATGACCCTGCCATGTGCAAGCAACAGCAAGAAGGGGTTTTCAAGGGAGGCGTTGCCACAGATACTTGAGTTTGTAGAGAAAAAATGTGATTGTCTGGCGGTTGGACCGGGCATGGGTGTGGATGACGACACGGTTGAGATCGTAAGGGGTCTGATAGAGAGGTCCCCCGTGCCGGTGATCATAGATGCCGATGCCATAAACAGCCTTGCAAGCCTTGGCTATACTCAGAGGCTGGGTGTGTTGAATACCTCGCGCTCTCCTGTGATACTAACGCCTCATGCGGGTGAGATGGCCAGGCTGTTGTCGGAGGGTCAGAGGGATTTTACCGCCATGATTGTCGACATAGAGTCGGATAAGATAAATTGTGCGTCGCGTTTTGCCACTGCCTCTACGGCCTACGTGGTATACAAGGGGGCACCAACCGTGACGGCCGACCCGGAAGGCAAGACCTTCGTCAATCCATCGGGGACGGCGGCAATGGCCAAGGCCGGTTCGGGTGATGTCCTGACGGGTATAATCGCCTCGTTTGCCGGTCAGGGATTGCCCCCGCTGTATGCAACGCTCCTGGGGGTTTATGTTCATGGCCTCGCCGGTGAGCTGGCCGCCGAAAAGTCCGGGATGCACAGCACGCTCGCCAGCGAAATCATCGACAGCATATCCCAGGCCTTGAGCCTCCTCATGGGGCTTTAAGAAAAAAGGGTAGTATCGCAATCAACCGTGGTTATGCAGCCACGTTTGATTGTGGTGCTACCAAGAAAGGGGTGGCTCCGTTCTTTTTCGCTCCAGGACGCTCCTGGCCCCCTTTAATCTCCCCGCAAGGGCACCAGTGCCCTTGACCCCGTAATTCTTAATCCTGATGTCTCATTCTTAATCATATCATCACAGGATTTTTGAC
>JADFXD010000019.1 GCA_015233725.1 Nitrospirota bacterium | reverse complement strand
GCACAATATCAATTATCATGCCCGAAAAAACTCGTGTCATTTCAGTATAGTATATAAATACTCTCCTTTACTTCACACCTCCTCGGACGACAGGCCATGCCCCCCTGCATGGCCTGTTCTAATTTCGACCCGGCCAGAGCGTCATACCTTTCATCAATATCTATGCGACAAAATCGTGCCCCCTCCCCTTGCGTGTGGTCAGCGACCACTGGCTCGATTGGAAGCAGAGCTGCCCATTCTCTTCTGTATCTCTTGTCTTCTTTTCTTTTTCCCCCTTCTTTTGTTACAATTACCACTGTAATGTTAAAGCAGGCAATCACTTTAGGGTTGACAACGCTGTGTCTTTTTGCACTTGTTGCAAGGGGCAACTGTTACTATAATGCCAGCGACAACTCAACGCTGGCCATAAAGGCCGACTCGCTGCAGTACAATAGCAAGGACAAGATATACTACCTAAAGGGCAATGCCTCCCTGCTCAAGGGGCCATCCTTTGTCTCTGCCGACTATATAGAGTTTTACGAGGAGCAATCTGTTGCCGTTGCAAAGGGCGACGTCTACTACGACGATAAAGACATAACCATCCGCGCCCATGCGGCTGTGCTCAATACCGCAAATAAGACCGGTTCGCTTGTGCACGCCGCGATTCTTGTAAAAAATGGCAACTATCACGTCACCGGAGACTATCTCATCAAACTAAGCGACAAGCAGTACAGGGCAGAGCGCGCAACCATTACCACCTGCGACGTAATCCCCCTGGCCTGGTGTCTCCACGCGCAGGAGGCTGAAATAGACGTGGATGAGGAGATCAGGGCCACCAACGTGATCGGAAAGGCCTCCGACCACGCAATCTTATATACGCCGGTGTTTTCTGCCGGGTTAACCCGAAAGACCGGGTTTCTGATGCCAGGCCTCGGTTTTCATAGCGACAAAGGGGCATATGTGAGCATACCCTTTTACTGGGCCATCGCAGAGAACAGGGATATGACCATAGTGACCGAATATCTATCGCGTAGGGGTCCTGCGGAGGGCATCGAATACCGCTACGTAGAGGAGGGCGGGATTGAAGGATACTGGTGGGCACATTACCAGCACGATAAGGTCCTGAATAAGGATTATCTGCTTATAAAGGGTACACACATACAGGCAATGGACAACGGCTTGTCGTTGTTGTTCAACATAAACTACCTCAACGAAAACGACTACTTCAGGCAGTACAGCCCACACTTCCAGTTAACCATTCAACGCTTCCTGGAGTCAACGGCCGAGGCGGCCTACTCCACCGACAAGTACCGTGCCTACGTACTCAACCAGTATTTTACGGATTTACAGTATAAAACTGCCCTGACATCGCAAACACTGCCTGAGGCAGGATTTACCCTGCACCCCATTGACCTGTGGCAATCGGATGTGGCCCCGGGCAGGTTTTCTTTAACGTCGGCGGTGTCAACCTTTGTCTCAGGCGATGGTATCAAGGGGGAACGGCTCTATGTCTACCCAAGGCTCTACAGCTCCACGGGCGATACGGTGAGGTTTGTGCAAACCGCGGCCATGAGAGCCGACGAGTATTCACTCTCCGGGGCGCTCCCTGGGGCAAATGGCCTCCCAGGAACTGATCTGTTAAATAAGCACATCCAGGATGCCTCCCTCATCTATAATGCCGAGGTCAACACCTCCCTCATAAGGCACTATTCATCCCTTACCCACGTCCTTGAACCCTCCATTGGCTATCTCTACGTATCCGATGGCCCGCGCGTGCCGGAGCTGGACTCCTTCGAGGACTTCAGCAAGACCTCAGAGGTAGACCTCTCCCTTATGAATTACTTCCGGGGCAACAACGGCAATGCCCTCTACCTCAAGGTGTCAGAGCCATACTACAGCGCAAAGGCCAACGAGCAGTTTGGTCCGTTAAAGCTGCAGAGTCGCCTTGAAACTAGCGTGATCTTAAAGGCAGACGCTACCTACGACCTCTACAAGGACACCATAAAGACGGCTAACTCAGAGGCCAAATTCAATGTCTTTACGGCAGACCTCCTCCTCGGTGAGAGGTACAACAAGGACAATTCAATCCTCTTTCTCACCGGTGGCCTTGGCTACAACATTGCAAACAACCTCAGAGTCAACACCATGACCTGGTACGATACCAAGGGCAATGGCCTGAGAAACCTGACCATCGACCTCCTGTACTCAAAGCAGTGCTGGGGACTTGACGTGCTGTACATGAAGACCCCTGACCGCTACACCGTGTACTTCTTTATCGAGCTAAAGGGTCTTGGAAAATACAAGTTCTTTGGTGTGTAACGACTCAGCACATTTGATTAGTGTTCACCCTATTTGACAATTGGCTTTGCGAGGGTTGGCTATTAGTGTGAGAAGAGCTTCATTAACACGGCGATGGCGGCGACACCTGCCGTCATGATAGTGCCTAGTCTGATCGAGAGTCGAAGTTCAAGCTCCTTCATATCACGTTTAAGCGATGTTTCAAGCTCCTTCATATCACGTTGAAATGATGTTTCAAGCTCCTTCAAATCCCGCTTAAGCAAGACCTCCATCTCCCTCAAATCCCGCTTTGTAGCCAGGCCCTCCTCTATCAAGCCGGACATGGCCTCCGCCTGTACCTCGGCCTGTTCCTCGGTAAAGCCAACGGCCTTTAGCTTCTTCACATATACGTGTGTATCAAATATAAGGGTGTCTTTCATGAGCTACCTCCAAGATGGTTACTATATTATACATGGTATCATAGCGCCGGGTCATCTCATGTTGTGAATATGGAAAGTATACCAAATCTCCTTAGCCGCCTTCTCATCAAGGTTAGCACCTCTAAGGCGTTCATAAATCTTGAGTGTATCTATTGCTGTATTCATGGTCTTATTATGCACAATATGCAGGTATCTGTCAACATTTTTCATGGGGACAAGTACATTTTACGGGGTCAATGGCAGTGTAGATGAAATGATAAAGGCCAAAAAGGAGCTATCGGACTTGACTGTAGTAACGGGAGAAAAGTGGATAACAGAACTTTCAAACAGGGAACTTAAAGGGCTTTTTAGTCCTCCTAATCCTGCCCCCTGTGAGTTAATGACAGGACATGGTATTTTGTGGCCATATGTGTCATTGTCGCGTAAGCAGGAATCCATTACCCATAACTTTCTTATGCACGCCCGCTGTAAAAAAGACTTGACAAGGATGGATTGATATGATACACTACCCCAATTATGGCATTGCTAATGATTACAGATAATGGGAAACCATACGATAGTGCGTTTGTGTCTTTAGTATCGAAAGAGGCTAAGTCCGCTCGTTTAACTACTGTCATCCATTCTGCGTTTTACAGGCTGGGTGTTTTCCTGTCGTTTGTCTGCGATACTTACTGCAAGGAACGTTGTTAAGGTATATGGCGAGGGTTCAAGGAATAAAGGATAAGGCTATATGTTTCACATCGGAATATATGCTTACTGGCGCTTACTGGTTGGGTGGAGCGGATAGCTCTAATCTCTCAACCGGTGGGATTGATGTGGAATATCTGAGAATCTTCGAGTTTGGTATATGTGTTATATAAATATTTTTCAAAAGGAGGTATAACAAGTGTAGTAAGTAAAGTGCTAAAAAGGATGACAATAAGGTTGGTTCCAAAAGAGATATCGTGAGAGAGTCATGTTGGAGAGAAGGATTTACCGGTTGGAGAAGCTGGCAGATAAAGAGTTTGGTAGAGTTATGCGGTAGTTGAATTAAAGCCGGTAGAATTTTATTAACAATTTAAGAAAGATTAAAGATTTTCAATTTAGGAGGTCTAAGATGTTTTTAAAGGGTACATTTGCTTATGTAGTGGTTGCATTATCAATGGTATTCCTTGCCGTCCACCCTGCCGTTGTTATGGGGGAAACCTCTGATAAAGAGTCGGTGACAGGCATGGAGTTCGTTGCTGTTAAAGGAGGATGTTTTGAAATGGGAGATACCTCTGGGGATGGCGATCCAAACGAAAGGCCTGCCCATGAGGTGTGCGTAAACGGTTTTTCGATGGGCAAGTACGATGTAACCAACGAACAGTTCAGAAAATTTCGTCCTAACCATGACAGTGGTAAATTCGAGACGCTGACCCTCAACGAGGACAAGCAGCCGGTGGTAAATGTCTCATGGGAGGATGCAACCGAGTTTGCGAAGTGGCTTTCCCATAAATCTGGTCACACCTTCAGGCTTCCGACCGAGGCCGAGTGGGAATATGCCGCCCGCGCCGGGTCTAAGGCGAGCCGTTTCTGGGGAAATAATCCCGACGACGCCTGCACGTACGCAAACGTGTCGGACGACAGCGCAAAGAAGCGTTTTCCTAAGTGGACGTCCTTTAACTGCAATGATGGATTCTTAGTGGCGGCGCCCGTTGGCACCTTTAAACCAAACGAGTTTGGGCTTTATGACATGCTCGGCAATGTATGGCAGTGGGTCGAAGACGTTTACAGCCCAGAGGCATACAGCAAGCTCCCTAAGAACAACCCTACATATGAAGGCGCCGGCGAGTATCGCGTTGAACGCGGGGGCGGTTGGAGCAACGGTCCCTTGGGTGTCAGAAGCGCCCATCGCGTTGGCCTTACGCCGACCTTTGGCCATAGATCACTAGGTTTTCGCCTCGTAATGGTGAAGTAACTTTTTAAGTTAGCCTATTTTAGATTAAGTATAATCGAGATAAATCAGACTTAGTATAGTTTGATATAATAACGAATTAGGAGGTAATAAATGAGCAAGAAGTATATCGTTCTGTTCATGATGCTTGTTCTCTTTCTCCTGGCCGCAGTCTCCCTGTCTTTTAGCGACGACAAGGCGACGACTGAAAAGGAAGCGGCTGAGAGGAAGGCGGTTGCCGAAAAGAAGGCTGCCGACTTAAGAGATGAAGAAGCAAAAAAAGAAGCGATGTTGAAAGAAGGTTACGTAGGTTCCGAGACGTGTAAGGGTTGTCACCCGACCCAGTATGAGACATATAAAAGTTCGGTCCACTCTAAAAAGTCGGTAAAGGGGCCTGGCTCCGCCGATGCGTGCGAAACCTGCCACGGCGCCGGTGCAAAGCACGTTGAGAAGGGCGGCGGTAGAGGCGTTGATATCTTTACTTTTGTTGGCAAGAAAATTGATCCCAAGGTCAAGACTTCAAAATGTCTCGCCTGCCACGCCGAGAACAAGTCACAGGCCTTCTGGGATATGAGCAGACACAGCAGAGAGGATGTCTCCTGCGACAAATGTCATAATCCCCACTCTGGCAAGGACAAGTTTTTACGTAAGGCCCAGCCGGACATTTGCTTCGAATGCCATAAAGACATAAAGGCCGAGACAAACAAGCAGTCCCACCACCCCATAAAGGAAGGCAAGGTCTTATGTAACGACTGCCACGACGCCCACGGTGAGTTTGGCACGAAGATGCTCAGGGCCGACTCCATCAACGAGTTGTGTTACAAGTGCCACGCCGAAAAAAGAGGCCCCTTCATGTGGGAACATCCTCCAGTAGCGGAGAACTGTCTGGCATGCCATACCCCTCACGGCAGCAATCACTCAAGACTCCTGACTCTCAGGCCAGCTGTGCTTTGCAAGGATTGCCACGATTCCACAGGCCACGGCAACGCCCCCTACGGCAATACGGGTAGCTTCGCAAATACTACACCGGCAAATATCGGAAACACTCTGAAGTTCGACCTGAGGGCATGTGTGAACTGTCATGTTAATATTCATGGAAGCAACGGTCCTGGAATTTATGGACAGAGATTCATAAGATAGGAGGATGATGATTATGAAACTGACGGTAAAGCTGTCAATGCAGACAAAGCTGATAATAGTGGCAATGATTTTAACGCTAATCCCCTTTAGCGTGGGTTTTGCCTATGACCTGAAGACGGAAACCGACCCCAGCATACTGCCCGATGAGATTATCGGTGACAGGGACACAGACTCGGTACTTAAACTACCAGCTAAACTCGAGGGCGAGATCATTCTCTCGGGCAAGATGGTTGGCATGAATGGTAACAAGACCAAGTTCAACGAATACAACGACGTTGAGACCGGTCTGTTTGGTTTAATCAGGCTGAAATACGACGACGATACCTACTACGTGAAGCTCAAGGCCCTGGATATGGGTTACGACGACCAGAACTACAAGGCCGAGGGCGGTATCTACGGACAGGTAAAGTATTACCTGGAATATAACGAAATCCCCCATAGTTACTCCTTGGGTGATAAGACGATCTATTCCGGCTCCGGCTCCGGCAACCTGGTCCTGGTTCCAAACTATAAAAACGGTGTTGCCGCGTGGAACAGTATAGACTACGCTATTAAAAGGCAACAGGAAAACGGTGGAATCAGACTGGATATGCTCAAACCCTTTTATGTCGAGTTCAACGGCCAGAGGGAAGACAGGACAGGCACCAGGCCGCTATCCGCCACAAACAGTAACGGCTCCAGCGGTCCCATATCGGAATTCGCCCAGCCAATAAATTACATAACCAACACCTATAAAGGCGAGTTGGGGTACCTTACGAAGGAGGTTTTCGCATCGGCATACCTTCAGTACTCAGACTTTGACAACGCCAATCATAACATGAACTTTCAGAGCATCTACGCTGGTTCCTCCACCATCCCCAACAGGGTAGGACTAACCGATACCATGACCCTGCCCCCGGATAACCAGTCTTATAAGTACGGCTTCAAGGGATTCGTAGCCCTTCCGCTGCAAAGCAAGTTTAACGTAAACCTGTCGGGCTCTGAGACCACCTCGGGAGCGGCTCTTCCCTTAAGTTCCCTGATCGGCACTAGCACCACGCTCACAAAACCCACCTATACATACTCTGACGGGGCCACTAACTGGCACGGCAAGGTGGATAATCAAAACTACAACTTTGTGCTGACTTCCAACCCGCTTCCCTTTCTCAATGCCAATCTCTACTACAAGTATTACGCCAGTCAGAACAAATCGGATGAACTGGATGTAACGTCAAAGACTGGTGAGACAAATACGGCGACACCAATCAGTTACCACAAGAACAACTTTGGCGCCGAGCTCGGCTTCAAGTTGCCTTCCGACTTTCACCTGACAACGGGATACGATTACGTCACCCTCAGCAGAACGGTCAACCTTTACCAGCCAGAAGGTATGCCCTACATAATCCCCAAGACGACGGACAATATCTACAAGGTCGCTTTAAGATGGACCGGACTGGATTTCCTCACGCCTAAGATCGGGTACGAAAGGATGAACAGAGACGGGGTAAATGACCTGTCACTGCTTAACGCCGTTACCACCGTTATCAATGCCACCCGTCTTGCCCCTTATAAGGATCAGTACGATATCGGTTCCCAGAACAGGGATAAATTCAAGGTAGGCGTAGATATCTTCCCCGCTCAGGACTTTAACCTGGGTCTTGGATACAACTACGTAAGATCGTCTTACCCGGATACTGAAGTGGGCCTCAGAAATCAAAAGCGTGACCAAGTCATGGTCGATGCCGGATACGCCTTTGGCGAAGTTGCAAAACTCAATGTCTACGGCGAATATGAGAACATCAGGACCTATCAGCTCCAGCGTAACTTCAACACTGCTACGGCGGCAGACCCCAACAGCCCTACACAAAACGCCACTAACTACAACTGGGACCTGACCCTCACCGACAGAAGCTACAACTACGGAGCAGGACTCGATATCTACGTGATCCCCAGAAAAGTTACGATCAGGTTACAGTACGATTACGTCGATTCCAACGGCAACGGCGATTTCACCATCTTAAATCAGGCGGCCCTTACGGCGCTGGGTAAACCTACAACGGCCGTGCCTGCACAAGACAACAGCAACATAGACATTGGAAGCCTGGACGACTACAAGCAACACTCACTAATGGGTAAGGTCATATGGAACGTCAGTAAGGCCTTTGCCGTAGTCACCGGCTACGCATACCAGCAATACAAGTACAACGACGCCGCATATAACAACTACCCGACTACGTATGTCATTCCAGATTCCTCCGGGAACGTCAACTATATCTCCGGGGCATACGCAAACCCGTCGTATAACGCAAGCCTTGTGTTTTTAACCCTGGCTTACAAGTTTTAACATAGTTTAGGCTGTAACTCTTTAATAACGCTACTAGAAGACCATGTCGTGGGGGATCAAGTACCTTTGATCTCCCACGATATGATATATTAATGCTTATGAAACGTTATCCATGAGCATAGATATAATGGTGAGGTGACTTTTTTTAGGTTAGACTATTTTAGATAAGAATAATCGGATAAATCAGACTCAACAAAGTTTGATATAATGACGAATTTAGGAGGTAATAAATGAGCAAGAGGTATGTAATTCCGTTGATGATGCTTGTTCTCTTTCTCCTGGCCGCAGTCTCCCTGTCTTTTAGCGACGACAAGGCGACGACTGAAAAGGAGGCGGCGCAACGTAAGGCGGTTGCCGAAAAGAAGGCTGCCGATTTAAGAGCTGAGGAGGCAAAAAAGGAAGCGGACCTTAAAGAGGGGTACGTGGGTTCCGAAACCTGTAAGGGATGCCACCCGACTCAGTATGAAACCTATAAAAAGTCAGTTCATTCCAAGACGCAGGTGAAAGGGCCTGGTTCCAAGGAAGCGTGCGAGACCTGCCACGGCCCTGGCGCCAAACACGTTGAAAAAGGTGGTGGTAGAGGGGTAGAGATATTTACCTTTATCGGCAAAAACGTAGACCCCAAGGCGAAACAAGAGAAATGTCTGGCCTGCCATCAGGAAAATAAAAATCAGGTGTTCTGGAGTATGAGCATGCATAGCCAGGAGGATGTCGCCTGTGACACGTGCCATAATCCCCACTCCGGGAATGACAAGTCTCTGAGAAAGGCCCAACCCGACCTCTGCTTTGGATGCCATAAAGACATAAGGACAATGACGAGTAAGCAGTCACACCATCCCATAAGGGAGGGTAAGGTCCTATGCAGCGACTGCCATGACCCTCACGGGGAATTCGGCCCTAAAATGATTAAGGCTGAAACGGCTAACGAGCTGTGTTATAAATGCCATTCCGAAAAACGAGGCCCTTACATGTTTGAGCATCCCCCCGTCGAGGAAAACTGCTTGACGTGCCATAACCCTCACGGCAGCAACCATTCCAGACTGCTCGTCCAAAAGATGCCAACCCTCTGCCAGGATTGCCACGACAGTGGCTCAGGACATCCACCAACCCCCTATACCGCTTACGGAGGCTTTGGAACTCTATCGCAACCAACTGCAAGCACTTCAGAGGCCTTCAGGCTGCTTGCCAGGAGCTGTTTAAACTGCCATACTAACATTCACGGAAGCAACGGTCCAGCAGATGCCGGACAGAGATTCGTGAGATAGGAGGATATGAGAATGAAGAAAGGCATAATGGTACTATCAACCCTGTTAATCCTCCTGCCATTTAGCGTAACCTTCGCCGGAGGCATACATTTTGGCTACAGCGCAGCACTTGCTCAGGATGAAGCGCCGGATAGCGCCGGCGAAGCCACCACGGACGATGGCAAGTCGATAATACCAAAGCTATCAGGAGAAATAACCACAAGCGGCGTGATAGCCGGAGTAAACGGCAGCAAGGCTAAATTTAACGAATACAGAGACACCGAAACCGGCATATACGGCGGCGCCAAGCTGAGATATGACGACGATAACTATTGGTTGAAGTTTAAGTCGTCCGACATGGGTTACGATACCCAGAACTACAAACTCGAAGGCGGAATATATGGGGGGGTCAAGTATTTCATGGAGTATAATGAGATCCCCCATAACTGGAACGACGGTGCAAAGACAATCTATAACGGCGTGGGGTCCAACACCCTGACCCTTCCCTCCTCGGATTTCTTAACAAACTCCGCGGGAGCCAGGACATTTGCACCTCCAGCAAATTCGTGGAAGACCTTCGATTATTCTATCAAAAGGAAACAGGAGGGCGGAGGGGTCAGGCTCGACCTGCTAAAACCTTTCTACATCGAATTCTCCGGCAATAGAGAAGAGAGGAGCGGCATCAGGCCAAACACCATTACCTATACAGGTACCAGCGGTTTTGGCGGACCAATAGCGGAACTCCCGACCCCGGTAAGTTACGTAACCAATGTCTTCAAAGGTGAGGCGGGATATATCACAAAGCCGCTTTTTGCGTCGGTAAACGCTATGTATACCGATTTTAATAACGCCTATGAATCCATGAGCTTCCAAAATGGCAACTCACAGATGGATGTGACAACACTCCCTCCAAGTGATCAGTCCTACAGATACGGATTCAAAGGGTCGGTTGCCCTTCCATTGAACACCAGGCTCAACGTGAACCTCTCCGATTCGGATACGAGGTCTAACGCTGATCTCCTCACCTCGTACATGACTAATACCAATGCAGGTACCGCTGCTGCCCCCAACTACTTAACTACGATTAAGTACGCTAATGGAGCCACCGTATGGAACGGCAACGTGAGAACCCAGAGTTACTCCTTTGTCCTGACCTCTAACCCGATCTCTTTCCTCAATACTAATATTTTCTACAAATATTACAACAAGGATAACAGATCGGACGAAATCACGATAACTACCCCCACCGGCAACTCCGCCAGTCCCAATGACCTGATCAGCTATCACAAGAACGACTGCGGAGTGAACCTCAGGTTTAGACTGCCTGAACACTTTATCCTGACAGGCGGTTACGAGTATCTCCAGATCGATAGAAGTTTTGCTGAATTGCCTGAAACCAAGGATAACCTTTATTCGGTCGGTCTGAAATGGAACGGAGTGAATTTCATGCTCATCAAGATAGGGTATGATAGACTCAGCAGGGATGGAAACGTCAATAGCGCTGTTGCAAATGCAAACGGCAATACGTTTATGATCTCTGATCCACGTATAGACGCTGGCTCCCAGAACAGGGATATCTTCAAGGGTGGAATCGACTTCTACCCCATGGATAACCTGGGCTTTGGAATCCTGTACAAGTATAAAAAGTCAGTTTATCCCGATAACGCATTAGGCCTGCAGAATACCAAAAAAGACGAAGTTACCCTCGATGTGGACTATGCCTTTGCAAAGTTCGCAAAGGTGAATGCCTACATCGAATACGAGAATGAAAGACTGTATCAATTAGAACACGTTGGTACCCCTGTTACCCCTGCTTTCTTTGCTACCGAGACAAACTCTGTCTACAATTATAGTATTGGGCAGAGAGATAGAACCTACAACTTTGGAGCAGGGCTTGATATCTACGTTATTCCTAAAAAAATGACGGTGAGAGTTCAGTACGATTACGTCAATTCCAACGGGTTTGAAGATTACACCCTCTTTTCCCCAGCGTACCTGGGTCTAGGGACGGCCTTACCTAATCCGGGAATGTCGGTGCGTAATAACGACAGCATAGATAATCCTAGCTGGGATGACTACAGAAAGAGCGCACTTATGGTCAAATCGACGTTCAACGTCTCTAAGGCCTTTACCGTAGCACTCGGCTATAGCTATGACCGCTTCAAGTACAGCGACGCCTCGATTGACAACTACGCTTACACAATCGTTGGTAACTCCTCCGCTTCCAACGGCGCCGGTACATCCGGTACTGTAAGCTACCTGACGGGGGCATACGCAAACCCGTCATATAACGCGAGCACAGTGTTTCTCGCCTGTACGTATAGGTTTTAAGCTTGATTCAGATAGCTTAAGAGATCGGGGCGTAAGCCTCTATACACAAACACCGGAAGGAGAGGACGAACATCCCTCCTTCCTAAACAAAATAGGAGATTTATTATGGAACTAAAAGGTTTCCTGAAGCGCCGCAATAAGCGCCTCATTGTTTTAATGGCGGTGTTGCTGTTAATGTTGATAGCAGGCTGCGGAGGAGGAGGGTCATCATCCACCGGGTACACGGGGCACATTATATCGGGCACTGTAACGCTTAACGGCGCAGCTCTCTCGGGCGTATTCGTTACGGTTCAAAGCAACGGCATTGCCGCTGTGACAACCGATGCAAACGGAAATTACAGCGTTACCAACGTACCCAATGGGGTCTACACAATAACAGCCTCGCTTACCGGATATAGCTTCTCACCTTCTACAAGTCTATCGGTTGTTATAAATGGCGCCGATGTGCCAGGGCAGAACTTCACTGCCGCAAAGGGAGGAAAGACCAATGCGAGTCTCAGCGGTGCGTATAACATGGTTTCGTTCGATAAGACCCTCCCATCTGTCGTATCGGGCACTATTACATTTACAAGCGGCAACTGGACAGGCACAGGGATGCAGATGACTATCGGTAGTACACAAATGCCCACTGTCAGTGGTAAAGGTACTTATGCCGTTAGCGCTACGGAATCGTCGGCCGGCCTATTTACCCTGACTCCAACTACTGCATTGGGCAACACCACTGCCACCGCCAGCCAGTGCATTATGAGTGATGACACAAATACCGTTGTCTGTGCCAAGGTGGGCGATATGACCGACCAGTATAGTCTCATAGCCGTTAAGGCCGGCACCAGCGTATACTCCACCGCGAGTCTCAACGGTACGTATTACATGGCAATATTTAATCAATCACCCGGCTCAAGCTCGCAATTTGGCACTTTAACGTGCGACGGATATGGCGGCTTCAAGTTTGCAGCGACACAGGGCAGTTCGAGCGCAGCAAACCAGGCTGTTAGCCAGTCGGGCACTTACACGGTTACTGCCACCGGTACGGCTACCTTTACTCCAACGAGCGGCACCGGTATGACATGCGGTATGAGTGCAGATTCAAATACCCTTGTCTGCGCCTCAATGGCCTCGGCTAATGTCCAGATTGGGGTAGCCGTCAAGACAGCAGGCAGCGGATACTCAAATGCAAGTCTGACCGGTGCGTATTACGCAAGTTATCTCGACTCGTTGAGTCCCTTTGAATCGGGATGGTTAATTGGAGTTCCTGACGGAAAGGGCACCATGATAAACGTAGGGGTTCAGGGCAATTCCACTGGACCAAGTCAGCCTCTTACGAATTCGGTGCCTTACTCGGTTAACGCTAACGGCACATTTACTATAGGGGCTACCGGCAGCGCTACGCAGTGTGGCATGAGTGCAAACAAAAATACCCTCGTCTGTGCAGAGGTAGACAAAACGACCGAACAGAGTATCCTCATATTGATTAAGTAATCCCTGCACGTAAACTAAGTAAGAAACGAGTAAGACATGGGGCCTCAGGTATTTCGAGGCCCCTCTTTTTTTTACTTGCTGGCTCACATCACAGGATGGTTCATTCCCTCCTTGACAACCTCCCAACTCACGTGCTTTAATAAGCCTCATGAAGAACCAGCAATCACAAATCGTTATCTATCAAACTGAAGATGGACAGGCAAATATTAATGTCCAATTTGAAGGAGAAACCGTTTGGCTTACACAGAAACTAATGGCCGAGTTGTTTGAGGTTTCTATCCCAAATATTAACATGCACTTAAAAAAGATATTTGAAACAAGAGAGTTAGACGAAATTTCAGTTATTAAGAATTTCTTAATAACTGCCGATGACGGCAAAACATATGATACCAAGCACTACAACTTAGACGTTATTATTGCCCTTGGTTATCGTGTCAACTCAAAGAGGGCAACTCAGTTTCGCATCTGGGCTACTGGTCGGCTCCGTGAATATATCATCAAGGGGTTTGTCTTGGATGACGAACGCATGAAGCAAGGCGGAGAAAGGGCGCGGTATTTTGAAGAACTGCTCCAGCGTATCCGTGATATACGCAGCAGCGAACGCAATTTTTACCAAAAAGTGACGGACATTTACGCTACAAGTATTGATTACCGCAAAGATGATGAGATGACCAGGGAATTCTTTGCAACGGTACAGAACAAAATGCACTATGCCGTGCATGGTCATACGGCAGCAGAGGTCATATCCGAAAGGGTTGATAGCTCAAAGCCTATGATGGGGCTTTCAAGTTTCAAAGGCAAGTATATCACTGCCGGCGATGTAAAAATAGCTAAGAACTACCTTTCCGAAAAAGAGCTTAAGCAGCTCAATTTGATTGTGTCGTTGTATCTTGATTTTGCCGAACTTCAGGCAAGCAACGAGCGGCCAATGAAAATGGCGGATTGGATACATAAGCTCGATGAGTTTTTGAAGTTGAGCGAAAGGAAACTTTTGACCAATGCCGGCAAGATCAGCGCTGGAGATGCGGCTAAAAAGGCTGAAACAGAATTCGCTAAATATAAAAGAGAGCAGGATAAAAAGCATATCTCTGATTTTGACCGCGAAGTAAAGAAAATATTGAAAGGCAAAAAGAAGCAACCGCCCCCTTGCAAGGGGGGTTGAGGGGGCCAGGAGCGCCCTGGAGCGGTAAAGACCAGGAGCGCCCTGGAGCGGTAAAGACCAGGAGCGCCCTGGAGCGGTAAAGACCAGGAGCGTCCTGGAGCGGTAAAGAAGCAGGGCCGCCCCCCTCTACTATGAGGAAAAGAATCGCTTTATGCAAGAGATGGATGGGAAGCTGTCTTCTGTTTCGATAATCTTTTCAACTATGCGTTTCCAGTTATCATCACTGATATGCTTTAGCTTTTCGTGGTAAATCTGCAACGACGACTCGTTTAAGGGTAAAACCCTGAAGGCTGCCTCCAACCTTTTAATCAGGGCGTAAAAGTTCTCATCCGTCATAAAACCCCTCCTAATTATGTAAATTTAGTACCCATCTATAATGATACCTTTATTGCACCAAATTAGGCAACGAATGTGTGAACTCTAATGTAACAGGGCAATTACATAATGGGATGGCACCCACCAATTAAGGGGTCAAGGGGTCCATGACCCCTTGCAGGGGAGGTCTGAGGAGGTGGCGGAGCCGCCCTCCTTTTTTCTTTCTGGTCAAATGCGATTGCCCTGATTGATTTTATGAGACATATCGATTATTATAGAGATATCAAGGTAACGATGACAGAATTTTAATCCGCGACAATAAGGAGGTATCACGTAATGGAGCTACCGAAATTCCTTACATCGGTGAAGCAGTTTGAACAACTCAGCGGGGAAGAGATAGATACGCTGGCGTCAGCCGCAACAGTGGAAGAATACGTTGATGGTCAGGAGATAAAGAGGAGGGGCGAGATCGGGAGGTTTCTATGGGTTGTCTACGACGGCAAGGCCAACGTTGTCTTAACGGAGGCCAGTGGCGAGCGAAAGGTCGTGGCAACCCTTACAAGGGGTGATATCTTTGGTGAGATGTCGCTGATGAGCGGTGAACCATCCGATGCCGATATCGTATCATATGGTGGTTGCAAGGTTGTAAAGCTCAAAAGGGAGCTCTGTTCCGATGTATTAATGAAAAACCCCAAGAGCCTGGCCAGCATAGCCCAGACCATTACCAGGCGTCTGCTGCAGAGGGAACGGGAGGGATGGGAAAGCCCCGACGTCACTACCGCCCTGAAAAGCAACTCCGACCCCTACGACCTGGATTTCTCCTCCGCCATAGAACCCATAAAGGTGCTGGTAATAAACAGTCGTATAGCATCACTGAAGTATGCGTTGTTTGATACCAAGTACAGCATCCCGATAATGGAGGGGCTTATTGATAAGATGGGCACGCCGGACTGTAGCCATACGGTATATACTGCCGGCATCAAGTATGACCTGCCAACGGATGCCAGGACAACGGCAGAGGCTATAAGGTCAATGGTCTCTGCCCTTACGGATTCTCAAAAGGGGATGGTTAAACACATTGATGAGGTAAACGCGGTTGGGCATCGCGTTGTCCACGGTGGGGCGCGGTTCTTTAGCTCCGTGGTCATTGACAGGGGGGTGGTAGAGGTCATCAGAGACTGCTCACAGATGGCGCCCCTGCATAACCCATACAACCTGGCCGGGATCGAGGAGATGATGGCAATCCTGCCAGAGGCCAAACACGTTGCGGTATTTGACACGGCCTTTCACAGAAACATGCCCGAGCACGCGTATAAGTATGCCCTGTCCAAGAGCCTGAACGAGGATGACAACATACGACGCTATGGCTTTCACGGTATAAATCACCGCTACGTGACCCTCAAGGCAGCGACATACCTGAAACGCCCTGTCAAGGAGCTCAAGATAATCTCCTGCCACCTTGGACATGGCTCCTCGGTGTGTGCCATAGACCACGGTCGAAGCATCGACACCTCGATGGGGATGACCCCCCTGGAGGGGCTGATGATGGGCAGCCGCTGTGGAGACCTTGACCCCGGGATCATTATATATCTGATGAATCTCGGGTTTACGGCTGATGAGCTCTCAAGGATACTCAATGTTGAAAGCGGTCTCAAGGGTGTCAGCGGTATCAGCAACTACATGAAGGACGTCCTGGAGGCCGCCGAGGAGGGTGACAAGCACGCTAAAGAGGCCATCGGGATGTACTGCTACAGGGTAAAGAAGTACATTGGCGCCTACATAGCCGCCCTCGGTGGAGTAGACGTGCTCATCTTTACTGGTGGAATTGGTGAAAACGCCACAGAGATACGGGCCAGGGTCTGTCAAGGACTACAACCCTTTGGCATCAGCCTCTATGGGCAGGCCAACCGTCAGGATAGGCCGTTTCTCAAGCAGGTGGAGGAGATAACCGCGCCTGGTTCAAATGTAAGGGTCCTCGTCATCAAGTCAAATGAGAAGATGATGATAGCCCGCGAGACCCTCCACGCCATAGGCAGGCTGCTGTCAACCAACATAGAGAATTACAGGCGCAGGCCAATACCCATAAACGTATCCGCTCACCACGTGCATGTCAACAAGGCCGCCTTTGAGGTCCTCTTTGGCCCGGGCAGGACGCTGACGCCCAAGATTCCTCTTAGTCAACCCGGCCAGTACGCAAGCGAGGAAACGGTCAACCTCATTGGCCCAAAGGGCAGGGTAGACAGGGTCAGGATATTGGGACCGTTCAGGAAGGACTCTCAGGTGGAGATCTCCCGCACGGAGGAGTTCAGGCTCGG
The DNA here is from genome assembly GCA_015233725.1 of Nitrospirota bacterium. Taxonomy (GTDB): domain Bacteria; phylum Nitrospirota; class Thermodesulfovibrionia; order Thermodesulfovibrionales; family Magnetobacteriaceae; genus Magnetobacterium. The sequence continues at coordinate 23,758 of JADFXD010000019.1, read as the reverse complement.
CATCGACGCCCCGGTCAGGGACTCCGGCGACATCGAGGGCACCCCCGGTATCACCCTTGAGGGTGAGGTTGGGCAGTTGAAGTTAGAAAAGGGCGTTATATGCGCCCGCAGGCATATCCACATGTCCACGGAGGAGGCCCTTGGCTATGGTCTCAGGGATAGAGACGTCGTCCTGGTGAAGGTAAAGAGCAAGCGAGAGCTCATCTTTGGCGATGTCCTGATCAGGGTCAACCCAGACTTCAGGCTCGATATGCACATAGACACCGACGAGGGCAATGCCGTCGAACATGTCACAGGGCTCGTCGGGTACATAGACGGCATACAATCAAGGGCATTCATGTAACCCACCCAAAAAAAGAGAAAGGGAAGAAAGGATGCGTCTTTGCCGCTCCAGGACGCTCCTGGCTCTCAGAACCCTAAGCCTGCGTGCTTTAAGGCTTCTTAACGCTCGGACGCCCCTTCCAGTAGCTGGGTATGATTGCAGTTACAGCAATCCAGCTTGCTTTAAGGCCTCTTTCAACTCAGGGTATTTTTCCGCTGTTTCTTTAAGTACGATTTCAAGCTTTTCAGTCCGGGCCTCAATTTCCCTAGTGGTCCTTACGACGGGGGCCAGGGTTGTTCGTCTGTCCCACAAGATGAACCCGACAAGAACAAACATACCGCTAAGTATTACATACATCAGTCCTCTGTAATCGTCGAGCCTTTGGTTGATGGCATCAAACCTCTGGTTGATGGCCTTGAGGTTATCGTCGAGCCTTTGGTTGATGGTATCAATCCTTTGGTTGACGGCCTTTAAGCCCTCTTCGAGTTTAACTTCAAGCCGAGTCATCCGATCCCTGTCCGCCTGGGTGAATGACGAATCGGCTGCGCTAACTCCGATAGCCTGGCTTATCAGTAAACCAAAAAGTATCATCAAAATCTTCATAATTCGCTCCTTACCGTGGAATTGATCATGTTCGCTCCTTACAGTCGCTGGACATTATTGCAGTTACAGCAATCCAGCGTGTTTTAAGGCCTCTTTCAATACTCGAATTGCTCCTTACAGTCGCAGGGGGTCTTTTGCGGCTTTTTCTCTAAGTACGAGTTCAAGCCTTTCTGTACGAGCCTCAATTTCCCTGGTAGTCCTTACCACAGGGGCCAGGGTTGTTCGTCTGTCCCACAAGATGAACCCGACAAGAACAAACATGCCACTAAGCATTACATATATCAGTCCTATGAGATAGTCGAACTTCTGATTGATGGCCTTGATGTTATCGTCGAGCCTTTGGTTGACGGCATCAATCCTTTGGTTGACGGCCTTGAGACCCTCTTCAACGCGAATAATCCGCTCTTCAAGGTGGCTCATCCGATCTTCCATCCGAGTCATCCGATCTTCCATCCGGATCATCCGATCCCTGTCCGCCTGGGTGAACGACGAATCGGCCGCCTCAGCGACTGTAAGGAGCCAGGAGTGTCCCCTGGTCGAGCCAGGGGCGGAGCCTGGAGCAGTAAAGAACGGCTCCGACCCAACGACAATCGCCGTACTAATCAGCAAGGCAAAAAGTATCATCAATGTCTTCATAATTCGCTCCTTACAGTGGAATTGATCATGTTCGCTCCTTACAGTGGAATTGATCATGTTCGCTCCTTACAGTCGCTGGGCATGCTTGCGGTTACAACAACCCAGCATGTTTTAAGGCCTCTTTCAACTCAGGGTCTTTTGCGGCTTTTTCTCTAAGTACGAGTACCAGTTTTTCTGTCTGAGTTTCAATTTCCCTGGTGGTCCTTACCACAGGGGCCAGGGTTGTTCGTCTGTCCCACAAGATGAACCCGACAAGAACAAACATGCCACTAAGCATTACATATATCAGTCCTATGAGATAGTCGAACTTCTGATTGATGGCCTTGATGCTATCGTCGAGCCTTTGGTTGACGGCCTTGAGACCCTCTTCAACGCGAATAATCCGCTCTTCAAGGTGGCTCATCCGATCTTCCATCCGAGTCATCCGATCTTCCATCCGGATCATCCGATCCCTGTCCGCCTGGGTGAACGACGAATCGGCCGCCTCAGCGACTGTAAGGAGCCAGGAGTGTCCCCTGGTCGAGCCAGGGGCGGAGCCTGGAGCAGTAAAGAACGGCTCCGACCCAACGACAATTGCCTGGCTTATCAGCAAGCCAAAAAGTATCATCAATGTCTTCATGATTAATTATACAATAAAAAAGAGAAAAGGAGAAAGAAAATGTTGCGATGGCAAAAACGCAATTCGGGGGGCTTGACATTTTTTTCGCCCCCTTGACAAGTGTCCTGGAGGTAATGTTAGCATAATATATGGAGATTATATCTATGGATACCTTAACACATAACGACACGATCAACGACACGCTCACAGCGCGCTCTCTCTATGAGGTTGATTTTTATCAATGGGCGTTTCATAATGCCGACCTGTTGCGGCAGGGCAGATTCACAGAAATAGACCTGGAAAATATAGTAGAGGAGCTGGAGGGCATGGCCAAAAGAGACAGACGAGAACTCTTGAGCCGATTGGCGGTGTTAATAATGCACCTGCTAAAATGGCAGTACCAACCAAAACGGCGTGGTGAAAGTTGGAGTACAACAATACGTAATCAAAGAACGGATATTAAGCTCTTACTTGCGGACAGCCCAAGCCTGAAGAATAATATAGAAATCGTTATAGCTGAAGGATTTATAGAAGCTAAACAAGGATTTGAAAAAGAAACAGGAATTAGCGCCGATAAATTATCGGTTCCGTTCCCTACGGTCACTGGGCCTGAGACCTGCCCCTATACCCTTGAACAATTAATGGATCATGGTTTTTGGCCCGAATAGTCCTCCCCGTGGCGGTGAAGAGCGGAGCATTGACATTTTTCCGCTCCCTTGACATCGCTCGACCACATCGATAAAATCAAGTAATTTCACGAAGAATCGAAGGAGGTAACACATGTTTCAAAATCCTAACACCCCAGGCGGGAGGGGAAACCGCACTGGGCTCTTGCTCGCCCTGGCGATGATTGCCGTGATCGGGGCCTTATGTCTTGCCGGAGCTGCCCAAGCCGGAACTGTGAGCCTACCGCAGACCGGCCAGACGAGAAACTATTCAGCTCATGATTGCGATTACAACAATCCAGCGTGTCTTAAGGCCTCTTTCAACTCCGGGTCTTTCGCGGCTTTTTCTTTAAGTACGAGTTCCAGTCTCTCAGTCCTATCCTCAAGTTCCCTGGTGGTTCTTACCACAGGGGCCAGGGTTGTTCGCCTGTCCCACAAGATGAACCCGACAAGAACAAACATGCCGCTAAGTATTACGCCGAGTAAGCTGAGTATTACATACATCAGTCCTCTGAGATCGTCGAACTTCTGATTGATGGCCTTGAGGCTATCGTCGATCCTTTGGTTGACGGCCTTGAGACCATCGTCGATCTTTTGGTTGACGGCCTTGAGGTTATCGTCGAGCCTTTGGTTGATGGCTTTCAAACCCTCTTCCAGCCGAGTCATCCGATCCCTGTCCGCCTGGGTGAACGACGAATCGGACGCGTTAGCGACAATTGCCGTACTTATCAGCAAGCCCAAAAGTATCATCAATGTCTTCATAATTCGCTCCTTACAGTGTAATGGATCATGTCTTCTCCTTACAATAGCTTGGCATGATTGCAGCTACAACAATCCCGCGTGTCTTAAGGCCTCTTTCAACTCAGGGTATTTTTCGGCTGTTTTTTTAAGTACGAGTTCCAGTTTCTCAGTCCTATCCTCAATTTCTCTGGTGGCTCTTACGACGGGGGCCAGGGTTGTCCGTCTGTCCCACAAGATGAACCCGACAAGAACAAACATGCCGCTAAGTATTACGCCGAGTAAGCTGAGTATTACATACATCAGTCCTCTGAGATCGTCGAGCCTTTGGTTGACGGCCTTGAGACCATCGTCGATCTTTTGATTGACAGCCTTGAGACCCTCTTCAAGCCGAATAATACGTTCTTCAAGGTGGCTCATCCGATCTTCCATCCGCGTCATCCGATCCCTGTCCGCCTGGGTGAACGACGAATCGGCGGCCTCAGCGACTGCAAGGAGCCAGGAGTGTCCTGGAGCAGTAAAGAACGGAACTGACCCAACGGCAATTGCCTGACTTATCAGCAAGCAAAAAATCCTCATCCAAGTCTTCATGATTATATCGTACCATAAAAGGAGAAAGAATAATTTGCGATTTTTTTCGCTCCCTTGACATCGCTCGACCACGTACGATAAAATCAGGTAATTTCACAAAAAAATCGAAGGAGGTAACACATGTTTCAAAATCCTAACACCCCAGGTGGGAGGGGAAACCGCACTGGGCTCTTGCTCGCCCTGGCGATGGTTGCCGTGATCGGGGCCTTATGTCTTGCCAGAGCCGCCCAAGCCGGAACCGTGAGCCTACTGCAGACCGGCCAGACGAGAAACTATTCAGCTAATGATTGCGATTACAACAATCCAGCGTGTCTTAAGGCCTCTTTCAACTCCGGGTCTTTCGCGGCTTTTTCTTTAAGTACGAGTTCCAGTCTCTCAGTCCTATCCTCAAGTTCCCTGGTGGTTCTTACCACAGGGGCCAGGGTTGTTCGCCTGTCCCACAAGATGAACCCGACAAGAACAAACATGCCGCTAAGTATTACGCCGAGTAAGCTGAGTATTACATACATCAGTCCTCTGAGATCGTCGAACTTCTGATTGATGGCCTTGAGGCTATCGTCGATCCTTTGGTTGACGGCCTTGAGACCATCGTCGATCTTTTGGTTGACGGACTTGAGACCATCGTCGATCTTTTGGTTGACGGCCTTGAGGTTATCGTCGAGCCTTTGGTTGATGGCTTTCAAACCCTCTTCCAGCCGAGTCATCCGATCCCTGTCCGCCTGTGTGAACGATGAATCGGCCGCCCCAGCGACTGTAAGGAGCGGACCAGACCAGCAACCGTAGGGAGCGAGCCCGATCAACTCGACGATAGCCGTGATAAACAGCAAGCAAAAAATCCTCATCCAAGTCTTCATGATTATATCGTACCATAAAAGGAGAAAGAATAATTTGCGATTTTTTTCGCTCCCTTGACATCGCTCGACCACGTACGATAAAATCAGGTAATTTCACAAAAAAATCGAAGGAGGTAACACATGTTTCAAAATCCTAACACCCCAGGCGGGAGGGGAAACCGCACTGGGCTCTTGCTCGCCGTGGCGATGGTTGCTGTGATCGGCGCCGTATGCCTTAGCGGTTTTGCAGCCAACGCCTATGCGGACAGCTATACCTATGTAACCCAGTGGGGAAGTTACGGCACTGGTAACGGACAGTTTCTTAGTCCCAATGGAGTAGCGGTAGACAGCGCAGGCAATGTCTATGTGGCTGATTCTGGTAACAGCCGAATCCAGAAATTTGATTCAAGCGGTAAGTATATAACCCAGTGGGGAAGCAACGGCACCGGTAACGGGCAGTTTGAGCATCCCAATGGAGTAGCGGTAGACAGCTCAGGCAATGTCTATGTGGCTGATACGAATAACAGCCGAATCCAGAAGTTTGATTCAAGCGGTAAGTATATAAATCAGTGGGGAAGCTTAGGCTTCGGTAACGGGCAGTTTGTTTATACCTATGGAGTAGCGGTAGACAGCGCAGGCAATGTCTATGTGGTTGATGAGGTTAACAGCCGAATCCAGAAGTTTGATTCAAGCGGTAAGTATATAACCCAGTGGGGAAGTAAAGGCAGCGGTAACGGGCAGTTTAATCTGCCCTATGGAGTAGCGGTAGACAGCTCAGGCAATGTCTATGTGGCTGATACTTATAACAACCGAATCCAGAAGTTTGATTTAATCGGTAATTATCTAGCTCAGTGGGGAAGCAACGGCACCGGTAACGGGCAGTTTAGTGCTCCCAATGGAGTATCGGTAGACAGCGCAGGCAATGTCTATGTGGCTGATTCCAGACGTATCCAGAAGTTTGATTCAAGCGGTAAGTATATAACACAGTGGGGAAGTCAAGGCAGCGGTAACGGGCAGTTTCAGTATGTCTTTGGAGTATCGGTAGACAGCTCAGGCAATGTCTATGTGGCTGATACTGATAACGACCGTATCCAGAAGTTTGCCCCTGGCTCTGCTACGCCAACTCCGACCCCCACTCCAACCCCGACACCAACCCCACAATACACCCTCAACGTCGCGACAACCGGCACGGGCACGGGAGTGGTCACATCATCCCCCGGAACGCTCCAGTGGGACGGCAGCATCGGCATGGGGACCTACAACTCCGGCACGACTGTGACACTCACGGCAACAGCCAACTCCGGCAACTCCGGCTCGACCTTCACCGGCTGGAGCGGGGACTGCACTGGGACGAGCGCAACCTGCACGGTAACGATGTCGGCAACAAGACACGTCACGGCCGCATTTACGGCAAACCAGATAACGCAGTACACCCTCAACGCAACGAAATCAGGTGCGGGCAGCGGCATAATCGCCTCCAACACCGGTACCATCACCTGGAGCGGCAACACCGCAACGGGCATATACAACTCTGGTACGGTTGTGACACTGACGGCCACCGCCGATTCCGCCTCAACTCTTGCGGGCTGGAACGGTTGCGACCTGGTGATGGGCAACCGATGTACCGTGACAATAAACGCAAACAGGACGGTAAGCGCCACGTTTAACGTGGCCCCGGTTGTGACGTATCTGCTCACCGTGACAAAGACGGGCGCCGGCACGGGTGTTGTGACATCACCGGATGGTGCCCTCCTCTGGAGCGGTGCAGTTGGCACGGAGAGCTACAAGACCGGCACAACGGTAACGCTCACGGCTGCTGCAATGGCAACCACGTCGATATTTGCTGGCTGGTCTGGCTGCGACTCCTCATCGGGCAACCAGTGTACGATAACCATCTCCGCCGACAGGGCGGTCACGGCAACCTTCAACGGCAAGCCGCAGCAATACACCTCAACAACGCAGTTTGGAGGCGCCGGCAGCGGAGTTGGGCAGTTCAAGTCGGTCGGCAAGATGGCAATGGGCAAGACACCGAAGTCCACGCCAGGAGTGTCCTGGAGCGGCAAAGAAGGGTCAACGTCTGTCAACGGTGGACAGGATAGCCTCTTCGTCCTGGACACCTTCAATGATCGCGTACAGTTCTTTGACGGCAACGGCAACTATCAAGGCGGATGGGGCCAACAGGGTAGCTCTCTCGGTCAGTTTGACATGCCCGGTGGCATCGCTACAGGTTCATGGGGAGGTGGTACATCCAGCGCCAACAGCTCAGGCATGGATGCCGCTAACTATGTATACATATCCGATACCAACAACAATCGCATACAGATATTTGACACAGGCGGCAACGTCATAAATTCCTTTGGCGGCAACGGCAGCCAACAAGGCATGTTTAGCTCTCCCGAGGGTGTTGCCGTAGACAGCACCGGCAACATATACGTCGCAGACACCGGCAATCACCGCATCCAGAAGTTTGACTCAAGCGGTAATTTCATCAGCAACTGGAGCGCCTCCGGCGTGGGTAAGTCGTCAAGGGCTCCAAGGGTGTTGAGCCTCAAGGCGCTAAAGCAGGCGGATAACTCCTTCTCCCCCAACGCGATAACGATAGGTGGCTCTAATTCAAGCGTATACGTAACCGATACCTACAGCGACCAGATCGTTGGCTATGACCCAAACGGCAACGTTGTCTCCTACTGGGGCGGCAACGGCAGCGTCAGCGGGATGTTTAGCCATCCCAGTTCGATAGCGGTGGATAACGCAGGCAACGTCTATGTAACGGATGCGCAAAACAACACGGTACAGCAGTTTGGCGGGGATGGTCAGTTCATATCGTCCTGGAACGGAGCAGGAGGCTCAAACGATAATCTGTTTGACCGCCCAAGTGGCGTGGCAATAGATTCCTCTGGCAACGTATTTGTGGCCGAGGCAGGCGCCAACCGCATCCAGAAGCTGACAAAGACCACAAAGATAAGACCCGCTGCGATCAAGGCGCTGACAGGCGACCTCAACGGCGACGGCAAGAGCGATATCCTCTGGCAGGATACCACCACCGGAGACGTCGCTGCCTGGTTGATGGACGGACTTAAGATATCCGGCGGCAACTATCTCTCTAAGGGCATACCGGCCAACTGGAAGGTAATAGCTATCGGCGACCTCGACGGCGATCACAAGAGCGATATCGTCTGGCAAGATACCACCACTGGCGACGTCGCCGCCTGGCTTATGAACGGTCTTACGATAAGCAGCGGCAACTATCTGGCTAAAGGCATCCCAAGCAACTGGCAGATATTAGCGATCGGCGACCTCAACGGTGACGGCAAGAGCGATATCGTCTGGCAAGATACCACTACCGGCGACGTCGCTGCCTGGTTGATGAACGGTCTTACGATAAGCAGTGGTAACTACCTGGCTAAAGGCATCCCAAGCAACTGGCAGATGTTAGCCATCGGCGACCTCAACGGCGATCACAAGAGCGATATCGTCTGGCAAGATACTACCACCGGAGACGTCGCCGCCTGGTTGATGAATGGGTTTACAATCTCCAGCGGCAACTATCTGGCTAGAGGCATACCGAGCAACTGGCAGATGTTAGCTATCGGCGACCTCGACGGCGACGGCAAGAGCGATATCGTCTGGCAAGATACCACCACCGGAGACGTCGCAGCCTGGCTGATGAACGGGCTTACGATATATAGCGGCAACTATCTGGCTAGAGGCATACCGGCCAACTGGCAGATAGTAGCCATAGGTGACCTCGACGGCGATCACAAGAGCGATATCGTTTGGCAGAACACCACCACCGGAGACGTCGCCGCATGGTTGATGAATGGACTTACGATAAGCAGCGGCAACTATCTGGCCAAGGGTATACCTGGCAACTGGCAGATTCAATAACGTAAGAAAGGGGGGCTGATGGGCCAGGAGCGTCCTGGAGCGGTAAAAAGGGGTCAAGTGGGTGGCCCCCATGCAGGGGAGGTCTGAGGAGTGGGTGGAGCGTCCTGGAGCGAAAAAGAAGCGGCGGCGCCATCCTTCTTTTTATTATTCTTCTTTTTTGCTGAAGGGGATATTACTGGACGGTAGGGGATTCGAACCCCCGACCCCCACGTTGCGAACGTGATGCTCTCCCAGCTGAGCTAACCGCCCTTAATCAAGACTATTGTCGCATAATCATGTATGCAAAATCAATAGCCTTAGCGTTTTATTCTCAAGACGTAGAGAAGACGTAGCTTGTTCCTGATCTTTCTCAAGACATCCCTTATCATATACGAGTAATGAAAGAGATAGAAAAACCTGTGCATAACGTAAACTGTAAGGACGTGGACGATATTAGGTGCGTTGCCCGCAAAGCTGCCCCTGAATAACGACAGGAACCGATGCAGGATCGTTATTGTCATCAACCCGTTGACCGAGCATCTGTTGAGGTCATAGTCTTGCTTGTAATATGACTTGTTCATTTTTTTTACGCTGAGGGTCGCTGAGACCCCTAAAACCTCCTTAAGGCATCAAAAAGCCTGAATATGAAATTGCCCCCTGGCAGTCCCAGGGACTTAATCGTACCGTACTTCCAGTTTGACCATCGTATCTTTTTCTTCAACTCGGAGGGTCTAAACAGGATACTCTTACTCTCTATCTCATCGGTCTTTAGGGTCATGGTGTTTTGATAACCGAAGTCCTCGGAGTGTTTGAGGTCCATCAGGTGGGAGAGTTCCTCTCTGTTGGGAAACGCCACCGCCCTTTCAGCCATGGTCAGGATAAAGGGCTTTATATCCTCAAGGCTATAGCCTGTGAGTGAGGCTACATCGACAAACTGCCTGGTGAAATCTATGGCGCCGGTCTTGATGTCTTGTATCTTTTGGTTAAACAGGACTTCTTCTGCCCTGTCGGTGGAGGACTCCTGCTTAAAGATGGGGTTTACGACCTTGCTATCTGGGTCTTCGTAGTAGCCAACGGTGGTTGGATGCAGTGCCCTGGCGCCTTCCTCAAACAACTCCTCAAAGCGGCTAAAGATATGCTCTGCGGGATTGTTGTTGCGTTGATCGTAGAGGATACCCAGGATAGTATTTTTTTCGTGATCGAAGACGTGCTTAATGCCATCACAGAACCCTAAGTAGATGCCATAGACGTGAGGATAATCCTTACGCTTACTGAATGCGTCCTGGATGAATTTCTGTATGGTGGCATTCCAACCGATATCGACAAAGGCAACAGATTCGCCGTTAAAGAAGCCAATTTGGCGCAAGTACCTCCATAGAAGCCTCCTGTTGCGGCGCGCATACTTGATCACGCGACGCTGGAACTCTTCATCTTGTAGTAGTTGGATAAAGCGATTGTCCTGCCAGGCATTGATTGGTTGCCGTAGGTCGGTAAAGCCGTGCCTGCGGGCAATTGCGAAGAACTCCTCAATGGGCAGCCCATAGACGTTAAACAACGAATAGAGCCCCTCCTGCTTGGGATTAAAAAAGGGCAATACCGCCTTTTCAAAGTTAAGCCCTCTATAGGCAGCGGCCAGGGCCGTGGATTTTCGCGTCAGGTACACGTACTCTAACGGTGGTGTATTATCAAAATCGCTCCTTACATCGGCTGGGTCGGGGGTTAAGAATTCAGGGGCGGCTATCTTAAACAGGTCATAGAATAGCTCTCCCTCTCGGGCAAGAAAAAAGACCTTTTTGATCTTATATTTCTTAATGGCATCTACCACCCCATAGATGAAGGTCGCATAGACAGGCCCAAGAAAAGAAAACCCGTACTGATAAAAGAAGTCTTTCACCGCCTCCCCTGGACGTATCATCTGCAGCAGGTGTCTGCCACGCCAATATGGGGTCTCTACGGCAAGACGATGATAGGTCAACAGGGCATATTTCCGCTTATGGTAATCTATGTCAAAGAGGCGGATTGTGTTTATCCCCAGACTTGCCGGCATCTTAAAGTCCGAATGGTCGTTATCCCCAACATGCAAGACCCTCTCAGGGAAGGTCTTTTGAGCAAATAACACCTGCTTAAATAGCCGGCCAGAATGCTTTCCAACCCTGCCCTCCGATGAGACGTATACGTTGTCAAAGTATTGCATGATTTCCTTGTCTTTAAATATAGCCTCTATGTATTGTCTATCCAGATACATGTCGGATATGGCAATTATCCGTTTTCCTCTATCTTTGAGGATTTTAAGAATGTCGATTATGCCATCTTTTACGTACAGGACCTTCTTTTCAACCTCAATTTCGTTCTGTATAATCGTATCAAACAACTCCTCATCTTGCCCACCTGCTAACTCCTCTACCATGCCTCTTGCTATGCTGCTGTAGGAGCACTCGTAGTCCCTGCCCTCAGACAATGACCCGTGTCTGAGCTGTGTCTCGATCCTGTGTCTGAGGTTTAAGAAATCCACAGGCGATAGCTCTATCCCTCTTAATTTTTTTATATCCCGGCAGACAAAGCGACTGACGATCTCTTTGACCTTGTCTGGTGGCTCTATGATACGTTCCAGGAGCGTGTCAAAGATATCAAACGACACGATATCGACGCTGTCCATAAGGCGTTTGATATGCCATCGTAAGCGTTTTACGCTATCAACCGTTATTATGCTGCCTCTGTAACCGCTCATTATATTGCGCAGCGGCAGCGTTAGTGCCCTGCCCACCCTGTAACTAATGGAGTCCTGGTATATGAAACGCTCGTTAAACAGGTCAGTGGCATAGCGCATCATATCGTGGCTCCAGAGTTTCAGCTCCTCGTAGGCCGTCTTAGCGGCCTGTAGTCTATCAAAGAACTCGGTAGCCTTGACCTGAAACTCCACCTGCTTTCTTTCAGCCTCTTTATACAATAATTGACTCTGAGCCTGCCACTGCAATGCCCCTGTCTGCCACTTTTGCATCTCAATCTGCCATCTATGCGCCTCAGCCTGCCACATTTGTGTCTCAGTTAGTGAATTGACGTGCTCGGCGTGCCACTTATGGGTCTCTGCCTTCCACCATTGGGACTCTGCCTGGAGGGTTGCAACCTCGCCTTGCAACTTGTGTCTAACGCCCCTGACAATATAGCGTCTTATCTTGTTAATATGCTCAATTGGGGTATGGATATCACTGCCAAATTGCTCTTTTATGGCGGTATTTAAAAAATAAAATGTCTCTATGTTGGCCACAAGTGGATTCTTGAGGATCGCGTTGTTGCCGTGCAGCCTATAGAGCATCAACTGAGAGTCTATCAAGTAGGCAAAGGCCTTTTCGTTGTGCCGTATGGCCCTGTAGGCAAATTCATAATCGAGCGTATACTTGCGCGACTTGAAAAGCCCTATATCACCGACAAGAGAGCTCTTAAAAAAGAAGTTTGAGGTGCTGATCGTGTAGTTTCCCGCAAGCAGGGCCATCAGTGGTGAGCTTGTGGCCCTGTAGTGCCGCTTAAGCCCACCGTACCATTGGTTCCACCAGTGGTCAGGGTCAGTGATTAGCTCCGAATGTTCGTCGATGAGACCTATGTCCGTTATTATAAAGTCCAGGTCGTCTTGCAGTGATTTCTCAACCAGGGTCTCAAGACGGTTACAGCAATAGACATCGTCGGAGTTTATTATGCTGATGTACTGCCCCTTAGCCATACCAATGCCTCGGTTTATCGCACCGTGAGAACCCATGTTTTGCTGATACTCGTATCTGATCCTCGGGTCGCTGTATTGCAGCACACGCCCCTGCGTATTGTCGCTTGAGCCATCGTCTATGATTATCAACTCCAGCTCGGTATACGTCTGCCTCAACACACTCTCCACCGCCTCATCAATAAAAAGCTCGTGGTTATACGCCGGCATCACTACGCTAACAAGAGGCTGTAACATCTTTATATATTATATAGATAGTCACAGTGTTTTTCAAGAGACCAAGAAATAAGGGTAATAGGATTGAGAATTATGGGGTCAAGGGGACTGGCCCCCCCTCTCTTTTTCTTTTCTTAGCGCTGAATACACCCATAAAGCTTACCTGTCTCTGACAAGGCGAAAACCTATATCTCTGCCGCGACCGTAGGCCCAATAGCCGCTGTAGTCGGAGCACCGTAAGTGGACGGCGTAACTGTCCCAACTACCGCCACGCTTGACACGATATATGTCTTGTGGTGTATATACAGGATTGCGTTGAACATGCTGTCTATACGCATCGCGACGATACACATCCTCCACCCACTCCCATATATTGCCAGACATGTCGTATAATCCAAGACTATTGGCCTGAAAACTCCCAACGGGCGTTGTCTGTCCCCGCCACATCTCCCCATCCAAGGAGGCATCATAATTAGCAATCCCGGAATTTATACTGTCTGTACCAGTTCCAAACCTCACATTCTTTCCCCCTTCCCTGCACGCGTACTCCCATTCCGCCTCAGTGGGCAAACGATACTTCCTGCCAGCCTGCTGATTTAGCTTCAATATGTACACCTGCACATCGTCCCAACTCACCTGCTCAACCGGATACCTCCCTCCCCTCTTAAAAAACGAAGGATTGCTCCCCATCACCTTTTCCCATTGCTCCTGCGTCACCTCATATCTGCCCATATAAAAATCATCCACACATACCCTGTGCACAGGCCTCTCGTCACTGTCCCCCTCACCAAACGTGTCTCCCATGTCATAACACCCACCCCTTACTAACACAAAATCAGGGTCTCCCTCCTTCTGTATACCTCCAGTGTTTTCTCTCTCTGCGCCAGCTATACCTATACCTAAAGAATAAAGAACACACACCAAAACAATCAGAACGCCTCTTAAAGACATAACTTCCTCCTAAATTTATTGCAATCAAAAAAAAAAGTGGCAAGACACTCATTTCATAAGACGCATAAACCAAACCACCCCCCAACTCAACCACCGGCCCACACAGAAGGGGTCAAGGGGTCCGTGACCCCTTGCAGGGGGGTCTGAGGGGGGGCGGCCAGGCGTCCCCCCTTCTTCTTCTTTTCTTCTTTCTTTAGCGCTGAACTCTTGAATCTAGCGCCAGGTTGAGCATAAGGACGTTGACCCTTGCCTCTCCTAAGAGTCCTAGCTGCCTCTCTTCTGTATGAGACTGGAGGAGCGCATAGACGTCCTTTTCGGGCACCCCCCTGCTCCTTGCCACCCGCTTTACCTGATACAGGGCAGCAGATGGACTGATGTGAGGGTCAAGTCCACTCCCTGAGGACGTGATAAGGTCAAAGGGGATAGGCTCAACGTTGCCGGGGTCAACCGCCCTGAGGGCCGAAACCCTCTCACCGATGGCTTTGGAGAGGTCGGGGTTGTTTTGTCCAAGGTTCGACCCCGACGACGATGCGGCATTGTAGGGAAAGGGCGTCGTTGCCGATGGCCTTGACCAAAAATACTTAGGGTCACTAAAGGGCTGCCCTATCAGCGAAGACCCAACGGCCTTGCCATCCCTTATAACAATGCTTCCATTTGCCTCGTGCGGAAAGGCAACCTGCGCAATACCCGTCATAGCCAGCGGATAGATAATCCCCAACATAACCGTAAACACAATAAATGCAATGACCGATGTCCTTAAAACCACCATAGCTGATTCCTCCCTTAAAGGATATTCAAGGCGCTGATTATCATATCGATAACCTTTATCCCGATAAACGGCACTACGATCCCACCAAGGCCATAGACAAGGATGTTGTTTCTAAGCAGGGCCTCAGCCCCAAGGGGACGATACTTGACCCCCCTGAGGGCAAGCGGGATCAGGAGCACGATGATCAGGGCGTTAAATATCACCGCCGAGAGTATCGCGCTGTATGGGGTGGCCAGCCTCATGATATTAAGCATCCCAAGCTCCGGGTAAATCCCTACAAAGGCCGCCGGGAGGATGGCAAAGTACTTTGCCACGTCGTTGGCTATGCTAAAGGTGGTCAACGTGCCGCGTGTTATGAGGAGCTGCTTGCCAATCTCCACGATCTCGATGAGCTTGGTGGGGTTTGAGTCGAGGTCTACCATATTGCCGGCCTCCTTTGCGGCCTGCGTACCGGAGTTCATGGCAACGGCGACGTCGGCTTGGGCAAGTGCTGGGGCATCGTTTGTGCCATCCCCCGTCATCGCCACCAACCTCCCACCGCCCTGGTACTCTCGGATGAGTTTGAGTTTGGCCTCCGGGGTTGCCTCGGCTAGGAAGTCATCAACACCGGCGTCGGCGGCAACCGCGGCTGCCGTAAGCGGATTATCCCCGGTAATCATGATGGTCTTTATCCCCATGCGCCTGAGCTCGGCAAACCGCTCCTTTATGCCGCCCTTTACGATGTCCTTGAGGCGGATAACCCCAAGAACCCTCTTACCCTCGGCAACAACCAAAGGGGTGGCCCCCTGGCGCGCTACCTCTTCCACAATCCCTATGATGTCGATGGGAAATACACCTCCCTGCTGTCTTACGTACTCCTGCACGGCATCTGTGGCCCCCTTGCGGATCTCCCTGCCATCCATATCCACCCCGCTCATGCGCGTATGGGCGGAGAAGGGGATGAACCTGGCACCAAGGGCGTGTATGTCGCGCTCCCTGATCCCGTAGTCGGTCTTGGCCAGTATCACGATACTGCGCCCCTCCGGCGTCTCATCGGCGAGGGAGGCCAGTTGTGCGACATCGGCAAGGGTTCTGACATCTACCCCCTTTGCCGGTATAAATTCGGTTGCCTGTCTGTTGCCAAGCGTGATAGTCCCCGTCTTATCCAGCAGCAGCACGTCTATATCGCCGGCGGCCTCTACAGCCCGACCGGACATGGCTATCACGTTGGCCTGTATCATCCTGTCCATCCCGGCAATCCCAATGGAAGACAACAGCCCGCCAATAGTCGTGGGGATAAGACAGACCAACAGGGCAATGACTACCGTTACGCTCACCGGAGCGCCATGCGATGAGGCCTTGACGCTAAAGATCGAAAACGGCACTATCGTAACCGTTGCCAGCAGAAACACTATTGTCAGTCCGGCAAGCAGGATATCGAGGGCGATTTCGTTAGGGGTCTTCTGCCTCTTTGCCCCCTCGACCATCGAAATCATCCTGTCGATAAAGGTTTCTCCCGGGTTTGCGGTTATCCTCACGATCAACCAGTCCGAGACAACGAGTGTGCCCCCCGTGACGGCGCTCCTGTCCCCTCCGCTCTCCCTGATGACCGGGGCGCTCTCTCCGGTGATGGCGCTCTCGTTTACGGAGGCAACCCCCTCAACGACCTCCCCGTCACTTGGAATGACATCGCCGGTCTCTACGAGTACGTGGTCACCCTTTTTCAGCGTTGACGACACAACCATAGTAGTCTTGGCATCACGTTGCGGCGAAGATAACAGTCTGGCCTTGACATCGCTCCTGCTGCTTCGCAGGGTTTCGGCCTGTGCCTTGCCCCTTCCCTCTGCCATAGACTCGGCGAAGTTGGCAAAGAGTACCGTAAACCACAGCCATAGCGAAACCATCACGACAAACAACTGTGACTCGCCGATATCAGCAAAAAAAGAGTAAACGAAAAGCATCGTGGTAAGCACGCTCCCCACCTCCACTACAAACATCACCGGCTTGCGAATCTGGTACAGTGGACTCAGCTTTATAACCGAGTCAACAAACGCACGGGAAATCAAGCCCCAATCGAAAAGGCCCTTTTTTGCCTTCCTTGTCATATTCTATACCTCCATAAGAAAAAATAAGAAAAAGGAGGGACGCCTGGCCGCCCCCTCCTTGACCTCCCCTGCAAGGGGGCCAGTCCCCTTGACCCCATAATTGCGTATGCTGGTACACAATACTTCACATTTAACCAAATTCTTCAGCATTTATTTGATCGCCTGTAGATGCTCTGCTATTGGTCCTAGTGATAGTGAAGGCAGATGCGTCAATGCCGCCACTATAATAATGATACCAATCAAAAACACAATAAACAGAGGTGTATGCGTTGGTAATGTACCAGAACCAGCGGGAACGAGTTTCTTCCCTGCCAACGACCCTGCTATTGCAAGGACGGGGACTATGACAGAAAACCTTCCAATCAACATGGCAAACCCAAGGATTAGATTGTAAAAAGGTGTGTTTACGGAAAGGCCGGCAAAGGCGCTGCCGTTGTTATTTGCGCATGAGGTAAAGGCGTAAAGTATCTCGGAAAAACCATGAGCGCCAGGGTTAGCTATCCCAGCCACCCCAGCCTTGACAACAACCGCAACACCTATACCCAAAAGTATAACTACAGATGGGATTAGGATCGACAGAGATACCATCTTCATCTCAAATGCCTCAATCTTTTTTCCAAGATATTCCGGCGTGCGTCCAACCATAAGTCCGGCTACAAAGACCGTGACCAAGGCAAGGATGATCATACCGTATAAACCTGAACCTACTCCGCCAAAGATTATCTCACCTAGCTGTAGCAAAAAAAGAGGAACCATCCCACCTAATGGGCTAAAGGAGTCGTGCATGGCGTTGACGGAGCCATTTGACGCCGCCGTCGTAGCTGCCGCCCACAGGGTTGAGTTGGCAACCCCAAAGCGAACCTCCTTACCTTCCATATTGCCACCATAGTCTATTGACGCAGCTAAAGTCTTAATAGCTGGGATGTCTACCATTTCACTGTAATAGCAGAGCAGTAGCAAGGGTACGAAGATGATAAACATTGTAATGAGCAGTGCCCATCCCTGGCGTGTATCTCCTATCATCTTGCCAAATGTATAGCAGAGGGCGGCCGGGATAAGCAGGATCGCCAGGAGTTCGAGGAAGTTGGCAAGGGGGGTTGGGTTTTCGTAGGGATATGCGGAGTTTACATTGAAGAATCCGCCGCCGTTTGTGCCAAGCTGTTTGATCGCTATCTGCGAGGCAGCAGGCCCACCGGGGATCGATTGTTCGTTCACCGGTGTTGTCTTGCCAGAGGGTTGTTCCACTGCCGTTGTGCCTTGCATAAGTGGCGTTGTCTGATAGGGCTTAAGGTTCTGAACGACCCCCTGGGAGACCAGGACAATCGTGAAGATCACCGAAAGTGGCAACAGGATATAGAGAATCGAGCGGGTGGTGTCCACCCAGAAGTTACCTATAGTCGTTGCGTTGTGTCTGATAAACCCCCTGATCAAGGCAACCAGAACGGCCATACCGGTTGCCGCTGAGAGAAAGTTCTGCACGCCAAGCCCTGCCATTTGCGTCAGGTAGCTCATCGTTGACTCACCACCGTATCCCTGCCAGTTGGTGTTAGTTATAAAGCTGATGGCTGTATTGAAAGACGAATCAGCCGATACAGCGGCAAACCCCTGAGGGTTTAGCGGAAGTAGATGCTGGAGGCGTTGCAACAGATAGAGGAAGACCGCTCCAACAGCGTTGAAGGCCAAAACAGCAAATGTATATGTCTTCCACGACATCTCATCTTCTGAGCGTACACCAAAGATGCGATACAAGAGTCTCTCAAGAGGGGCCAACAAGGCGGTAAACCAATTGGACCTGCCTTCATAGACCAGGGCCATATAGTGTCCCAGGGGTTTTATCAATACCGCCAGGACTATCAAATACAACCCAATTTGAAGCAAACCATTGCTAGTCATCTTAAAACACCTCCGGTTTTAAAAGCGCTACCGTTAAGTAACCTAATAACACCACAGAGATTACTCCACCAATCCAGTAAAAAGCATCCATAATCTGCCTCCTGATTCTTCATAGTATAGCCGCCCAAGCAGCTTAATCTTATTGATATCATCACTCATGTTTAGAGCTTAACACATCGACATATAAAGTAGCTGTTAATAAACATGGCGAACCTATAAAGATTTTATAAAGGTCATGGGCTATCAATAACCTGGCGCTATAATAGCACATAATGCCTATGAAGTTTACTCCGGTGATATAGAATGGCGCCGGCAAATGACATTAAAAGGAACAAAATGATATAGATATTTAGTTGATAGTATTGCAAGCATGTCTATTTATTTGCCTGAAATCACACAACCAGAGTTAAATACATAGGCAATTAGCACATTATTGATCATCAGAAATATTCATCATGTCTGCCACAGCGTAGAAGGAGATAAGAGTCTGTCTCAATCAAAAATAAGAAGCGGTAATTGATGTTGATCCTACCTTACAAAGACATTGCAAAACCCTTTAATGATTTCTCCTTTTGTTTTCTTTACTTGTAATGAAGGGTGATAAGGATTTTTCAGCAGCAGTCTTAGCGCTTTATTTGTTTGTTGCTTGACTTCTTCTGGCAAGTGGCTAAAATCTTTTTTAAATTGCTCGCTCCGGGTAATTATCATGAATTTAAGTCTTTTATAAGTTCCTCCACGTTGTCAAAGCTCTTTACCTTGCCTGTTTCATAATCCTCTAAGGCCTCTTTTATCTTTTCTTTTCCTGCAATTGATAGTTCTTCTTCTGCCTCTGGAAATTTGCTAATTACAACCTTGGGTTTTAGGACAATTGCATTTTCCAACATTTCGACTTCTAAAATATCGCCGTCTTCAATGCCCAAAAACTCCCTAAATCTCTTAGGTAGAGTAACTTGTCCATGTCTTATAATCTTAACAAAAGGCATATATCCTCCCTACCATTTATTTGTTATTTAAAAAGTCTCTCTCTATAGTTACCATGCTTATAGTATATCACAGCTTGACAGCACTATTGTAAACTCTGCGCCACCATCAATATTTTTAACTGTAAACCTGCCCCCCATATTGGTCTCTATGATGGTCTTTGACATGTAGAGACCGATCCCTGTACCCTCTGACCCTTTAGTAGTGTAATAAGGCTCGAAGATTCTATCTATTATATCTATTGGGATGCCACCGCCGTTGTCTCTGATTGAGACTATGATTTGCTCGTTAGCTGCATCGTTGGTGATTTCTACGTCTATCTTACCCTGGATATTAGCGTCGGTTTTTCGTCTGGATATGATTGCGTCCTTTGCGTTGTTGAGGATGTTGAGTATCACCTGTTTAAACTCATTGGGGTATCCGTCTGTAATGAGCCTCATGGCCTGGTTGGTCTTTAGATTAACACTAATGGCGCTTTTGATAAATATTGCGATAAACATTGAGATTAACTCATCTATGGCGTCTTTTACATCAAACTGGACTTTTTGCCTTGATGGTTTGAAGAAGTCCCTGAAGGTATCAATAGTTTTCCCCAGGAAGTTGACTTGCCCCATTGTCACATCAACCGTATGAGCTATATATGTATCGCTAACTTCACCAAACTTATACGCATCTTCTAAATCTTGCACTGTTATTCCTATCGCATTTAGTGGTTGCTTCCATTGGTGTGCTATTAAACCTATAACCTCTCCCATGGCGGCCATCTTGGATTGTTGTATGAGCATCTGCTCCTGCATCTGCCTTTTGGTGGTTTCTTCCTTTACTATAGATGCAAGATTAACGTTCAGGTATCTCAGTTCCTCTTCCATCCTCTTGCGATCAACGGCCAAGGCGTAAATAGTGGCAAGGCGTTTTATGACATCCAGGTCCGCATCCTTATAATCCCTTTGGGCGTTTGCTAAATGGATATGTCCAATCAACCTGTCTTTTATTATTGCCGGTACTGACAGGTATCTTGTCAACTGGATATGTCCCTCCGGTATGCAGCCTTTGTATGCGGGATGCCCTTGGGGATCATTTGTATAAAACCCCTGCCTTGTATTTAGCGCATGTCCCCATAGCGCGTTATATCCATCCTTGCCCTTTGGAAAGACCAATCTCACTTGTCTTGTATCCACGCTGCACTGTCCATCTCTCATCATATCTGTAAGGGTATGTCCTACCTCATCCCCCGTTTCTCTGTCTATCTCCGCTACAAAGCAATGTAAGCTGTCGGTCAATCTCATTGCCTGTTTCTTTACTATAATAGAGATATCGACTATGTCCTTTTCACTAGACAATAGCGCCTCCGATAGCTCCGCTACGGCTGTTTGAAAATCAAGCTCCCTCTTCAATAACAACTGGGCGTTCTTTATATCGGAGACATCATGGAGTATCGCAAACTTGGAGACAGAACCACCCATGTTTCCAATTGGGGTATCCAGGTGTGAGTATGTCTTATGGTTCTTTGGGCAATCCCACTCCCACGTAATACTCTTGCCAGACAACACCTCATCTATCTTACACCATTGACATTGCCCTGTCCTATCATGAAAATACTCGTAGCACTTG
Organism: Nitrospirota bacterium; assembly: GCA_015233725.1. Lineage (GTDB taxonomy): Bacteria > Nitrospirota > Thermodesulfovibrionia > Thermodesulfovibrionales > Magnetobacteriaceae > Magnetobacterium. The sequence goes on along the minus strand of JADFXD010000019.1, from coordinate 2,688 downwards.
CGGCCATTTACTTCTCCAAACTCTTTGAGTATTGCTCTATTTACAAACTCTATATCATGTTCTCTGTTTGTTATGTAGATGCCGTCTTGCATTGCCTCCATTATTGCTTTAAGCTTGTCCCTCTCCGTTTCTGTGGCTCTCTGCTGATACTCAATGCCTGTGAGCATCTCATTAAATGTATGAACAAGTATTCCCAGGTCACCGGAGACGTTGACAGGGACACGGATACTCAGATCGCCAGCCTTGATGTTCTCAACCGCCTTGATAATTTCAATTACCGGATTTGATATCTTCTGTAAGACTAAAAACGTACTTACTAAAAGCAGAACCAATCCCAATACCATTAGCCATATCGCAATAACAATCGTACCCATTACTGGAGCCATCAACTCTTTCTCGTCGACCTTGACTATCAGGCCAATTCCCATCTCCGGCGTGATGAGTATATGCCGAAAGACTACCATTACTGGTTCACCCCGGTAATCGGTACTCTCCATCAGGCCCTCATTGCCCGTTGCGGCCAGTTTGGCCTGAACCGTATCAAGTTTATACTCAAGTATCCTGGGGACTGACTTGTCGGGAAGTTGGAACCTCAGAGGTATCAACGTCCTTGCATCTTTATCCGCAAGCAGTACCTCGGTGGTCTTACCTAACCCCTCAGCAGCAGAGAGGACAGACGAAAGGATGTCTTTAATGTTGGCATTCATCTGCAGTATAAACCTTCTGTCACAGTGCTCATTGGTTTCTGCGCAGAGATATACAGGACGGAATATGACGAGGTTAACGTTACCACTCTGGTTGGATACCACGAGACTAAACCACTCGTCTTCTGATTTAATGGACTGTTCATATATAACGGCAGGGCTGCCAACCTCATCCTCCTGGGTTGACACAATGATAGTCCCTGATGTTGTATCTACGATGGATATCTCTTCATAGTCACCGTAATTAGAGGACTGTACACTGTTGATGTAAGATGCAAGAGCCTTGTACTCTTTCTCCTGCCTAAGCCTCTCGGTAAAGGACTTGGTGTCGATGGATTTATTATATTGCTGTATCTTTAGAATAAGTCCTTCCAGGTTATCTTTGGTTTGGATGGCGTCAGAGATTACCCTTGCATCCCCCCTACACCCCTGAATCCATTTTAGCATATATCTCTTTTCCATATCTGCGAAGGTCTTCATGTTGTCCTGCATTTGGTGGAGATTCTTCTTGTAGATGCCCTCAATCTTTGTATATGGCAGGCCAAACAGGTATGTGGATAATAGGCTGAGTACCGTTACTATTATTAACGCGCCAAAAGAAAGGAATATCCTCAGATTAAAGTTGAACCTAAATGTCTCTCTGATACTTAAATAGAGTTTTTTTATCATATCCTTTACCGCTGCAGGCCAGGGGTAAGACCAGCCCCCCGGCTCAAGATGCGCTCCTGCTTCTTTTTCGCTGCAGGACGCTCCTGCTACCTGTAGTGATACTCGTCGAGCCTGTATCTCCTGGGATTGGTTGTAACCCTTCTGATAATGCCTGGGTCAAAATTCTTATAAACGGTATCCAACGACACCGTGGGTGGTATGAGTCCTATCGCCTTGAGAAAGTCAAACTCATCGCGCAACCTGCCGTGTTGTGTGAAATCACCTGCTGGCAGCCTTGGGTCTGTATTGACGCCAACAAGGTCATCTAAGGCAAGTGTGGCTATCTGCTCAGGCGTTAATGGCGAGGACTTGCTGCTAAATGAGGCCTGCCTTTTTAATACCCAGTCCACCGCTATTAGCAGGTTACGTTTGTCCCTCTGTAGCCACCTCAATGCCCTCAACTCAGAGGCAACTATGGCGTCCACGGCATCGGGGTGTGAGTCATGGAAATCCTTCCTGAAATAAAGGTAAGCTGAGGTCACCTTGCTGTAGATTACCTCAAAACCAGTTAACGTAGCCAGGGCCTCTGTAACTGTGGGTTCCCAGGCGCAGAAGGCATCTATCCTGCGAGCCTTAAGTGCGTCGACCATATCTGTCACATCCATCTTGACAAGGTGGACATCTTTGGGTGTATTACCACCTACAGATAGGGCGTTAAGGAGGACATAGTGGGCATTTGAGCCAAAGGCGTAACCTATCCTGGTGCCACGTAAGTCTTTTATACTCGTGTGTCTCTCTGCGACAACGGAGGTGAAGCCGTACTGCATCAGAGACGCTACAAGCACCTTATCAGCAGAGGCAACCTCAATGGCAGGCATATCGCCTCCTACACCCACCTGGAGGTCGCCTCGCAAGAGGAAGTCGTTTACGTCGCTGCCCTTAAAGAAGGGAAAGAACCTGACCTCCATGCCTGACTCTTTCAGCATGTCGTAGAGCACGGCATCACGACTCATGGTCTCTATGATTATGTTTGTTGGCACGTACAAGGGTTGAGTGCCTATATTTATAACGTTTTTCCCCTTTCCGAACTCGTACGTCGAGTAACGATGCTCCGCAGGGGTATCCGATGAGGCATAAGAAAAGACCACTGAGCAAAACACCCCCGTCAATAGCGCGGCCACTACTGACAGGGCATTATTTATATGTCGGGATATTGTCATATTCTTACCCTCGCGCTCATAGTATAACACATCAAAGGGGGGTGTAGCCAGTCCCGCCTTCTTTCGGGTGCATCAAAAAGTCATGGGTAGCTTGGTCAAAGAAAGAAGGGGAGGCT
>JADFXD010000168.1 GCA_015233725.1 Nitrospirota bacterium | reverse complement strand
TAAACGCCAAAGACATCTACCCAAGGAGGTACTTCTTCCCCTCCCTGAACACCGTTTCCTATCTTGGCAATGCCCAACGCGCCCCAATCTCCGAGGACATATCCAGACGCATCCTCTGTCTGCCAATCTATAACGACCTGCCGGATAATTTGCAAGATATCATAATAAACACCATCAATAATGTATTTTAATTTTCTATGGAGTAATTTGGACATAAATATTTATAACATGTGGGATTAAGAATTATGGGGTCAAGGGGACTTCTTCGTGGCCGGGGTGCCTCACCCCTCCCCTTGCAGGGGGGTCTGAGGGGGGGCGGCCAGGCGGCCCTCCTTCTTTTCTTTTTCTTCTTTTCCCTTTTTTTGGGGGAGGTTTGAGTAAGAGAGACGGATTTTTTAAGAGCAGTTCCTTGCTGCTTGTTGGCATGATGGTTGCCAATGTCATCAACTACCTGTTCCAGTTGACGATGGGCAGGATGTTGAGTATCAGCGCCTACGGGGAGATGAACACGCTTATGTCGATCCTGCTGGTGTTGAGCTTTCCAGTATACAGTGTTACTGTCTTTCTGACGAAGCGCCTGTCCCACAACTTTGCCCTTGGTCGCTACAATGTTATCAAAGGGTTAATCGCAAGGACATACAGGGGGGTCTTAGTCGTCGGTGTTGTAACGTTTCTTGCAGGGAGTCTTTTTGCAAACCGGATCAGTGGTATGTTAAAGATCGACGGTGCGATACCTATCATTTTGTTGTTTCTATCTATTGGTGTATTCGTGGTGGTTCCGATAAACTCTGCCATACTGCAGGGGATTCACAGGTTCAGGATGCTGTCTTTTTTAGCGGCGGCCTCGTGTGTCTTTAAGTACGTCTTGTGTGTGGGGCTTGTTGCCGTGGGGATGGGACTCAATGGGATCATGCTGGGATTAATGTTATCGTATGTCTTAACGATTTACATATCCGATATCCCGATAAGGGCAGAGTTAAAAAGCGCCAGGTGGTCTATCAGCAACAATCAAGAGGATGCCTCCGACGTGTCACTGTCCTTTTTGATACCGGTGACTGCGGCCAACCTGGCCCTTGCTGTCTTTTCACAGACTGACCAGATACTTGTCAAGTATTTCTTCTCCCCCACCGAGGCAGGCATGTATAGCTCTGCGGCAATCATCGGTAAGGCGGTGATGTATGTCCCTGCTGCCATTGTTACGTCTCTCTTTCCAATGGTTGCCTATAGCAGGGCCAGGGCAGAGAGCACTGTAGGCTTGATTGTAAAGGCGTTTGCGATAACGCTTGTCCTCTCAGGAGGAGGGGCTTTTATCATCTATATTGTCCCCGATTTGATTATTTCGCTCTTTTTTGGGGCGAAGTTTATGCCGGCGTCAAACATAGTTGGCCTCTGTGCCGTGGCCATGCTTCCCATGGCGTTGGTTATGGTGCTGATCAACTACAACCTTGCCAGGAATAAGACCCTCTTTGCATATATAGTGCTGTTGTGCGCCATTGGGCAGGTTGTCGGGATTATCGTCTTTCACAGTGAGTTGGCAAGCGTCTTAAGGGTCATTCTGATTTCGGGGAGCCTCTGTGTCACAGCGCTGTTGACCCTAATGGCGGTTGAGTACCTCCGGCGCTAAAGTGGGAAGGGTCTGCTATCGTGCATCCAAAATAACTGGACTTTTATATCTTATTTATGCTAAGGTATTTTTATGGAAGATTTACTAACGGATGGTACAGTTGTTTATAGAGAACAGATAAAAGAAGCTGTATCTCAACTCTCCCCTGACTCTATTCTTGTCCTGCAAGATTTCGTGGCCTTTCTGATTGAGAAAGAACGCAGATATAACGCGCTTATTCAACGTGTATTGGATGCCGAGAAAGAGCCTGTTCTATGCTTTGAGTCTGCAGAAGAGGCATTCAACGCCATTTTTGATGATACGGAAAATACAATATCCTAAATCCTTTTCTAAGAAGGCATTGAAACTTATCGAGAAAAACCCTGCATTAAAGGAACTCTTAAGAAATGTTTTTCATACACTTCAGAGGGATGCCTTTGACCCTTCTCTCAAAACCCATACCCTTTCGGGTAAACTTAAGGGACGATACTCTTGTTACTTCAACAATGAGATACGCGTTATCTTCAAAATAACGGATTATTCTGTAAGCCTACTTGATATAGGCACTCACGATGAGGTATATAAAACACCATAAGGTAAAATACCTGTATAGATTATGAAACGGGGTTTAGGGTTAGGGTGCCTGATAATGCTTGACATACTGTCTTATTATGTCTCTCTGTCGGGTGCATGG
>JADFXD010000018.1 GCA_015233725.1 Nitrospirota bacterium | reverse complement strand
TTTATGGATGGCTTAAATGTAACTGGCGGAGGCTATGCGGCAATAGGCCTCTCCAACGACTGGCAGGTAAAGTAAACACGACAAGAGAGAAGAAGGGGGGCGGCGCTGCCCCCCCCCTCGACCCCCCCTGCAAGGGCACCAGTGCCCTTGACCCCTTCTTGCGCAGGCTTGAGCTCGAGTTATGGCGTAGTTAGGTTTATGCACAGTGCACCTGAACTATTACCTCAATCCTAATATTATAAATTGACCTGACAATTTTTTTTTAATGCTATTGCCCTGAACTTACCTCCTTTACAAAACATTCCATAAATTTGTAGTATTATAAGATGAGAGTTAAATTTATACCAGAATAGGAGAGTTTTTTTTTATGGAAAAGACGTTAAAGATACTGCTTCTTGATGACGAGCCTATAGTGGGTAAGAGGCTCAAGCCTGCTATAGCGAAACTGGGCTGCGAGGTTGAGGTTTTTGACAACCCGGCAAAGGCGCTTAAGAGGATCGACGAGGAGACCTTCGATATAGTTGTCACCGACATCAGAATGGATGAGATCGATGGTCTGGAGGTCCTTGAGCACGTGATGAACAAATCAGTCAGGACAAAGGTCATTATGATAACCGGTTATGCCATGATGGAGTTGGCCAGGCAGGCAATGGAAAAGGGTGCCTTCGACTTCATAGCCAAGCCCTTTAAGCCAGACGATCTCAGGGCTGTTATCGTAAAGGCGGCCGAGACCCTTGGCGTGAAGTTAACAATCCAGGGATAAGACGTTCAATCTTGATGTTAGATGACTGCATAGATAAGTGGTATAAGTGTGGATTACAAAGGCTTAAGAGGTTAATCGACCGCCAGCTTGCCAAGAGCAGTAGTAAAGTAGCTACCCCAGGTACTGAGGAGGCCACTAAACCTAAGCCTTACAGGTTCACTATCAAGGCACATATTTATATTGGCTTTGCTGTGACTTGTATCTTCGCAATGGGTATAGTTGTCTCTATGATAATAACTATGATGAAGATGGAAAAAGGGGTGCGATTAAATGAGATTGCCCAGAGTTTTTTTTCGAGTGTCTCTCTGGCACGGTTGTCTGAAAAAGACTACTTTCTCTATGGCACAGGGCTTAAAGATAGTAAAGAGATAATGAAGGGGCTTGAGCGACTATTGATAACCCACTACGGGGAACTAAGAGGATACATCGATTATGATAGCTCTATCGGCCTGATAGAGAGATATGTCAAGCTGTTAGATTCTATCGAGGAACTGGATCGAGAAAGAAACGGTGACAACCCGCTCGATAAGACCAGGCGAAGGGAAACACTCCAGAAGGAGATCAGGCAATGTGGCTATATGATGGTGAACTCGGCCGATAAGCTCTTGTCAAAGGGGCGTGATGCAACAGATAGGCTGATGTTGCTATTTAGGACGGTGCAACTGTACTCGGTGGTATTTTTGATATTGTTTATGCTGTTTATATCGCATCTTTTAGGTAAGAGGGTGCTGCGGGCAATCAATCTTTTTTCCAAGTACTCGGTGTTAATGGCAAACGGACAGTATGCCACAATCATGTCAGGTCATAACTACAATGACGAGTTTTCTGACCTGTCAATGGCCATAGACCACCTGATCAAGGAGCTGGACAGGCAGCAACAGATACTGGCGCAGTCGCAGAAACTCCGAGCCGTAGGGACGCTTACCTCGGGCATAGCCCACGAGCTCAATAATCCGATAAACAACATCACCCTAACGGCACACATGCTCCTGGAAGACTACAGTGACCTCTCCGATGACGAACGGATTGACATGGCAAGGGACCTCATAGATGAGGCCGGCAGGGCAAGAAACATCGTGCGCAACCTCCTGGACTTTGCCCGCGAGAGTGAGACCATCATGGAACCAATCTGTATCGGCAGCGTCCTGATGGATACACTCAAGCTCGCCGGAAATCAGATAAAACTCGCCGGTGTAAACGTAGATATAAAAATAACACCAAACCTGCCCCGTATCCACGGCGATAGACACCAGATAGAACAGGTGTTTCTAAACCTTATACTCAATGCCCTTGACGTCACCCTTAAAGGGGGACATCTAAAGATACACGCTGGCCCCTCAGACGACCATAATTTTATAGCCGTAAAGGTAATAGACTATGGTCATGGTATCCCCGAACACATACTACAGCATATATTTGACCCATTTTTCACGACAAAGTCAAAGGGCAAGGGGACAGGCCTCGGTCTGTCTGTCTCACAGGGCATTATAGCAAAACATGGCGGTCAGATCACCGTACTGACAAAGATCAGTCGCGGTACCACCTTTACGGTCAAACTACCCATCACAACGATCCCGGCAGACCTGGCAAATTGCGGTGAAAGGATAAATCTCTCTATAAATAATTAAAGTCGTAAGGGTAGTACCTCAAACAAAAGTGGCTGTGGTGGTAAGTACATGGACATAAATACTTATAAAGCTTAGGATTGAGCATTATGGGGTCAAGGGGACTGGTCCCCTTGCAGGGGGGTCTGAGGGGGGGCGGAGGCGCCCCCTTCTTTCCCTTGTCACGAAGGGGTCTAAATTATCTTACGTATAACAGTATGGGGTTGCAGAGGGTAGGGGTGCCTCATCCCTTGTGTAGGAGAACAGGTTGTTTTCGATGATTGTAATGACATCGTTCATGGCCTCACCATATCTTTCGCAATTGATTACGCACTGACTCATCCTGGACGCAGCGATGATACACTTCTCTATCAGGCCCAGATGACCTTGTGCCGGATCGGCGCCGAGGGCCTTCCAGTGCTCCTCGGTCTGAAAGCTCTTACGTCTGAGTTCATCGGCAATGTGACTGAGCAGCTCGGTGATAAAGGGGTGATCCTCGTAGTAATACTTAACGGCGCTGTAGTATTCCTGGCGGCGCTTGGGAGATTCGCTGATATACTTGTAGATCACCCTTGATATGAGTTCGACCATCAGGTACTCGGAGTTAGAGCGGTCCCTCTTACAGGCCTCAATGTCATCGTTTTTTTGGGAAATCTCCTCTATGAACCGCACGTTGACCTTACTGAAGGCCTCCTCCACGATGACCTCGGCGAGCTTGAAAAACGAAATAGTGTTGAGGTTGTTGCTCAGGAGTTCATTGCGCATGACCTTTGTCATACCGCCCTTGAGTAACTCGTAGCGTTCAACCAGTCTTATGCAAAAAATATATAAGATATGCTCGTGAGTCTTTTCGTTTTTGGGCAGGTCAAGGGAACTCAACAGGGGGATAAAGCGACTGTCTTTTTTACACCTCTGTATCAGGCCCATGACGAGCTCGTATGTGGCCATGAAATCGCCTTCTTCGATCTGATCCCGCAGCCTGTCGCCTCTCTGCCGGGCAACGTTCATCTTTTTAATGGCGTCCTGGCGAGCCTCCTTTATGATGCATATGAGTCTGTGTGCCCTGGCCATCTCCATCTTGGAGTGGAGGCTTGACGCAAATGCCGCCTGTAGTATCTGCTCGATGTTTACACTGGCATCAAGGCTGTAGATATCATCGGAGCAGTGAAACAACACCTCGGCGACACTCTTCCACGATACGTCAGACTCGTTTGTATACTCCCTCGTTATGTACTCTCGCATGTAGTGTTGGAAGTACAGAAGCGCTGAGTTTCCGAGGTTCTCTTTTGTAAATACGTATTGCTTTATGGTTTCGCTGATAGCCTCCACCAGAGGCTCTTCGTTTACGCGCGGATGGCTCTTTAGATGCTCCCTCTTGTCTCTGTGAAACACTGGTCTTCCCTTGGTGCGACACTCACCGCCCATCTTTTGTATCACGAATCTGTCCTGCCCCTCCCCGATAAGCTCAAAGCGCGCGTTGGCCTCCTTTAGCAGCGTGTATGCCCCAAGACGCCTCTCAAACTGTACGAGGGGCATGATGGGCATATAGACCGAAATCGGCGATACCTGGATGACCTCATTGAGCACGCCGTCGATCTCCTTAAGCTCGATCACGGTAGCCCGTGGACACAGCCCCGGCAACAGGAGTATTTTTTTTCTCCTGGCGTAGGCAAAGCACCTGGCAAAGTACCTCAGGTAGTTTTGGGTTGTTTCGGCGATATCCCCCGCGGGATTGAAGTGGGCCTGAGCGCCAGCGTAGAGGAGGCTGTTGGGGTCGCCCTCAAACGCTATCTTATTGCGTGACATCTCCTGAAGTATGCTCGAGACGCCAATGAGATCGTCCAGCTTCTGGATGATTTCGGCCTCAACGGTCTTGTCGCCTATGAAGCGGACGTAGGCCTCGGTGATGTAATATATCTTCTCCCAGTGGCTGTTGAGGGCCTCCTCGGCTGCCTCCATCACGGGCTTGCCGTAGAGCGACCACACGTGCGGCTCGGCCACAAACGTAAACGCGGGGATAATGTGTTCGGTCTCGCTGAAGTAGAAGTAGTCGGTCAGCTCGACGTCTATCCTCATCCCATCGGGGATGGTCTTGTTGATGATGGCCTTGATCTTTTCCTCTACGCCGCGTATCTTTATCTTTCTCATCATGGAGGCGGCAAAGATATCCGGCACGGGGGAGAGCATCACACGCCCTGAAAAGCGCCTCCAGTATTTCTGCTTGACCCGTATGTCTTTTATAAAGAGGCAGAGGCTTGATATCCTCTCTTGCGCTGATATTACCTTGGCAGGGGTGTTGTCCTCTGGGAAAAAGCGCTGCGCAAGCCCCTGTAGTTCCTCCACGATGCCGTACTGGTTGAGGTCGTTGAGGAAGGCCTCGAAGTCGTAGGCGGAGCCGTCGGTTATCCTATTGCTTATGTTGTTGAGACGGCTTAGGAGGCTGTACAGGCCGTCTTGTTTATCGTTTGGGCCAACGATTATGATGCACTCAGGCAATCCCTGTTTGTGCGGATCATCTTCATTGTCATTGGGTCTGAGGTTTAGCAGGTCATTGTTTGGGTTGAATCTCTTGTTTACGATTTCAACTACGCTCAGGAAGTTCTCCAGGGCTATCTCCTGCAGGATTTCTATTATGTAGTGTCCATCCAGGGGGCGTGGGCCGAGGCGTTCGAAGTGTTTCTTGGTCAGTATGGTATCGTCATCCCTGTTGTCATCGGGCAGGAGGGCTACCTCGGAGTCTTTTCTCTGTGACATGGCGTGGGCGTGGAATGAGGGCGTTGTCGCCCCGCCCAGCTCCGCGGAGTTGATAAAGACGTGGAACCTCTCCAGCAGGGTACTGAGACGATTGCGGTAGACGTTTAATACCGCCACCAGGGTAGCGTTGCACTCTATCCAGGACTTATCGGACATGTCGGAGATGGCCTTTGTGACGCTCTCGGCCAGCATAAACATCAGGTCTACGACGTAGCGGTCGGTCTTGTCCACGGCTATGACGGCGGGGGTTGTGCCGTATGCGTTTGACAGTTGCGCCCTGACCTTCTGGAGGTTGAAGAATAGCTCCTCACGCTGCTGCTGATTCAGCGTGTCGTTAATCAGCGAGTGACGGACGAGGTAGTTGACGATGATGTGGTGAGTGCCCACGATTTCGGCATCGACCACCTTACCCTCCGATTGCAGCTTGAAGGAGCCCTTGAGGTTTGCGATGCGTTGCTCAAGGATGATGCGGGTCTCAGGGTAGAGCCTGAAGACGTCCGCCGTTTTTTTCAGGTAGCTCTCAAGAAACGCCCACATGATAGAGACCTGCGGGATGATCGGATGGGGAATCAGCTCCGTGAAGTTCTTCTGCTTCTCGCTGTACATCGGGGCAGTGCGCAGAACCTTGAGCTGGCTGTTTGCCCCGCTAAACTTCCTAACCATGTTGTTGCTCTCACCCTTCATAATTATGATAGATTATACCACAATAGAAGAAAAAAAAAGGAGGCGAATTCTGAACAGCAATTCAGGGTAAAAAAATAGGAATGTTTAATCTCTGAAAAAAAATCTTAAGGATAAAGGGCTTGTTGTGGAGTCTTCCCTTTATCCTTATTGATTGTGGTGGGAGGAGGGGCTACTTTAACAATTGCAGTATGTTTTGCGGGAGGGAGTTTGCCTGGGCGAGGACTGACATGCCAGCTTGCTGTAGGATCTGGTACTTGGTCATGTTTGCTGTCTCCTGAGCGAAGTCGGCGTCTTGTATCCTCGACCTTGCCGCGGTGGTGGTCTCAATGACGTTGTCGATGTTTCTGATAACCGCCTCGAACTGATTGGACTTGGCGCCCATCTGTGCCTTTTGGCTGAGCACATAGTTCAACGCCCCGTCACAAATTGCTATGGTATTGGATGCCCGTGATGAAAAACCATCGATAGTTGTACTGTCTGCAACCAGTAGACTAGCCTTTCCTGTGTAGGTTATTACTCCACCAGCGTAGTTGTTGGCCGTATCGCTCCAGGTAGCGGCAGCCCCGGTGCCATCCCTAAACGAACTGTCACCTACACCTTGTACACCGGTTGTGGTGGCCGTGTGTATATCGGCTAGGAACATCATAGGACCATTTTTACCGATTGGATCAAATGTTACGCCACCAAGGGCGTCGGTGTTTAGAGAGCCCAGTTTAAAAGAGATCGACGGGTCTGAGGCGGCATAGCTCACAAACAAGTGAGATTGAAACGTACCGCTTAAGAGCTTTCTGTCGTTAAACTTGGCCTGTTGAGCTGTCCTGCCGATCTCCTCTATAAGGGCATTGACCTCACTCTGCATGAATGAGACGTCAGTGACACCATACTGACCGCTCATTGCCTGCACGGAGAGTTCCCTGACCCTCTGAAGGTTGTTGACTATCTCATTCATAGCGCCTTCAGCCGTCTGTGCCATGGATAAACCATCGGCTGCATTCCTGGTGGCCACCGTCAGACCTCTTATCTGAGTGGTCATCCTCGTGGAGATTGCTAGCCCCGCCGCGTCGTCCTTAGCCGAGTTGATACGCAACCCAGATGATAGCCGTTGCATCGTATCCTGTAGTGGACCCTGCGTGTTTCTCAGATTCCTCTGAGCATTCAGTGACATAATGTTAGTGTTAATTGAAAATCCTGCCATACTACACCTCCATGTATTGTTTGAACTTAAACTTAGATAATTTTATATCCTGTATTGATTGCCTACAACAACTTAGTAGCATAAATACCTCGTTAGCTCTGTTATTCTACAGCCAGTTTAAAATAAACTGATTATAGTATAAGCAACTGTCATGCCAGTTAAAAAAAACGTGAAAGGAATTTGTCCAATCCCCTTTTATATAAGGATAATCCTGTCAACCGCCACATCTCAACCATAGCTCCACCGCGATTCAATAAGAAGGTAAGGGTGGAAATTTTTTTACAGTGTCAGGAAAATTTTTCTTTATCTGAATAAGACTAGACAGGTTGTTGACAGAAATGATAGCGACCTCATAAAATAACAGATATAACATGGATATCAGGATTAAGTATTATGGAGTCAAATTGATTATTACGGGGTCAAGGGCACTGGTGCCCTTGCGGGAGGGGTCTGAGGGGGGGCAGCGCCGCCCCCCTTCTCTCCCTGGGGATATTGACTGAAGTGGATCAAAAGACCAGGGTCATGGTGGTAGAGGACGAGTGGATCATAGCGGCCAGTCTCAAGGAGATGCTTGAGGGGCTTGATTATGAGGTCTCTTCGGTCGTCTTTAGCGGCGAGGATGCCGTAAAGAGGGCGGAGGCTGATCGCCCTGACATAATCCTCATGGATATACTCCTGCGAGGGGAGATGGACGGGATAGAGGCGGCTGGAAATATAAGCGCGTTTCTCAATATACCCATCGTCTATCTGACATCCTACACCGATGACAGGACACTGCAAAGGGCAAAGGAGACAGACCCCTTTGGATATATAATTAAACCCTTTGAAAAAAGGGAGTTACGTATAATTATAGAGATGGCCCTATATAAGCATAAGATGGAGAAAAGCCTGAAGGAGAAGTCCAGACAGCTCGAGGAGCTAAACATAAACCTTGAGTCCAGGGTGAGACAGGAGATAGAAAAGGGCCGTCAGAAGGAACACATGTTGATACAGCAATCCAAGCTGGCCGCGATGGGTGAGATGATGGTAGCCATATCGCATCAGTGGCGTCAGCCGTTAAACGTTATCGGTCTACTCATCCAGGACCTTGAGGAGGCATACAAGTTCGGTGAGGTAGATGGCAACTACATCAAGGATATCTCAAGGGAATCGATGGCACAGTTGAACTTCATGTCCAACACCATCACGGATTTTTATAATTTCTTCAAACCCACTAAAGACCAGGTCACCTTTGACGTAAAGCGGGCCATAGAGGACGTTATCTCGATGGTACACGTTCAGCTTGAGAGCTTAAATGTCTATACAAGGGTCATCATATTGCCAGATAGCGGCGCTGTGTCGGATGGTAATAAAGGGTTTATAATAAAAGGGTATCCAGGTGAGTTTCAGCAGGTCATGCTTAACATGATAAACAACTCAAGGGACGCTATACTGAAAAAACGCCACAGTGGAGAGCTTGCAACCAGCAATAGGGGTGAAATTGACATCGTCCTCTCGAAAGGGCACAAAAAGGCAGTTGTAAAGATCAAAGACAATGGCGTCGGCATACCTGATGATATCATAGACAGGGTATTTGAGCCATACTTTACAACCAGGGAAGATGGTATAGGCATTGGCTTATATATGTCCAAGGTAATTATCGAAAATCACATGGGCGGTAGACTATATGTTGAAAGCACAGACAATGGAGCAATGTTTACAATAGAGCTTAAAATATAAATATTTCCATGATTTAATCAATATTATATATTCGGAGGTAGGAATGAAAGCGTTGGTCGTTGAAGATGAGTTTAAGAGCAGAACGCTCTTACAGAGGATACTGTCCCGTTATGGGAACTGTGATGTGGCAATAAACGGTGAGGAGGCACTGGAGGCCTTCGTTCATGCCTGGAAGGATGGCGAGCCTTATGACCTGATATGTATGGACATCATGATGCCAGAGATGGATGGTCAGCAGGCGCTGAAGGACTTGCGCGAAATGGAGAAGAAGGCCGGCGTTGAGCAGCAATACGAGGTCAAGGTGATCATGACGACAGCCTATGACCTGCAAGAGGAAAAAAACGAGGCCTTTGAGTGGGGCTGTAACGATTACCTCGTAAAGCCTATTGATAAAAACAAACTGCTCGATATATTACGCAAGTATAAGTTAATCGACGGATAGGTGCACCTCAAGATAAAAGCGTTACGCCACACCTATATGGCGCTCTGTGGATTGATCGGGCTCTTGGCGGGCTCTTGGCGGGCTCTTGGCGGGCTCTTGGCGGGCTCTTGGGTGTTTATGGTAGGATTGCTTAAAATAAAGGGGGGCGCTTTATCTTACTTTATCCCAGGTTAAGTAATCTATCCATATCATTAAGCCTTGCTTGTTGATGTCTTTCTGGAAATAGTTAGAAGGTATGCCTTCTTACAGCATTCTTTTTCCCCGGCAACGGGCTTGCTTCTTCTTCCTTAGCAATACCGCACATCTTTGTCATATAAGACTCCACCTGGTATGAGGTAAACGGTATCAACAGTACCCCACACACGGCCTTAGCACTAATTATCTCTACCAGTTCATCCTTGGTGGTATCGGAAGATACCAACAACAGTGTATTAATATATGGGCTATCCTCCTTGATCTTCTTCGCCAATTCAAAGATGGAACGATCCTCCATAACCGCATCTAACATCAACATGCAACACCCCTCATCACGTCGGAGTGCGTCTTCAAGGTCGGCTGTCCTGGCAAAATACGTTACATCTACCTGCTTGTTATATTCCTTAAGTATGAGACTGAGCTGTTGATAAATTGCTTTCCTACAACATATGAACATTTGCTTGGTTGCCATATTACTCTCTCCTTTTTAATCTTAATAGTAAAACAGGAAGCCCATAATAACATCCTTTCATGCTTTTATATTATGCAGGATTCCAATAATTAAAATAAAGACCTGTTTGTATCTTTTTTATTGCCTTTAAAAAAAACGGACTATAGCAGATTTCGATTTGATTAAATACAAAATACGTAGCGCCCCAGCGACTGTAAGGAGCGATTTTGATTTATGGTGCGTCAAGGGGACTGGTCCCCTTGACCTCATAATGCTCAATCATAAATTATATAAAAAACTTTTGTCCATTCACTTATATCCGAACTATTACCCTGTAAAAATGTCGCCTTCTCCCTTGAGCCTTGCGACGTGTAAGACGTCCTTATCGCCTCTGCCGGAGAGGTTGACGATTATCACGGTGTCTTTAGAGAGCGTTGGCGCCAGCTTTATCACCTCGGCGATGGCATGGGCCGACTCAAGGGCCGGCATTATTCCTTCTAACCTGCAAAGGGTCTCAAAGGCGTTGAGGGCCTCATCATCAGTGGCGTATGTATACCTTACGGCCTTAGCGTCGTGCAGCCAGGCGTGCTCTGGCCCCACGGAGGCATAGTCAAGCCCGGCCGATACGGAGTGCGTACCGAGGACGTTGCCATCGTCATCCTGCAACAGATAACTCTTGCAGCCCTGGAAGATTCCAACACTGCCACCAGCAAAACGCGCCGCATGACGGCCTGACTCTATCCCCAGTCCCCCGGCCTCTACGCCAACGAAATTAATCCCTGCAGGTGTCCCATCGGTCATAAAATCGTGAAACAATCCCATCGCGTTACTGCCACCCCCGACGCAGGCTATGAGGTAATCCGGCAACCTGCCCTCTGCAGAGAGTATCTGCCGCCTGGCCTCCTGCCCAATGACCGCTTGAAAGTCCCTGACCATCGAGGGATAGGGATGCGGGCCAAACACCGTCCCCATTACATAGTGCGTCGTGCGGACGTTGGTTGTCCAGTCCCTGAGGGCCTCGTTTATGGCATCCTTCAAGGTCTTGGAGCCGATATCCACACCGGTCACCCTGGCGCCCAGCAGCCTCATCCTGAAGACGTTTAAGGACTGCCTCTGCATATCCTCCGTCCCCATGTATATCTCGCACTTCAACCCAAACAGGGCAGCCCCCGTGGCAGTGGCAACTCCATGTTGCCCCGCGCCGGTTTCGGCAATGACCCTCTCCTTGCCCATCACCCTTGCCAAAAGTGCCTGGGCAACGGCATTGTTTATCTTGTGTGCTCCGGTATGGGCAAGGTCCTCACGCTTGAGATATATCTTTGCCCCGCCAAGGAGTCTTGTCAACTTCCCGGCATAGTACAGCGGGGTAGGTCGGCCTATGTAAGATGCCCGTATCTCCTGCAACTCCCGCTGAAAATTCCCGTCCTTTTTTGCTGCCTCGTAGGCCACCTCCAACTCTTGCAGGGCCGGTATCAAGGTCTCAGGGACATACCTGCCTCCATAGTTCCCAAAATAACCCTTTTTCATTGTCTGCTATCCTTAAAGAGCCTCTCTATCTGCTCAAAACCACACTCCACAACGCTCTTAAGCTCATCACGACTCTTCCGTGTATTGTTAAAGAAATCCACCAGGACCTGCTCTGCCTCGTTGTGCATGTCCTTGCCCCTACTAACCATATCCAACAGAACCTTTTCACTCAACTCGTTGATCTCATACATATTATCAAGAGTGACAGAAAAAGACGACCTGAGAAAATTAATAGAAGACATAATTCGCTTCTTATAATCACTGGCTATGATATCCACATTCGACCTTCCCTTATCCATAAGACTAATCCCTCCAACGTGTATATTATGATTATATTACCCTGACAGATAATAAAAGTCAAGATTGAAAAGTACATGGCCACGGTGAATTTGTTCTCCATTGAAATAGCGCCACCCATTAAGGGGTCAAGGGGACTGGTCCCCTTGCAGGAGGGGTCTGAGGGGAGGGCGGCCAGCCGCTCCCCTTCTTTCCCCTTCCCTATCTTTGCCCCCTGCACGACAAAATTGTAGCATTGTAGTACGTTTTTGTAACCATACCTTTTTTAGTCCAGTAAAATAGCCAATATAGCAGCGGCATAACTATTGCTATATGTACAAAAAACACTCAAACAGGAGGTAACAATATGAAAAAGATCGAGGCCATAATCAAGCCCTTTAAGCTCGACGAGGTCAAGGACGCCCTGCATAGCGTTGGGGTACAGGGGATGACCGTTGTGGACGTCAAGGGGTTTGGTAGACAGAAGGGACACACGGAGCTCTACAGGGGCACGGAGTACGTCATTGACTTTATCCCAAAGGTAAAGGTAGAGGTCGTGGTGGATGACAGCATCTCGGAGAAGGTCGTGGAGACGATACTAAAAACGGCAAGGACCGGTAAGATCGGCGATGGCAAGATATTTATCTACGACGCGCAGGAGGCCGTGCGCATCAGAACTGGTGAGAGAGGGCAGCAGGCCCTTTAAAGACAATCAAGATGCTGGTACAGCTGTACCAGCGCCCAGCAATAAAAGGTGCGGCTGCACCAGCAATAAAAGGAGAAATTGCAATGAATAAGGATTATTATTACAACACTGTCTCAAGTAAGGAGGAAAGTTCGGATCGCTCCTTACAGTCGCTGGGCATGAAACGATCTAAGGCCATGAAGCGATCTGTAGGAGTCTTCATCCTGTTATTGTATCTACTTTTGGCAAGTGTTGTGCCTGCCCTTGTGTTTGCCGAAGATCAGGCATCGCCAGCACCACCGGCAACGGCACTGGCAGTGGCACCAGCGGCAGCGGCTCCTCCTGTAAAGGCCGATCCCTCGGGGGCTAGCATAGGCGGAACGGCCGATGTAGTGGGTGCAACGTCGGGGGCTCCAACGGCCGACGATATGAAAAACATGGGTCCTAATGAGCCTTTGGCGACAAAGCTTGCCGACGTAATCGGCCACAACAGGATAGCCATCAATTTTGTATGGACGTTGCTCTGCGGATATCTCGTATTTTTTATGCAGGCCGGTTTTGCCCTTGTCGAGACGGGATTTACCAGGGCAAAGAACGCCAGCCACACGATGGCCATGAACTTGATGGTATTTGCATTGGGCGCTCTTGGATACTGGGTAATGGGTTACGCCCTGCAGATGGGCGGCGTAGGCGCCGTGGGCTCACTCAGCGGCGGTACTGCGTTAATGGACGGAGAATTCACGATCAAACTGTTTGGCAAGGAGTTCGGGTTGTTCGGCACGAAGGGTTTCTTTTTGTCGGGACAGGCGTATGATGCCTCGGTATTTACGCTCTTTCTCTTCCAACTGGTCTTTATGGATACGGCAGCGACTATACCAACCGGCGCGATGGCAGAGAGATGGACGTTTAAGTCATTTGTCATCTACTCGTTCTTTATTGCCATGATAACGTATCCCCTTTACGCAAACTGGGTATGGGGCGGTGGCTGGCTCTCCCAGCTCGGAAAGAATTTCGGATTGGGGCATGGAATGGTTGATTTCGCTGGATCAAGCGTCGTTCATATGGTTGGTGGAGTCTCTGCCCTTGCCGGAGCGATTGTCTTAGGCCCAAGGATTGGAAAATATAAGTCAGACGGGACACCAAACGCCATACCGGGACATCATATTCCCATGGCAGTACTTGGCTGTTTAATCCTTGCATTTGGGTGGTTCGGATTTAACCCCGGCTCCACACTCGCAGGCGGAGACCTGAGGATATCCGTAGTGGCGGTAAATACCCTGGTTGCCATGGCTGCCGGCTCCTTCGCTGCGATGATATACATGTGGACTTTTCACAAGACACCGGACATCTCCATGTGGGCCAATGGACTCCTGGCAGGGCTTGTTGCAATTACCGCTCCTTGTGCCTTTGTAAATTCCACAGGGGCGGTGATCATAGGGCTTGTCGCCGGAATGCTATGCTGTTGGAGTGTCTTCTTTGTAGAAAGAACTCTCAAGGTGGACGACCCCGTAGGCGCAGTATCGGTACATGGCGCTTGCGGGGCATGGGGGATTCTTAGCCTGGGGCTCTTTGCTGATGGAACCTATGGCGACGGATTCAACAATGTTACCGGTACGGTTAAAGGACTATTTTACGGTGGTGGCTCACAGTTAGTAGCGCAGATAATAGGGATTTGTACGAACATCATCTTTGTATTCTGTCTAATGTACGTGTTCTTTAAGGTGCTCGATAAGATAGTAGCACTGAGGGTCTCCGAAGAAGTCGAGTTAGAAGGACTCGATCATCACGAAGTAGGGGTAAGCGCGTATCCCGACTTTGAAATCCGCAACAAAACACACAGATAAAACATAAATCACAACAAGGAGGAATTGAGAAATTACAATGAAGAGGATTATTCTTACAACGCTGTTTGTACTTACGCTCTGTATGGCGGCCTGGGCCGCGGATGTACCAAAGGAGGTACTAAAGGTTGACACGGGGGACACCGCCTGGATGCTTATAAGCACCGCACTGGTGATGCTGATGACCCCTGGATTGGGATTTTTCTACGGTGGGATGGTCAGGAGAAAGAACGTCCTTGGTACCATCATGCACAGCTTTGTAATGTTGTGCATGGTCAGTGTGATCTGGGTGCTGTGGGGGTATAGCCTGTCCTTTGGCCCGGACATCGGTGGGGTGATCGGGTCTCTTTCGTGGTTTGGGCTTAACTCGGTTGGACAGGAGCCCTCGGATTACGCAAAGACGATACCGCATCTGTTATTTATGATCTATCAGGGGATGTTTGCCGTCATAACGCCTGCCCTTATAACGGGGGCATTTGCCGAGCGTATGAAGTTCTCTGCCCTGTTGGTGTTTTCGGCATTGTGGTTGACGCTGGTGTATGCCCCTGTGTGTCATTGGGTGTGGGGAGGTGGTTGGATAGGGGTAACGCTCGGCGCCATTGACTTTGCCGGTGGTACGGTTGTACATATAAACTCGGCGATGGCCGCCGTGGCCGCCGTCATTATCATGGGCAAACGTAAAGGGTATGGAAGAGACCCTATGCCCCCGCACAACCTGCCTATGACGATCCTGGGCGGGGCGTTGTTGTGGTTTGGGTGGTTTGGGTTTAACTCCGGCAGTGCCTTGAGTTCGAGTGGGCTTGCTGCCGTGGCGTTTGTCACCACAAATACGGCTACGGCAATGGCCGCGATGACGTGGATGGTCGTGGAATGGATTCACAGGGGTAAACCCACTGCCCTTGGCGCCGTCAGTGGCGCTGTGGCAGGCCTTGTTGCGATAACACCGGCGGCGGGTTTTGTCTCTCCGATGGCATCGATTATTATCGGTATGGGGGCAGGCGTCTTATGTTACATAGCAGTCAGCCTCAAACCGAAATTTGGGTACGACGACTCCCTCGACGTCATCGGTGTTCACGGAGTTGGGGGAACGTGGGGGGCATTGGCAACGGGATTGTTTGCCTCTAAGCTCATTAACCCTACCGGCGGCCCTGATAGCCTGGGCGTTAATGGCCTGTTTTATGGCGACCCCGGGCAATTTCTGAAGCAGTTGACTGCGGTGGCAGCTACGTACGTATATGTACTGATAGTTTCCTTGGTGCTGTTCAAAGTGGTAGACTTAGTAATCGGCTTGAGGGCCTCAGAGGAGGACGAATTTGCCGGACTCGACCTGTCCATGCACGGTGAAAAGGCATACGACAGTGAGGGATAATCTGATTTACGGAGGTACGTTATGAAGAATCGTTTAAGGGTAGCGCTCGTAGTGTGTCTGGCAATGACGCTTTTATTTGCGCTAACGTGTATTGTTAAGGCAGAAGAAGAACATCACAGTGATCAGGTCACAAAGGATGATCAGCCCAAAAAAGAAGAGGTCAAGGAACCAGAGGCCTTAAAACCAACGGTGGCTATGACCCTGGGGTTATTAAACAGGTACATTTTTAGAGGATACGAGTTAAGTACAAAGAGCCTCGTTATACAGCCGGATATCCTGGTGTCTTTACAGGGCTTTAGCCTTGAGTATTGGGGCAACCTCGATACCAAAGAGCGGGCAACCCAGTCATTCGCTCCAGACAGACCTGACAGGGAAAGCTACAACGAGACAGACCTGACCCTGAGATACACCAAGAGCTTTGACAAGTTGTCTCTCACGGCAGGATATACGTATTATGGCTTGCAGTATGCCAAACAGACCCAGGAGGTCTTTGTCTTGGGTAGTTACGACGTACCTTCAAACCCAACGATATCCATTTACAGGGATATAGATGGATATCCGGGGACGTATTTTAATCTCAAGTTCAGTCAATCCTTTCCCGTATACAAGTATAATGGTAATGATATAACCTTTGACGCAGGCGCCTGCTTTGGATACGAGGCTGGAAGCTCTAATTTCTGGAGTACCCTCAGCTCCTCGGGCAAGTACACTGGCTCCAGGTACAATGCCCTGCACGATGGCATGATCAGCGGCGGCTTTACGATCCCGTTGGCAAAGAACCTAAATATCCAACCGCTGGTGCAGTACTGGTATCCGCTGTCAAACAAGGCTCACAGGGAGATTAAAGGCCTCTCCTACAACCCAAACGGCAAGCTCGACTCCACCGTCGTATACGGGTTTAACACAATCTACACCTTCTAACAGAGAAAAAACAAAAAAGAAGAAGAAAGAAGGGGGGCGGCTCCGTCCCCCCTCAGACCTAATGCTGTTGACTTAAGCATACCGGACAGCTCCATTGCAGCATTTTTTCCTTGATTTTTTTGTATGTCGTGGTTGAGATGGCCTTTTTTCTTTTGGGCGATAATAGACGTATCTTGATATTTCCTCTATTAACTCGTTAAATATCTCTGCCGCTTTTTGTGGATCGTCCGGGGTCAACAATGCAGCTTCTTTGGCTAATGCCATAACTGTATTTTTAAACTGTAGCTCTTGTCCTCTATCTTCTTCCGAAAGCGCTATTAATACCCGTGCTATTACTGACATTATCATTATTGCGTATAGCTCTTGCATAATACCGTTTACCGTCTTTGAATGAAATTTTTCTATCTCCAGAGATACCTTCTCATCTCTATAACCTCCCTCTATTGCCCATCGTTTAAAGTATAAATCTATGATTTCTTTCTTGTTATATACTGCGGTACCACTCCATTCAAACGTGGTCACATTGCTGCCGCATAGTAACAACGCCATATTATGAAGGTATAAAAGTGGCTTAAATCCTGGCAACCACGGTTGACTGTGATGTTACCATACAACGCATTTATCATCATGTTGCCTATATATCAATGACTTCTAAGTTCCTCCAGTAAGGATTGCTACTCCTTCTTAATCCTTACCTTAAGTCAACAGCATTAGGGCTGAGGGGGCCAGGAGCGTCCTGGAGCGGTAAAGAAGCGGAGCCGCCCCCTTTTTTTGTATTGCATACGATCGAAACGCGCTATAATGTGGCAAGAGAATACAACAGTATTGGAAACGTCTGGTATGAATTAGGCCAAAAAAAAGAAGCGCTTGCGTTATTTGAACATGCGTTGTAAATTGACACGGCTGTTTATGGAGACAACCATCATTATGTAGCCAGAGATTATAACAATATAGGTAGCGTCTGGGATGAGTTAAGAGAGAAAGAGAAAGCACTTGAGTTTTACCAGAAAGCTCTAAACATTCTTGAATCTGTCTACGGGGCTGACCATTCAAAGACAAAAATGGTTAGCAACAAGATAGCTAAAACATTGCCCAGGGCTTCCAAACATCAAACCCTAACCTGAAGAACTCTGGCCTGTGTCAAGGAGTCGGTCATTCCCTTTAAACGTTTCAGCGGTGTGGACATCCTTCTTGGTCCAGAGATGAAGTCAAAAGGGGCACCGGTCCCCTTGACCCCTTTTATCTATAATCTTTCTGGCATTAAAGGACGATTTCGGTGCCCACGCCCTTTTGAGTGAATATCTCCAGCAGCAGACAGTGTGGGTTGCGACCGTCGATGATGTGTGTCTTTGTTACCTTGTTGTGGAGTCCCTGGAGGCAGGCCTGGACCTTTGGCAGCATCCCTCCCTTAATGGTGCCTTCTGAGGCAAGCCTCTGGAAGTCGCCGGCCCTGAGCGTGGATATGATAGCGCCATCCTTATCGAGGATCCCCGGTACGTCGGTCAGGAGGATAAGCTTCTCCGCCTCCAGGGCTGAGGCAATGGCCGAGGCCACCAGGTCGGCATTTATGTTAAGCGCCTCCTTGTCAGCGCCAGAGCCAATTGGGGCCACTACCGGTATGAACCCCCCGGCGATAAGTGTCGTTAGGATCGAGACATCCACGTCCTGCACCTCGCCAACCAGACCAAGGTCAATGTTGTTTGTCGCTACCCCTGGCAATTGATCAGCTCGCTCCCTACGGTCGCTGGGGGGACGCTCCTGGCCGCCTGTCTTCTTCCTCGCCTTGATGAATGAGGCATCCCTGCCGGTTAGCCCCACTGCCCTACCCCCGTGACGGTTGATCAACGAAACGATCTCCTTGTTTATGGCTCCCCCCAACACCATCTCCACAATCTGCATAGTCTCGGCGTCTGTGACCCTGTGACCATCGACAAAGACAGGCTGCTTTCCAAACCGCTGCATCATTGTCGTTATCTGCGGACCGCCACCGTGGACGATCACGGTGTTTATCCCCACATAGTTAAACAGGACGATATCCCCGGCAACCAACTCCTTGAGGTCATCCCTGCTCTGAGCAGAACCACCGTACTTGATGACAAACGTCTTCCTGTAAAAATTCCTTATATATGGCAGCGCCTCTATGAGGATCTCTGCCTTGGCAACCAAGTCTTCCAATGTCCCTCCTTTCAGTTTAATAGTTCAGGGTGAAGAAATAAAAAAATGGAGGGTTTATTTCTGGATGTCACACGATCTCCAATCTCACGTAGGAGAAATACTTGGCCAGGGATACGTCCGTATCCTGATTGGATGATATCTTCAATGTGACCTGTTGCAGCTTGCCGTCTCTCAGACGATAGAACTTGTTGGATGATATGAGGTTCTCTGTCTTGTGTCTTGAAAACGTGTTGATGCTCTCCCTAAAAAGGATGTTCCTGGCTTTACCGCCCATCAGGACGTGTCCGTCGGAGCCAAAGAGGAATATCTCCTGGTCCTCCTGCAGGTCGCCGATGTTCTCGGCTATCTTGTCCCACCCCCAGGGTTGACCGCTACTGTCTTGCAGTATACCATCCTTGATGATCATGTAGCCGCCGGCTATCATCGGCAACCGGTCAGTGGTAAATATGCCGTTGTCCAGGAACAGGGTCTCTCCGATGTGGTGTATCTCCCCGCGTATGAAGCCGTTGTGGTGGGCGACGTGTACCCATTTCTCCACATGCTCCACTGTACCATTAAACATCCCCTCGCGGATATACATCATGCCAACTCTCTCGATACTCCCGTTTATAATGCCGCTTGTGACTATATTGAGATTGCTCAGGGTGCCAATATTACCCATGAACAAGGTGTTCTCTACCCACAGGGAGCCATCGCTGAGTACCTTCTCGCCGACCTTTTGTATGTTCAACCTCTTATCCTTAAGCGAGACAATACGGTTTTTCAGGATAATTCCGCCATATACCGTGATGTCGCTGCCCTCTACCTTTACCTCCTTGAAATTACCAAAGCCGGAAAAGATCAAGACCTTCTTCTTTCTGATCTTTATGTGCCTGGATGGGAAGACCTTCTCCAGCTCCTTTAGCGTGTATTTAAGCCCCCTTACGTCTATCTTGTCCCGCAACCGTAGGGGGCGAATCCGCTCTATCAACGGCAGGAGATTCCATAGGTAGTATGCAAATAATATCAATCTATTGAGAAATGCCATATTCACTCCATTGCCTTAGGCAGGATTCTGTTTGCACGCAAGCCTCAGTGTCTCTACAATGACGTCTATCTCAGGCGGTTTTCTAAGGACATCAAACGCCCCAAGCCTTAAGGCCTCCTGGTCATCGTTGAGCGAGCTGTAGCCTGTCAGCATAATTACCGCTATCGAGGGGTATTGCTGTTTTATGTGCCTTAGTACCTCTATGCCGCTCATAAGTGGCATCTTAACGTCCAACAGGATGACGTCAGGAATGTCCTCCCTGACAAAGTCGATGGCCTGTTGCCCTCCATAGACGGCATGTGCCATGAATCCCCGTATATTTAACCGCTGCACGAGGATGTCAGCAAAACCGTTCTCATCATCTACAACCAGTACGCTTAAATGTTGCATGTGTAATGTCCTGTCAAACTCCTTTGTCTCTAGATAGCGGCAGCGTGATGACTGCCTCCCACTCATCTTCGTTGTACTTGACTATAGCGCCAAGCCTGTCTATTATAACCTGTTGCACGTGTTTTGGGTAAGTATCTTTTGTCTCACAGTTGCCCATAAATTTTTCTATGGTCAATATCTCAATGCAGACGAGGCCTTCCGCCTGTAGTTGAGCCGTCCTGACAGTTATCAGACTACCCTTACTGAGCCTCTGCTGCATGTTAAAAAGGATGGTAAAGCACAGCAGTTGCAGTATTGCTGATGCGTTAACGATCCTGGGCAGTGCCGGGTCAAGGTCTGCCTCAATCTTGACGCCTTTTGTGGTAAACAGCCTTGCCGTTAGAGACAGTATCTCATCCAGTGCCTCGTTGACGTTAAACAGACAGCAGTGGCTGTCCATCCTGTGTCCAAAGCGGTTTAATATCCCGATGAGCCGTGTTGAGGTCTTTACCTGTCCATCGATTGAATGGACAATATCCATCAACTGCCCTTGGCTACTGGAGATATCACCTTCGCTTATGGCCAGGATATCCCCGATGAGACCGGCAGACTCCTTGATTATGGCCATGTGGTTGTTTAACTCGTGCGTGAACTGCGAGAGCGTCCTTGCAATAAAGGTTGAATGGGTGTCTGTAAACACGTCATCCATGTCTTGTGTCTCCTTTTTATTGTCCATTTAGCGTCTGATTCCTCTGGATGTTATTGAGGCGCTGGCTGTAGGCCTGTTTGATCCTTTTGGTCACCTCATCGATCTCTACGGGTTTGACGATATAATCGAAGGCAAGCCCCTTTAATTCTAAATCGGCGCTGCTGCTGGCCAGCTGTCCCGATACGATTATTACCTCGACCTCTGGGCTATGCTCCTTGATGCGTTTAAATATCTGCAGGGCATCCATGCCTGGCATCCTGAGATCGAGGAGCACCACGTCGGGGTGGGCGTCTGTCATGGCCGCAAATGCCCCGTTTATGTCAAAGACCGCCCGTGCGTCGTAATCCCTAAGGCGTAATCGCTCAGAGAGGGCGGTGGCAAAGTCCCTTTCGTCATCCACCAAGAGTACTTTAATCTGTGCCATCAAGTTCCTCCTTATAGTCTTTACGTATTTTAGCAGGTAACTCTATAATAAAGTTTGAGCCTTTGTAGGGGAGGCTTTTCACCTCGATCTTGCCTCCGAGGCGTTTCACTATTCCATAGGAGATGGAGAGCCCCAGCCCCGTGCCCTTGTCCTTGCCCTTGGTGGTGAAGAATGGTTCAAAGATGTGTGACAGGTGTTCGGGCTGTATACCTTGTCCGTTGTCCTTGATGGAGATACACAGGGTGTCAGGCTCCATCAAGTAGGTGGATATCTCGATGACGCCACCCCTCTGGACGGAATCGATGGCGTTGTTGATTATGTTTAAGAGCACCTGTTGAAGTTGTCCCTTATCGGTTGTGATGCTTGGTATCTGGTCGTTGAAGTTCTTTACTAGCTGGATGTCCCCAAATAGGATCTCCTTTTCCAGAAAGCCGATGACCTCGCTGACGGTGTCGTTTACGTCTATGATTTCGTATGAGACATCCATGCGACGGGCAAAGCCAAGGAGCCTGTGCGTGATCGTGCGACATCGGTTCACAGCGTCTATTATGCCGTTTGAGAGGTGTTTAAACTTTTCCTTATTCTTTAACTCGTCAATGAATGACCTAAATCTATCTGCCTCCATCGACTCACAACTCATGTCGAGGATGTCCTTCATCAGTCCGGCATTCTGGCTGATTATCGAGAGTGGGTTGTTTATCTCATGGGCGACGCCGGCGGCCAGTCTGCCGATAGAGGCCAGTTTTGAGGAGTGCTCTATTTCGGTCAAGGCGTTTTCCCTCTTTTGGTCTGCCTCTTTGAGCCAGTTGACCATGACGTGCGATATGCGCATGGTTATAGCCCATACCAATAAGATGCAAACGATAAAGACCGACAGCAGCTCCTTGAGGAAGAATCTGGCAATAGCGGCATCCACCTTGGGTCGTATGACGGCTGCGAGTATCCAGGGAGAGCTCTTTATGTAGCCGTAGCCAAAGATGGCCGCCTTGCCATCTGGCAGATTGGCATCCACGATTGTGATCCCCTGTTGTGTCACGGGGATGGTGGGTTTGTATTTACCCAACACCTCGCCAAAGAGCCTGGATGGGGTCTGTAGTATCCCCTTGTGGTTGACAATAAAGATGTCATCGTTTTCTTTTAGTCTCAGCGCGGTAACGAGGCCCTTTAGGGTCTCGATGTCGATAGTGGCGCGCAGTATATAGAAGTCGTTTCCCACATGCTTGTGGGGGATGTTCTTTTTTACGGCAATGACAAAGTGCGGTACTGCCCTGTATCCCATAAACACCTCACTGACGTAGACGTCTTGAGCCATGACCTTTTGAAACCACTCCTGCTCGGTGTAGTTATTGCCCTTTAACTTGTAAGGCCCCACATATGTGTTCATCACGCCGTTTGAGTCAATGACGCCGAGGTCTACGACGTCGCCAAACTCCCTCTTGAAGTCGTTAAAGCAGGCATATAACACCTTTGGCTCTATCAGCTCCTCGTAAGAGCGCTGAGAGGCTATGAATTTTAAGGCTGAGAGCTTTACCCTCACAAAGTACTCCACACTGTCCTTGATGTTTTCCATCTGCCACGTTAATTGACTGTACGTCTCTTCCTTTAAGAAGTTCTGTAACCACATCCGGCTTATTACCAACAGGATGCCTATCAACAACAACGAGATGGATACCATCATGACGGTGATAGAGAGCTTTATCCGCTTGTATCTGGATGGACTCTGCTCTATAGTCTCCGGTATAAGTATGCCCTTGAGCGTCTTTAAAAAACCATTTCCCATATAAGTACCTGCTTATATACAAGAAAAGAAGAAGACTTGGGGACTCCGTCCCCTTGCCCCCTGCAAGAGGGCGGCTCCGCCCCCTCTTGACTCCCCTGCAAGGGCACCAGTGCCCTTGACCCATTAATTCTCAATCTCTATCGATGCAGGAGTTTTGCGCTGATTGCCTTTGTGTTGGCCTCTTTCAGGGCGGTCAGCAGATTGTCAATGTCCACGGGTTTTTCAAAGTACGCGTACACACCAAGTTCTTTGGCCATATCCCTGTCCTTATCAGTGCCGTGCCCGGTGAGTATGATAACCTCCACGTGGGGGTGCTTTTGTTTGACCCTGCGCAGGACCTCCATGCCATCCATGCCGTCCATCTTGAGGTCGAGCACCAGGACGTCGGGCATTTCGTCGTCAACGAAGCTCAGGGCATCCTCCCCGCTAAACACCGCTGCAGTGCCGATGTCGCGCATATGCAGGCGCTTGGACAGCGTCAGGGCAAAGTCCTTTTCGTCATCGACGAGCAGTACCTTTGAGGGCAGTTCAAAGTTGTATCGCCTGTAGATGGCATCGTTAAAACCAGGTCCGGTGGTGGTTGATACATTCTTTACGCCTGGCAGGGGTTGTGCGATCCTGATCAGGTCGCCCTCGAGTTTCTTGAGGCGCAGGGTGTGTTTGTCTATCGTGATGAGGACATCACCCTTGGAGGCGCTGACCTTGACGTCGTGTCCTTCCTCAACGAGCGCCAGGTTTACCTGCGAGGCAAGGATAAAGTCCTCCACGGCCTGTTGGGATTGCGGTGTTGTCTGCAGGACGTCCTTTTGGAGGTTTTCCGAGATTATGGTCAACGCCTCCTCCAGAGAGACCTTATCCAGGGGGATAAGTATGTCATACAGGGAGGGTTCCCACGGGTTTTTGTTAAACAGGTACTGGGTCAGTTGATTAATTTCGTTGTCATAGCCCTGTATGGCGGCCAATGCCTCTTTTTCCCAGAGTTTCTCTGCCTGCATCAGGATTGTCTTTCTGTACTGTATGTCAGCGATGACGCATACCTTAAGGACATGCGAGATAGTATCGGCAACCAGGTGGGCAACAAAACCCTTCACCAGCAGGTTATCCCCCCTCAAACGTTCAGCCAGGATTAACTGAATGTAGGCGAGATGGCGCTGCTTTTCATGCGTGAAGTCATTAAAGACCGACGGGGTGTGATAGAGCGCCCGCATCAGTTTTTTCGTGGGGACGTTAAAACGCCTTGAGGTCTCCTCTATCACGTCTCTTTCCAACAGGGCAGTCAATCCGAGCTTGTTGATTAATGCCCTCTCTATTGACCCAGCCTCTATAAATTCATTGCTGTAATGACAGCCGCTAAATAACGATATTATAGGCATATGTTATCACTCCTTCTATATTACATCTATGGCATATTGTTCCTGCATCGCTTATGATACATTATAGTATATTCCTATACGATTTTAAAATGGCACACGGTAAATTAGGATAGGACTGAACTATTACTCTATGTTTCAAATACTACATCTATCGATTTAACTTTGTCATCGACAGTTCTTGCAATTCCTTTGACCTTAATCCATTTACTCAAATGTAGGCTTTCGGTGTACTTTGTTTCTTCTAAAGGATCATCACCTAAAATTTTTATCTCAGGTTTTGACATAATATCTTTACGACGAATGTTTGCGTTACCTCTTCTTGTCTTAGTATTTATATGATAGATTTGAATTTCATATTCTTGAGGTTCTTTATCAGTGTATATCCTGGAAGTCTTATCTTCAATTATTTCAATTGTATTTTGGATACTATCTATAAATGAGGAGTCAAGAATCCCAATAGGAGTTTCTATGTCATTTTCAACATTGTTTACTTCAATACTTGTAAAGTTAGTACCAATATTTTTTGCTAATTCACCTAATTCACTAGCTGAAATCCTTATAACATTTAATAATATTTTTCTTCTTTTATCTGGCATTTTATCATATGAACGATTAAATAGATTTTGATAACTTTCAAGAATTTTATTGAAATGATGAGTCTCTTTATCATGGGTGAAAATTGCGTCCACTTCATTTGGGAGGTAGTTGGTACAATATATCATATACTCATTTATAAAATTCAACCACATATCATCATTTTCAAACAAATCAAACGGTTGCTCTTTTAATATTATATCGAATTTTATATTAAAACTACCTATAGCATATGGAGCAATCCGAATATCAGGTTTCTGCATAAATTCTTTCAAGCTTTCAAATGATGAGTTTAGCAAACCACTAAAGGAGTTTTGAATTATTCCAAGTTGTTTAGGTACTGCTAAATGTAAATCAGCAAGTTCTCCTTTTAATTTTAACGCAAAAGAAAGCGAGGGATGTATTTCTTGATTAGGACAAAAAGATTTCTCCGATGGTAAATAATCTTTAGGGATATCATCAATATTAATGATATAAGTCTGTATTGTGTCGCCATCAAATGATTGATCAATTACAAATATATCCTTTGCTTTCTGCATAATTGAAAGATAGGTTATTTTTCTTCTAAGAAAGTCATTATAGGTTTTTGGGTCTATGATGGTATGGAAGTATCGCTCAACCTTTTTTTTATAACACTCGTCGACAGAAGAGCCTAATATGCGGTTACCGTGTTTATTTGTTCCTGTATAAAGGATCGGTTCGTTATCAAACAACAGAGTCTGATAATTGTGCTCAATTAACGGCAAATCTGAATCAAATCTTCTACTATTATCAATATCAAACATTGTTTTCAAGTGGCTTTACTTCGATTATTTCCAAGAGTTCTACATTAAAATCATCACATTTGAAAAAGGTATGATGATACTTACCTTCGCCTGTCTTCCACACCATTCCTGCATCTTTTCTAAACCTTAGAGAACAATAGTATTTATACTTTTCTTTTTCCTTTGGCTTGATTTCCTCTGTTTCTTTAAATTTACTAAGTATTTCAATCTCTATATCGTTATTAATGGCTTTTTCAACTGATATTCCTTTTAACATACAAATTCTCTCACAGGGATTATGTCGTCTTTTCTGTCCTTTTTCCCAATAAGATTGGAATTCTTCAATGGTCATATCGTTTTTATATAACTTATACAAAAAAATATCTACGGTATTCTCTTTAACTTCTTTCGTTATACAGTTACAATCAATGTCACTATGTAAGTTGTCAAATTTCATACTACTCTTCTGACCCCATTCTATCATTATTCAAGCAAAAAATACAACATGAAACTTGCTTTCTCCCATCAAAGAGATAGACAAGAGAAAAACATAACAGGCTCACCCATTATGGGGTCAAGGGGGCTTCTTCGTGGCCGGGGTGCCTCACCCCTCCCCTTGCAGGGGGGTCTGAGGGGGGGTGGCCAGGCGTCCCCCTTCTTTTCTTTTTTAGTCGCAGAGTCTCATAACTTCTCTGGTGATTTTATCGAGGGACAGGACCTTATCGACGGCGTTGCGTTTGATTGCCTCGTTGGGCATTCCGAAGACGACGCATGAGGCCTCGTCCTGGGCGATGGTGGTAGCGCCTGCCTCCTTCATTTCGAGCATCCCGCGGGCGCCGTCATCCCCCATGCCGGTCATGATCACGCCCACGGCGTTTTTACCGGCATACCTGGCCGCCGAACGAAAGAGCACATCAACCGATGGCCGATGACGACTCACCAACGGACCATCCTTGACCTCAACGAAGTACCTGGCACCACTGCGCTTAAGCAGCGTGTGCTTGTTGCCTGGGGCGATAAGCGCCCTGCCCCTGACAACGGAGTCGTTATCGGCCGCCTCCTTTACAGAGATGCGACATATGCTATCAAGACGCTTTGAAAAGGCAGCCGTAAAGTGCTCCGGCATGTGTTGCACTATCACGATACCGGGACAGTCAACGGGGAACTCCTCAAGAAATATCCTCAACGCCTCCGTTCCACCCGTGGAGGCACCCACGATGACGAGCTTCTCCGTGGTCTGTATCATGGCCTTTGAGGTCGGTTTAGGCAGCATGACATCTGCCGTGAGCTTTGGGGCTACCTTGTGCTCGGGCATAGGGCGCCTTACGCGGGCAGTGGCCGCCGCCTTGATCGTGTCGCATATCATGACCCTGGCCTCTTCAAGAAACTGCTTTGTACCAAGCCTCGGTTTGTTGATTATCTCTACAGCCCCAAATTCCATAGCCTTTAGCGCGGTCTCTGACCCCTTGTCGGTCAGCGACGAACACATCACGACAGGGATTGGATGTTGACTCATCAATTTCCTGAGAAAGGTAATGCCATCCATGCGCGGCATCTCAACGTCAAGCGTTATGACGTCGGGCACCTCATCCTGTATCCTCTTGGCCGCCACAAAGGGGTCTGAGGCAGTGGCCATGACCTCGATCATGGGATCGGAGGACATGATCTCCGATAGTGTCTGCCTCACTACAGCAGAATCATCCACGATAAGCACTCTTATCTTCTTCATAACTCCTCTAAAGACCTCACTTTATATGAATATCAATCATAAAAATTGCCGCCTAAGACGCTTTAAATAGACATCACCCGTGTGGGTGTAGAATAATATCTTACGACCATTTACACCTCCTACATCCGTGACCGAAGGCGTAAGACCCAGCCTTGATAGTATTTTGTAGGCCGCCTCAATGTTCTGTCTACCGACGGTATCGCGCTTCCTGGTCGTAGTCGCACTGGCCAGGACCTCGGCCCCGCCAAATATCTTTACATCGAGGCCTTTAAGGTCTATGCCAACCCGTTGAATATGTCTGGTCATGTGTATTACAGAGCACTCGACATATTTCAGCCTTTCAGGGCATTCGTAGCACTCCCTGCCATTACAATCAGGCAACATGCCATGACATATAGCGCCATACTGCCTGGCAGCATTAAACATGGTAACGGATACACAAGAGCCTAACACCGTAGAGACGACCGTTGGCTTGTCAGTCATAAGCACCTGCCCGGGGTTGAGATACACCATCGGCAAACTGGTTTCATCGACCACCGCCAGTAATCCGCTGCCAGCAGTCTCTCTGCATTTATCACCGCCCATGTGGTAGTCTATAGATAGTTGGCGCTACCTGGACAAAGGGTACGTCTAAACCATTTAGCGTCTCAGAGTGTCCCATAAACAGATACCCCCCCCGTGTCAGGTAACGGGCGAAGCGATTTAACAACTGTTCCTGTGTCTTTTTGTCAAAGTAGATCACGACATTCCTACAGAATATCACATCCATTGTCTCTCGAAATCCAAAGTCCGAGTCCATGAAGTTGAGCCGGCGAAACTTGATAAGCCCCCTTAATTCGGGCACGATCCGCACCAGGGACTTGCTTCTGTCCTTACTGCGAAGGAGGTATTTTTTCTTCATGTTATTGGGGACGGGGATGACCCGTTCCTCCTCGTATATGGCGGTCTTGGCCTTATCCAGCACCTTGGTCGATATATCTGTGGCTATGATCATGAAGTCGGTGTCATTTTTTTCGCTGAATTCGTTAAGCACCATTGCCAGGGTGTAAGGCTCCTCACCGGTGGAGCAGCCGGCGCTCCAGACCATGAAATTGCGCCTCTGCATTCTTATCAGCTCTGGCAGTGCCTTGTTGACCAGGTACTCAAAGTGCTGAGGCTCTCTGAAGAAATCGGTCTTGTTTGTCGTTATTGCGTCTATGAGGTGTATGAGCTCACTGTCAAAGCCTGTAGGGCTAAAAACGAAATCCAGGTAATTGGTAAAGCTCCTCATCTGTAGTGTGCGCAACCTGCGCTGTAGACGGGCCTCCAGCATCGTCTTCTTTGCCGGGGGCATCTTGATACCTACCTCCGTTTGAACGAAATGGCTCAGGCGCTGGAAATCCTTCTCCGATAATGCTGCCTTTAAAAAACGTATATCGTCTTGTACCTCTTCTACCATTGCCCCCTCAGTTAGATTGTGTCTTGCCGGCGTTGTGGAAATCTGATAACTCCTCCAGCGTAAATATCCTGTCAATATCGAGGATGATAATAAACACGTCGTCGCGCTTACCCATCCCCCTTATAAAATCTGTGCTCATGTGCATTCCGATGTTAGGAGGCGATTCTATCTTTTCAGGTTCAAGCTCAATGACCTCCTGCACGGAGTCGGCCAGGGCGCCAAGTACCGTCTTTTCACTACCGAGGGTTATCTCCACGATTATAACACAGGTATTGATAGACTTCTGTATCTGGCTCATGCCAAACTTCAATCGCAGGTCTATCACCGGCACGACGCTACCACGGAGATTGATGACGCCACGCATAAACACCGGCGTCCTTGGTATCTTGGTCACGCTGCTAAACTCGAGCACCTCCCGCACCTTTGTGATATCAAGGGCAAACACCTCCTCGGCTAGTTTAAAGGTCAAGTACTGTGTTGTCTCTGTGATGCTAGCTACAGCCATTGTGTTACCTCCTGTTTATATTTATTCTTGTTTATTTTAACATATTAACACGTAATCGTTCAGTAGGTAATTGAAATTAAGCATGTAATGTGAACAATCTATAATGGGGTCAAGGGTACTTCTTCGTGGCCGGGGCGGGTGCGACGATGTTAAGCCAGGGGCGGCTCGCCCCCCGCTGCGATAAAATCGTGCCCCACCCCTCACCTTGTGGGTGGGTCTGAGGGAGCCAGGAGCGTCCTGGAGCGACAAAGAGGGCAAAGCCCTCCTTTTTCCCTTTATTTTACCCATTATGTTATTTTTCTTATGAAACTGCCTCTATGCCTTCGAGCCTTACGGCGCTGACGAGTTTTGGTGCATCCACGATGAGTGCCACGGTGCCATCGCCCAGGATGGTTGCCCCCGATACGCCCTCTATGGTCTTGTATAGTCTTCCAAGGGTCTTTATAACTGTCTGGTGTTCACCGATCACGTAATCTACGACGAAACCGACCCTCTGCTCCTCCACCTCTGTGATCACTATCTGCTCTACCTCGGGCACGGGGGTGTTGATCGCGAAATACTCCCTCAGGCGTATATAGGGCACAATTGCCCCACGCACGTAGGAGATGTGCCGGCCATGCGAGTTT
The DNA here is from genome assembly GCA_015233725.1 of Nitrospirota bacterium. Classification (GTDB taxonomy): domain Bacteria; phylum Nitrospirota; class Thermodesulfovibrionia; order Thermodesulfovibrionales; family Magnetobacteriaceae; genus Magnetobacterium. The sequence continues at coordinate 11,246 of JADFXD010000018.1, read as the reverse complement.
TCGACGTCATTGCGCGTCAGCTCAACACACTCGTGAACCACCGACAGGGGGATGACATAGAAGTCATCGCTTATCTTGACTAACAGCCCGTCTATGATAGCCAATGTAAGGGGCAGTTTCAGCGATATGGTCGTACCAACGCCCTTTTTGCTCTTTATGTCAACTGTGCCCCGCAGGGCGATTATATTTTTCTTTACGACGTCCATCCCCACGCCCCTGCCCGATACGCTTGTTATGTTTTTGGCAGTGGAGAAGCCTGGTTCAAAGATAAGGGAGAATATATCCTTTTCAGAGAGTTCAGTCTCCGGGGTTATGATGCCGCTCTTGATGGCCTTGTTAAGGATTGCCTCTGTGTCAAGCCCCGCTCCGTCGTCTTTTATCTGGATTACGACGTTTGCCCCTGAGTGTCCTGCTGTCAGATGCACGGTGCCGTGTTTTGGTTTACCGGCCTTTAGACGTGCCTCCGGGGATTCGATCCCGTGGTCGATGCTGTTTCTGATGACGTGAACCAGCGGGTCGTTGAGTTTTTCTATGACGGTCTTATCCAACTCGGTCTCGGCCCCATCGGTGGTCATAACTATGTCCTTGCCCAGTTCAGCCGAGAGGTCTCGCACCAGGCGTTTAAACTTGCTAAAGGTCCCGCCAATAGGCATCATACGTATGCCCATTGTCCTGTCCCTAAGCTCCCATGTTATGCGTTCGACCTCCTCGGCGATGATGGAGAGCACGGCGTCCCCAAAGGTGGCAGAGGTCTGGGTCAGACGCGCCTGCACGGTGACAAGCTCGCCAACGAGGTCTACCAGGCCATCCAGCTTGTCAGAGGGCACACGTATGCTTGCCATTGACTCCTGCTTGGCACGCTGCTGGCGGACTTCCTTGATGTGCTGCTGCTCTACCAGTGCCGACTGCACCTGGTCCTCTCCCACTATACCGGAGTCTACGAGTATCTCACCAACGCGCCTCTGCGTACCTAAGACCTGCTGTAGCTCGCTTAAGGAGACGTCCCCGCGCGACAGTAGTATCTCACCGAGCTTGAGGTGTCTCTCTTGCTCCAGCATATCGCTGTCTGCCTCTATTACCTCAATGGTCAGGTCACAGATGTCCTGTACGAATATAAAGACGTCCTTTATGGTGTTTTGATCCGCTGTGGTTGTCAACACTACATCCCAGGAGGTGTGGCAGGACTCAGGGTCGAGCTCACTTAACGGGGGTATGGCGTCAGTCTGGGCGATAACCACACAGTTACCCAGCTCGCGCAGTTCGGCAAACATCAGCAGTGGATTTGACCCCGTCAGAAACAACTCCTTGTGTGGTCTGAAGCGGATCCTGTACGTTACAGATTCGTTGTCTGTTGCTGTGTGTTCTACCCTGGCGACGGCCTCCTGCCCCCCAGGCTGTTCCTGCTGTCCCTCCTGCTCGTCACTTAAGACATTGATGACCATCAACGCCCTTAAAGCGGTAATAATCTCATTGGATATGGCCTCATCAACGGAGGTGCCATCAAGCATTGCCCTTATCTGGTCTCTGGCCCGCAGGGTGAGGTCCATCAGCTCCTTGGTCACGAGCATCTTACCGGTTCTGACCATATCAAAGGCAGTCTCCACCTCATGCGTAAAGTGTGCAATGTCATCAAAGCCAAACATCGCGCCCGACCCCTTTATGGTGTGCATGGCCCTAAACACCCGCCCGATAAGTTCCGTGTCAGTGGGGGTCTCCTCAAGCTCCAACAGCGACGTCTCAAGCTCGGCCAGGAGCTCGTTGGCCTCCTCTGTAAATATCTCTCTTCCTTTATCGAAACCTTCGTTTCCTGAGCTCATCCCAGCACCTTCTTTATGACCGCCAGGAGTTGTTCCGGCTTAAACGGTTTAACGATCCAACCCGTGGCCCCTGCCGATTTGCCTTCCTGCTTCCTGGTATCCTGGGACTCAGTGGTGAGCATGACTATTGGTATGAACTTGAAGGCTGGCTTGGCCCTCACAGCACGGATCAGACCAATGCCGTCAAGGTTAGGCATGTTGAGGTCGGTGATAACCATGTGTACCTGCGTTTTATCGAGCTTGGCCAGGGCATCCTTGCCATCAACGGCCTCTACAACGGTATAACCGGCCCCCTTCAGGGTAAAGCTAACCATCTGCCTGATGCTGGCCGAGTCATCCACCGTCATTATAGTCTTGCCCATAGTAGAAACCTCCTTTATCCAACAATAGTTTATTTTTAATTTATTCTATCTTTATTCTAAACTTTATTCTTCTGGCAAAAGGCTCTTGACGATGTGTGTAAAGCCGCTCTGATCCACAACGTCCCTAAATCCCTGCGCGGTATTGACCACGCCTATGGTCTTCTTTGACGCCTCAACACTGTGCAGCGCCGCAACCACGATCTGAAGAAACGATACATCCACTGCGACGACGTTTTTCATATCAATGACGGTATGACTTACACTGCTGATAGCCTTTAGGAGCATGTTTCTGACCTCCACGGCGTTCTGTATCGTCAGATCCTCATCCAGCGTCAACAAACCCTCTTTCTTAGGTGTCTTTATCGTAAATTCCATTTTTAATACCTCCCTTATTATACATTATTTGAGGGAAAGAAGGAGGGCGGCTCCGCTTCTTTTTCGCTCCAGGACGCTCCTGGTCATCCTCAGACCTCCCCTGCAAGGGCACCAGTGCCCTTGACCCCATTACTTTATTCCTCAAATAAATTTTCTATCAAAGACCCCTTCTTTCTTCTTCTTCCCCTTTTCTTTCTTGTTAGAACAGCTCAACGTTGTCGCCCATTGAGTCTTCGTCTTTCTTGTCTTCTGTGCTGGCATCGCCCCACATGTCGGGTTCACCGGAGGTACCTGGCGGTGGGTTGCCCATCAATGCCATCTCGTGCATGATTCGTTCCGACTGCATGGTATATCGCTTTAACATATCGCTGAGGTCGGGGGCGTACTCTGCGTCGCTGGCATCATGCTCGGGTATTGACACAGTTATGTTATCAATTAATTCTTTTATGGCGTTAATAACGTTTGACAGACGGTCTTTGGTGACCTTCTCAAAGGCGATATTTGCAACCACCTTTTCTATCTCCTTTTTGAGCTTTCTTGTGCCCTTTGATATATCGTTCATCGACTTTATGAGTTTCTCATCGCTGGCGAGCAGTTCGCGTATGGCCTGACGAGTCTGCCTGGTCAGTTGGGCTGAGGACTCCACCTGTTGAGTCAGGTGGGTGCTCAGGGTACCCTTAAAATCCGACGTCATGATCAATATCGAGTTTATAATTGTGGCACCATCGGCAATCTTGTCCTTGGCGTTAGTGGAGAGCTTGCTGATCTCCTCAGCCAGCACGTTTAGCCCCTTGGCCTTTACCCCGGTACGCGACACCTTTATGATGGCATTTAGGGCCAGCAGATTTATGCTCTCGCTGATGGTCTCTATGCTGGTCACTTGAGAGGTCAGCCCTTCCAGTTTTGCGGCCGTAAGGTTGACGTAGGTCATCACATCCTGCGTCATGTTGTTGGCAACGGCCAGGATATTGACCAGGGCGTCAAGCACAGCCCCAACCACCTGTAGTTTGTTCTTGCCACTCTGTTCCTCCTCCAGGAGCAGGTTGGCATCCTCTGCCTGGGCCTCAACCAGCTCCGAGATCCGAAGCAGCGGCCTTGATATCCCAGCAAAGGCCTTTTGCGTCTGCTCCATCACCAGGTTCAGTTGTGCCTCCTGTATCTTTAGCGCATCCACTGTCCATCTCAGCAAGACGATAATATCCTTTTCATGTTCGGAGGAGTGGTTGTCAACCTTCTTTAATATATCGTCAAAGGCCTCACAGACGTGTTCAATCTGCTGCCGTGTCATATCGTGAAACTGCAGGGAGGTGACAATTTGCCCTATCTCAGGCGTTATTTCGGCAGCCCGTGTGCCGATACGTTCACACAGCCACTTGGCCTGCTTGTCCATGTAGCTGAGGTCGGATACGATTGTGTCAATGCGCGTCCTGGCAGTGGCGAGGTTTGCATCAAAGGCGCTTATAAATGGCTCCATGCTTTCAAAGATAGACTGTACGTAGGTATTTGACTCCTGTACGGAGGTATTTATCTCCTGCGTACCCAGCGCGATCTGACTGGCGAGTCTGTCTACCTCCTCCGTCATAACGTTAAACTCCGCCTCTGCTATCCGTGCCGTCTCTATCCGTATTAACGTCCCTATCACTGTAATGGAGTGGGAGAGCCTCTTTAGAAAGGCCGTTAGTGTGGGTATCTTTTGCAGGTTGTTAGTCAGCTCCGTCAGATTAGTCCTCGTGTTGAGTATGATATTGCCGCTGATTTCAATCTCTTCGTAGACCCTCATAAAGAGCTCCATTAAGGCTGTAGCGCTAAAACCGCTGCCACTGTCTATGGATTGGACCAGCGTTGAGGCATGGTCGCTGTTGCTGTTACACGATACAGAGAAGTTCTGTAGCTTTACCCCCAGGTCAATGAATTCTTGTTCGGTATCCTTTGAGATGGTGGTCAGTTCCTGAATCATGTAGTGCAACCTTGACTCTATTGTCTTGTTAAGTGACACTATATTTATTGTCGCTGTTGGGGTTGTTGCTACAGGCAGGACGTCCTTGCTGTATTGCATGGTTAGATGATGACTCAATGTCCCACAAAAAACTTAAATAATGCGGCCATAGCTGCCAACTGCCCTACCCAGAACAGGAATGTCCACTTGAGGATATCGGCCTTTACCTCAGCCAGCTTTGCCTCAAACTTTGCCTCTAACTCTGCCTTTATCACTTGCATCTCTGTTTTCAACTCTGTTCTCAATGCTTGCATCTCTGTTCTTAACTCTGTTTTCAATGCTTGCATCTCTGTTTTCAACACTTGCAAATCAGCCTTTGTAGCAGCTTCACTCTTGGCTTTTTCTGCTACATCGTCAAAGGTATCGATCAAGACCCTTGTAGCTTTCTCGCCTATTTTGTCTTTTAGCACGTTGTACAGTTCAATCGTTTTAGACATTGCTAAACCTCGCTTCCCTGCTTGATTGTATAGTGGATGAACTCAATGACTCCCAAAAAACTTAAATAACGCGGTTATGGCTGCCAACTGTCCTATCCAAAACAGAAATGTCCACTTGAGGATATCGGCCTTTACTTCAGGCAACTTTGTGTCAAACTTTGCCTCTAACTCTGTTTTTAATATTTGCAAATCGGCCTTTGTAGCCGCTTCAGCCTTAGCTTTCTCTGTTACAGCGTCAAAGGTATCAATCAAGACCCTTGTAGCTTCTTCACCTAGCTTGTCCTTGAGCAAGTTGTACAGTTCTATCGTTTTAGACATTGCCAAACCTCGCTTTCTTGCTTGATTGTATAGACTTTCCTCTCTTGTATAGAGTCTGTTAAGCTGCATCTCACGTGTCAGAACTCACCTTTTTTTATTTTTTGATAGAACTCGCATTCCTTGCAATTTTTGAGCGCCTTAGCGCGCGGACAGTCCGGCTCAGTCCCGCTTAATGTACCCGCCACCAGCCAGCACCGTCTCCCGGCAGACTTCGTAAATGCTGAACAACTACCCGTCTTTGCCTGCTCACACTTGAAGTACTCCCAGCACCTAATCCTCTCAACCCTTGTCTGTTCAAACTCCTTAAATATCTTGTTGAACGCATCAAAAGCCGCCTTAGCTGGATGTTCTCCATCCTTCTTAAATCTATCCATATCTTCCTCTTGCCGTTTATAACCCTTAAGCTATGCCCTTATTTTCCTGCAATCCTCTTCACCTTATATATTGATTCAATTCAGGGTGTTTTGTCAACTTAGACCAAAAAGAAGTAGTTGGAGATAAGTGTTGGGTTCGGTTTCCTTTTCAAATGGGACTTCCCCTGCGGCACTCTCCCTCCCCTAGCCCCTCCCATAAAGGTAGGGGGATATCAGAGGCTTCTCACTTTATGCCCAGGGCTGAACTATTACCATTTTCTTTTTTTAGGCGTGCCTTAAAACCTTTCAAAGTCCGCGTCGGTATCAGACTTTTCTTCTGAGCCCAACGACTGTAAGAAGCGATCCGTTTTATTTATATCGGTGCTCCTGGTGGCCTTTTGGGGCGTATTAGTCTTTTGTGGCGCTATGTGGGCTAATTGTCTGGGCCTTGCAGCCGTCTTTGTGACCGGTCGTTGGGACTCCTTCCGGCTGCCCAAAAAGCCTTGGTCTAACTTGAAGAACGATATGGCAGATTGCAGTTGTTCAGCCTGCGCGGAGAGCTCCTCTGCCGTGGATGCCATCTCTTCCGATGCGGAGGCGTTTTGCTGGATCACCTGATCCAGTTGCTGGATGGCCTTGTTTATCTGGTCTGCACCTGAATTCTGTTCGTTGCTTGCGGCGCTTATCTCCTGGACCAGCTCTGACGTTCTTTTTATATCTGGTACTAACTTGGCAAGCATACAGCCCGCTTGTTCTGCCTTGGTAACGGTGGTCGTGGATAGGTGGCCGATTTCGCCGGCTGCCTTTTGACTACGCTCGGCGAGCTTTCTCACCTCGGCCGCTACTACGGCAAAGCCCTTGCCGTGCTCGCCTGCCCTTGCCGCCTCAATTGCCGCGTTTAAGGCCAGGAGGTTTGTCTGCCGCGCTATCTCCTCGATGATCGATATCTTACCGGCGATCTCCTTCATCGCGCTCACTGCGTCTGCCACAACCGAGCCACTTTCCCGGGCGTCCTGTGAGGACTTGGCGGCGATACCCTCAGTCTCCTTAGAGTTATCCGCGTTCTGTCTTATGTTTGCCGCCATCTGCTGCATCGACGACGACACCTCCTCGACCGACGCTGCCTGTTCCGTAGAGCCCTCGGAGAGCTGCTGCGCGGCGGCGCTGATCTGCCTGCTTCCTCCTGCCACATTGTCAGAGGAGCTCCTAACGTTTCCAACTACTTCTCGCAATTTCTCTACCATATCCACCATCGCACCATATACACCGACTCTGTTTTTGCTTACGTCTAACCTCATGGTCAGATCGCCCTTCGCTATCTTCTGGGCTATATCTGCCACAACCGCAGGTTCTCCTCCCAACTGGCTCATTATTGAACCCGATATGAATATACCCAGGATCATGCCAAACACGATGCCAACTACAATCAACCCTATCATGAAGCTACGACCACTGTTGTATGTCTTAATTGTCTCTTCAGAGAGCCCCTTGGCACTGACTTCGTTTACCTTGCTTATTTCTGTGAGTGTATCATCAACGACAATAGCCTTGTCTCTGGCTAATCCCATTGTGAGAGTGGTTGCTTGCCGGGCCTCTGCAAGTTTCTCTTTCGATGCTGTTTCTACAACCTGTTTATGAAGCTTTTCCCAATCTGTTATCTCGCTCTCAAGTTTGGTGAATAGCTCTTTGCCTTTTTCAGTATGAGTAAGAGACTTTGCCTTGGCTAGTTCTTCCCTGAACATGCCCCAGTATTTTTCAATGTTTGCTGCAGTCTTTTTACGTTGCTCGTCTGTCATTGCCAGGATGTAGTTTTTCTCAGCGCGGTTTATGTATATAAGGTCGATATTTGCCTCCTTGATGTAAGAAACCCCCATCAGCTCCCTTTCATACATATCGCTCGCCATAGAGTTCATCGTCCCCATGTTGGTAACCCCAACGACCCCAACCACCGCGGTTATAACGCTGACAATCAAAAAGCCCATTATCAGCTTCGTCGCAGTCTTCATGTTGTTAAACCAGCTCACAACGTAACCCCCCTTAATCCGTACATCTCTAGGTCACCCATCTCCGTATAGAAGGCAAAAGTGACTCTACGGTCTACGGCGTAGTATAAACCATCGTATCTGCTTATGTCAAGGTTTTTTGTTAGTCCTTCCTAATCTCCCTCCCCTTGTGGGAGGGAATAAAAGGGAGGGGGCAGAAGGGGTGTATCTCCCTTTGTGACCATGAAGGAGCGCCAGGCGAGGAAATACATGTAGTGGCAGGGACGTTTCAGGACGTAATGCTCCAGGCGGCTTACAAACAACTGCGTGGCGTATCTGATATCTGCCTCTTTGTCCGCATCAACCCTGTACTCTAAGGGGGGTTCTATTATCATTGTGTTGGTGGCGTCCTTATTTCTCAGCATAAATACAGGCAGGACGCAGCACCTCGTCCTTATGGCCATATCAATAGCTCCGGTTGGGAAGTATGCCTTCCTGCCCAGGAAATCGACTTCTACCGTATCTCGGCCACTACCGCCGTCTATGGCGATCCCCAGGAGGTCGTTTCTCCTGAGGCACATAAAGGCCTCTCTCAGAGAGCCAAATATATTGATGTGTCTAACCGGGAGGGACTGTTCGTTTCTCCACTTGTGCTTAAGCATCATCCTCTCTACCAGGGTTGACTTCATCTCTGGCAGGCGCTCAATCCACACCGTGGCCGGAGCGCTCAGTTGAGACATCCGATACCCCCTGTATCCAATGGCCGGCATAATCATCTGATTGGCCCCGAAGTGGGCAAACAACAGCATCGTCCCACGACCACCCCTGAGGCCATCCTCAAGGTGCTGCAATCCAACGCACCTGACAAGGCGGTTGATGTTGTCCTTGTTTATCCTGGGGTAGAGAAACACCTCCATTTCGCCCTGGAAGAAGCCCTCCAACGTGCGTTTCACGATCCTGTCTACCCGTGAGCGGGTTGACCCCGGAAACAAACGCTCCACCTCCCGTTGGACCATCAGGCGCTTTTTCCTGGCCGCCAGAAATGCCACCATCGAAATGACCCTGGCGATAAGGTATGCCACCCTAAAGGGAAATATGGCCGCTATGACACGCAGAAAAAAGAAATACACCAGCTTTACAATGTTATGTAACATGATAAGTACCTGCCCATAGTTAATTATATACGAGAAGATGAAGAAAGAAAGGGGCGCCTGGCCGCCCCCCTTTAGAACCCCCTGCAAGGGGGCCAGCCCCCTTGACCCCATCCTGTGCTAAGGTTAAGTCGCATCCCTGTCGATTCAATGGATGATGAGAATCAGAACCAAGCACTTCTGCCAGGTTAAGTTTCAAGTCTATATATTTTTGCGGTTTTGTTTGTAAGTGTGAAAATCAAACTTCCACCACCGTGCACCCGCCCAATGACAGTCTGTACTCTGATTGGGATTATTAACGCTGTTATCGCCTTGAGACATTTCTTTCCTCCTAAGCTTGTAGTAATATATTGGAAGCCTGCTTCCTACTCGCTGAGATATTTGATAACAATTAAATTATATGCTGATTGAAGTGCCTTATGCACCATATAATTAATTCTTTATATCGGTGGTCCCAACTTTATAGCCTCCTTTTTATATAGTAAATCATTCTTACATCCTTACCTTAAGTCAACAGCATTAGGGCTGAGGGGGCCAGGAGCGTCCTGGAGCGGTAAAAAAGCGGAGCCGCCCCCTTTTTTCCCTTTTCTCGTTTAATTATGGATAGGGCCATAATCGCTACCTCCTACCGGTACAGCCCGTCGAGGACGTCCCTGAAGCGCTCATGAACCTGTCTGCGCTTAAGCTTAAACGACGGCGTCAGAAATCCCTCCTCCACGCTCAACGACCTGTCGTGGATGTAAAACCGCTTGATCGTCTCAAATGACGATAGCGTTGCGTTTACCTCATCCACTGACCTTTGCACGAGGGCGATGACCTCTGGTCGCCTGATCAGGGCCGAATAATCGCCCTCCACGATTCCTGCAGTTGCCGCGTATGCCATGACAGCAAACGCCTTTAGCGTGACCAAAGCCGTCAGGAACTTACGCTCGTCCCCGTATAGGACTATGTGCTCTATGTAGGGGTCGTCCCGAAACTGCGACTCTATCGCCTGTGGAGAGATGTTCTTACCCCCCGATGTGACGATTATCTCCTTCTTGCGTCCGAGTATCTTCAGAAAGCCCCGTTGCGTGAAGGAGCCAAGATCACCGGTCTTAAACCAGCCCTCATCGTCAAAGGTTTCTGCCGTTGCTGCCTCGTCCTTGTAGTACTGCCGGAAGATGTTTGCCCCCTTTGCCAGTATCTCGCCATCGGGGGCGAGTTTCAACTGCACGTTGGGAAACGGCTTTCCCACGGAGTCAAAGTCGAAGTCGTCCTTTCGGTTCATGGTCAACGTCGGCGAACATTCGGTAAGGCCGTAGCCCTCGATGATCAATAGCCCCGTCTCGTAGAAGAACTCCTTGACCTGCGTCTTTAGCCCCGCCCCACCTGAGAGGCAAAACCTCAAACGCCCACCCGTCAGGACGTGGAGCCTGTCAAGCTGCTGCGACCTCTGATCGGAGAAGCCCTTGGCGTCGAGATACAGCTTCTCCCAATAGGCCGGCACGCTCATAAAGACCGTCGGGCGGACATCGGGCATGTGCCTTAGAACCGCCTGCGGGGTCGTGAAGTAGGTGGTAAAGCCCAACGTGTTGCCAAGCCCCAGCTCGCCAAGGCCGAATATGTGCGACATTGGCAGCCACAAGAGGTCTACCCTGGTCTCCGGGATCAGCGGACCCAAGACCTCGATCCAGTCTCCGGCGTTTGTGTAGAGGTTGTCTATGGTGAGGGCCACGCCCTTGGGTTGTCCCGTGGTGCCTGATGTATAGAGGATCGAGGATACGTCATCCCTTGTTATCGCCTCACAGAGCCGCTCAAATGCCCCCGGTCTTTGTCTGCTTAGGGCCTCGCCGTTTTCGTAGACGTCGTTGATCGCGATCAGCCTCTGCTTGACGTCTGCCGGTTTAATGGGCAGGTCGGTGTTCTTGTTGAAGTCCTCAAGCTGCCTTTCGATCTGGTCTTGCTGCCCTGGGTCGTTAATGCCCATGACGATGACCTTTCGGAGTCTGGGCAGCTCCTTCCATATCCTAAACAGTACTGGAAGCAGCTCGCTCTCGGTGATGAGCACCTCGGAGTCCGAGTGGTTGAGTATGTACTGTGTTTGGCTGGCCGTGTTTGATTGATAAATGGGTACAAGTACCCCACGGCAGGCGTGTATGGCCATCACGCAGAAGGGCCACTCGATCCGGTTGCGTGCAAAGATAGAGACCTTCTTGTCAGGCCCTATGCCGATGTCTCTGAGGTAGAGGGCAATCTGTGTCGCGCGCCCAAGGAAATCCCCCCAGGTTATGGTTTGCCAGGCGGAGTCAGCGCCCTCATACATGAACCTCACCGCCTGCGGGTCCGTCGTGCCTCTTTCAAAAAGTATCCGCGCCTCTGTCATTCAATCCTCCTTTTTAAGACAAAAAAGAACAAGAAGGGACAAGAAGGGAGGGCTTTGCCCTCCCTCAGACCCACCCACAAGGGGACCAGTCCC
>JADFXD010000017.1 GCA_015233725.1 Nitrospirota bacterium | reverse complement strand
GGCCCCCTTGACGCGCCGTAATTGATACTCTTACCCATGAAAAATTGATGCACCCGCTGTTGAGGAGGCAAATGGAAATAAGACAAAGACAGCCTCAATAGTTGGGCAGCAAGGTTGGGCTTCAGGCTATGGTTGGCGTGTTCGACGGCTCAAACGCTACGTTATTGCTGATTATGACGCATCGGTCATTGCGTATGACTGATACGTCATGTCCTGACACTTTGATCTTTGCTTGGGACAGTGGTTTTGTGTATGACGCATCGGTCACATCTGCAGTCCTCTCTAATCTTCCATGCAACATAGCAATTAACCACATTATGTTGTTATGTTAAGGTTCCCTACATCCGCAATAGCCACTGGCATGGTTCTTGAGTATGACTTGAGTATGATAATGACATGGATATCATATCGCTTCTTTTATCTTGACTGTATTAGAAATTTTCCGAGTCTGTCACCCATATGTAACAGACAATATGGTATAATAATCAAAGTAGGCGCGAATTTTGTAATAACTGATGCTATCAGTGCTTCCGATAGTAGGGCAGACAATCTGTAACATACTGCAAGACAGTATATGGAGGATTCATAAAATGATAGAGGGAGAAGAAACAAATGAGCAGCTTATAGAGGACTGGAGTCAGATACAAGTCAAGGTTGAAGGTTCAGAGAGGCATAAAGGATTAAGCGGCCAATCTGCTATTGTCGGGCAGACCATATCAGACCCAGCGACTGTAAGGAGCGAATCTGATCACCTTGCTACAAGGGTGTGGGGCAGTAAGGAGAGTGAACGGATGTTTAAGGTAATCTTTGAACAGGCGCCTGTTGGGATTGCTATTGTAGAGTCACTTACCGGGAGATTCGTTAGGGTCAACCAGGCATATTGCAATATCTTCGGTTATACCCAGGATGAGATGCTAAACCTCACATTTCACAATATAACATATAATGGCGATATAAAGTTGGATATGGATAATATGAAACGCCTGATTGCCGGTGAAATACAGAGTTTTGATATGGAAAAACGGTATGTCCGTAAAAATGGACAAGTTATATGGGCAAGCGTTAAAAAGTGCCATTTATGGGAGAGCCTGGACAATCCTGCCTTTCATATCGTCATTGTGGATGAGATAACAGACAAGAAGCGAATGATCGCCGAGCTGACGGAGAGTGAGGGGCGCTACAGGAGTCTGTTTGACAAGTCTCCTGATGCGATATTTATCGCTGATCCCAGGACAGGTTATATCGTTGATGCCAACCAGACGGCGGCTCTGCTGCTGGGTATGCCTGTGGATGAGATCAAGGGGATGCATCAATCCCAATTGCACCCCAGGGACAGAGGGCAACAATCAACGGAATTGTTTAAAGAATACATCAGAGACCTGATCAATTATGACTGGGCTTATCCTTTGGAGATTGATGTGGTACGGGCAAATGGAGATAAAATCCCCTGTGAGGTGTTGGGGCAGGTCATTTATCATAAAGGCAGGCCATTTATACAGGGTGTCTTCAGAAATATCAGCCTGAGAAGATATATGGAGATGGAGCTTAAGACAGAGAGAGACAAACTCAAGCGAATAGCCGATGCCTTAACCGTCGGTCTCTATATAGTAAACAAGGACCACGATATAGAGCTTGTAAACGGAGCGATGATCCGTGATTTTGGAGAGACAAACGGTCGTAAGTGCTATGCGTATCTTAACGACAGGACAGAGCCATGCCCCTGGTGCAGAAATGAGGAGGTCTTTGCCGGTGAAACTGTCAAGCGGGAGTGGTATAGCCCGAAGACCCAAAAGACATACTCACTCCTTGGTACCCCAATTACAAACGCGGACGGTTCAATATCCAAGTTTGAGATATTCTTTGATATTACTGATATTAAAAAGATTCAGTTGAGGCAAAAGAGGGAGCTGGAGCTTCAAATGGCAGCCGCGGAGGTGGCCAGGGTCTCTCTCTCCCCTGATAGTAGCATCTATGATATAGCCGTGGTCATTAACAGACACGCAATGGAACTAACCGGGAGTCTACACGGATTTGTATCGGAGATAGATAGAGATACAAATAGTCCCCAAACACACCCCTCATACAAGGGCTGTGTACCTGAGGGGCATGTCTCCATACAGAGATTTCTCTCGGTGCCAGCAAAGATTCAAGGCAGGCTGATTGGACAGATATCGGTAGCAAACGCCGGGAGAGATTACACCAATGAGGATTTAGACTTTATAACCCGTCTTGCCAGTATCTACGCTATGGCTGTCGAGCACAAAAGGCTGGAAGAGGAACTAAGAAACCTCAACGCTAACCTTGAGGTCAGGGTGGCCACAGAGACAGAAGCCAGGCGGAGAAATGAACAGATGCTCATCCAGCAATCCAAGATGGCAGCCATGGGGGAGATGATAGTATCAATTGCCCATCAGTGGAAGCAACCACTAAGCGCCCTGTCGCTATTCGTACAAGACCTGAAATCGGCCTATATATATGACGAGGTAAATGAGCAATACATTGATAAAATGGTTGACTCATCGATGCGCCAGATCATGTTTATGAGTAATACGATGGATGACTTCAAAAACTTCTTTAAACCATCAAAAGAGAGGGTCACATTTAATGTGAGGGCTGCCATAGAAGAATTAATCTTCCTGTTTATTGGCATCTTTAACAAAAACGATATCTCCATTGAGATAAAAACAACGCAAGGCTCAAAACTACTTGTCGCTGGATATCCTAATGAGTTTAAACAGGTGATACTTAACATCCTGAGCAACTCAAAAGACGCAATAATGCGAAGAAGGGATATCGAGGCCTATGTACAGGGACACATTGAAATAACATTTCACAGAGATGAACACAGCGGCGAAATAACCCTCTCAATCCGAGACAACGGCGGCGGCATCCCAGAATGTGTGATAGAGAGGATATTTGAACCCTATTTTACGACGAAGGAATCAGGCGGTACGGGGATAGGCCTCTACATGTCAAAGACGATAATAGAGACCAATATGGCTGGCAGCCTCACAGTCAGCAACGTCGAGGACGGGGCCGAGTTTATCATAACGCTACAGGGAGTGTAAAGAAAAAAGGGGGGCGGCGCTGCCCCCCCCTCGACCCCCCCTGCAAGGGGTCGCAGACCCCTTGACCCCATAATGGGTGGCTGCTATCTCAATATGCGATTGCCCTAGAGTATAAACATTGTAGTGTCTGCTTATGTTAAAATTAATGTATAGATAAGCAAAAGGAGGCAACATGGCTGTAGAGATATTACAAGAGCAAGATCAGGAACAAAAGTATGAGTATGAACACGAGATCGATTTCCTGAAGATCAAGGGATATATAACAGATAGCCAGGGGCATAAGATATCTGCTATTGTTGATGTTGATGAGTTGAGACGTATAGAGGAATTGATAGAGGATCACTACTGTATGAGGATACTGGCCGAGAGAAAAGACGAACCCACCGAGGACTTCGAGGAGTATCTGAAGGAAAGGGAAGCAAAAGAGCATGTATCAGCTGATCTATAGTCGTTGTATAAGCAAAGAACTTGATAGAATTTCCTATGCACAGACAAAGAAGCTCTGCCGCCCCTTTCTCTCTTTTCTTTTTTATTAACGTATATTCTATAATAGATTATGGCGACCTCAAAGATACTCATAGTAGAAGACGAGCTCCAGGAGTTTGAGGGTTTGAGCAGGCTCCTTAGGCGCATGGGGTATGAGGTCTTGCCCCCTGCCACAACCGGTATCGAGGCCATAGAGAGCGTCAAGGACAACGCCCCCGATGTGATACTGATGGACATCACCCTGGTGGGAGAGATGGATGGCATAGAGGCGGTAGAGCGCATAAGGGAGATATCAGACGCATCCGTGATATACCTGTCGGCACGCTCCGATGAGGCTATATTTGAACGCGCAAGGATAACCGACACTCAGGGGTATTTCATCAAACCCGTAAGGTATATGGAGCTGCAGACAAACATCGAAATGGCCATCTGCGGACGTAAGATGGCTCGCAAGCTTAGGGACCTCAACAGCCAGCTCCTGCAGAGCGAGCAGATGTACGGCAGCATTGTTGAAAACATCGGTATAGGGATAGCCGTTATAGGCAGGGGGATGGAGGTTCTCTCGCTTAACAGAAGGATGAGACAATGGAATCCACATATCGACGTATCGGATGCCCCGTTGTGTTATGAGAGCTTTAACAACCCCCCCGGCAACCGTATCTGTGCCTATTGCCCCACGATCCTCTCCTTTAAAGACGGTGAGGTGCATGAGAGCGCCACTGAGACGCCTTTCGAAGGAGATATCCAAAACTACAGGATTGTGGCCAGCCCCCTCAAGGACGAAACCGGCTACGTCTATGCCGTCATAGAGCTCGTTGAGGACATCACCGAGCAGCAGAACATCCAGAGGTGTTTGATCTGGGACTCCAACGTAAACAGGGCAATGGCTGAACTCTCCAGGGCGCTTATACAATCCGACCAGATATCTCTCAAGGATATATCTGACCTGCTCCTGCACCATGCCAAGACCCTGACTGAGAGCGCATATGGCTATGTCGGCTACATTGATGCTGAAACGGGTTCTTTGGTCTGTCCTACCTTTACGACGGATATGTGGGACAAGTGTGACGTACCAAATAAGGGCTTCGTCTTTGAGAGACTTGCTGGTTTACTTGGCTGGGTGCTGGAGAACAAAAAACCGCTGTTGACAAATGACCCTCAAGGCGATCCTCGAAGTGTCGGGGCGCCCGAGGGACATATACCCATAACGCGGCTCCTGTCGGTGCCGGCCCTGCTGGGCGACAGGCTCGTTGGACAGGTATCCGTAGCCAACTCCAGCCGTGATTACACAGAGTTTGACAGGGACGTGCTTGAACGCCTTGCCAACTACTACGCTATGGCTATAGAGCGTAAGAGGGTTGACGAGGAACTGAAAAGATACAGTCAACGCCTTGAAGGTGAGGTCAAAAGACGCACGAGCGAGCTTGTTACCTCAAACAGGCTGCTTGAAGAGCAGATCATCGCAAGGATGCACACCGAGGTTGAGCTAAGAGATAAAAACCTGTTTAACAATCTTATCATAGAAAACGTCACCGATGGCCTATGTGTCTGTCATGCCATTGAGCAGCCCCCTTATACCCTCTTTACCGTGTGGAATCGCCGTATGACCGATATAACAGGTTATACCATAGAGGAGATAAACCGCCTTGGCTGGTATCAGAGCCTGTTCCCCGATCCACAGATGCGAAGACGCGCGATCCAGCGCAGGGATTGCCTCAGAGCTGGTGACAACATCATTGCCGAGAGGTGGGAAATAATGTCTAAAGATGGCAATGAGAAACTCATTTCCATCTCAACCACCCTTATTCATGCTGATGATGGCTCAGTCCACGTCCTTGCCCTCATGCAGGACATAACGGATATCAAGATGGCCGAGGACGATCTCCGCAGGGCAGCCTATGCGATCGAGCAAAGCCCAAACATGGTGGTTATTACTGATATCAAGGGTGATATAGAGTACGCAAACCGGAGATTTACCGAGGTGACAGGTTATAAGTTAAACGAGGTAACAGGTAAAAACCCCAGGATATTAAAATCCGGGAAGACGCCCCCGGCGGTGTATGCACAACTGTGGAGTAACATCACTGCTGGCAGGCAATGGCAGGGGGAGCTCTGCAACAGGTTAAAGGATGGCACAGAGATATGGGAGTCTGCCAAGGTGTTTCCCCTGAGGGACTCTGATGGCAATGTGACAAACTACCTTAAGTCCTCTGATGATATCACGGATAAGAAGCGACTTGAGTCAGAGCTCAGGCATTCGCAGAAGATGGAGGCCGTTGGACAGCTCGCCGGCGGCGTTGCCCACGACTTTAACAATATCCTCTCGGCCATAAAGAACTATACCTACCTCCTGAAAAAAAGGCTCAAGGATGATGAACAACTCTTGAGTTTCGTGCAACAGATATTCTCATCCACGGATAAGGCCACGTACCTGACGCAAGGCCTCCTGACCTTCAGCCGAAAGCATGTAATCAACCCCATGATCGTAAACCTCACAACCATTATAACAAGCACGAGAAAGCTCTTTGAGAGGCTCGTCAGGGAGGATATAGACCTCCAGGTCTTGCTGCATGACCCCGATATTATTGTAAATGCCGATAGTGTGCAGATCGAAATGGCGCTTATCAACCTCGTTAATAACGCCATGGACGCCATGCCTGAGGGCGGGATGTTGACTATCAAGGCGGACATTACAAACATAGACGCCAATTTCACGGCAAGACACAACTACGCCACTACCGGCGAGTATGCCAGGATAGTCGTCTCCGACACCGGAACGGGCATGGACGCGGACACGAGGGAGAGGATATTTGAACCCTTCTTTACGACCAAGGAGGTGGGCAAGGGCACAGGCCTGGGGCTTGCCACCGTCTATGGGGTCGTCAAACAGCATAAAGGTTACATAAACGTATACAGTGAGCCGGGTGTCGGTTCCACTTTTACAATACTCCTGCCTCTCCTTGACAGGGCACCCCAGGAGGCCAATACCTCTGTTAAACCCAGGACAAAAGGCGGCACCGAAACCATACTCCTGGCCGAAGATAACGAGGAGATGCGAAACAGTATGAGTATCTTGCTCCAGGAGGCAGGCTACAAGGTGATATGGGCAGCAGATGGCATAGAGGCCATGAGTAAGTTCGATGAGCACACGTCCGGGATCGACCTCGTACTCCTAGATGTGGTAATGCCCAGGGCAAATGGCAAGGTCGTTTACGACCACATAAAAGAGACCGGTAGAGCGGTCAAGGTTATCTTTTTGAGCGGTTACTCCTATGAGATTATTAAAAATCAAGACGTTCTGGAACAGATCGGGACTTATCTGCAAAAACCAGTAAGACCGGACATCCTGCTAAATAAGATAAGGGAGGTGCTTGACTAATGAACAAGGCGAAATTGCTTGTCGTTGACGATGACAGGGATTTATTAGATTCAGTGGTTATGATACTCGAGGAAGAAGGCTACGAGGTCACTGCCGCTTCAGGCGGCAAGGAGGCCCTTGAAAGACTGAGGCTTGGCAGCTATGACGTAGTGATGTCCGACATAAAGATGCCGGGCATCTCTGGCCTTGAACTCATACAAGAGATAAAGGCAGCCGGCATTGAGACCCCGATAATCCTCATGACGGCCTTTGTCGAGGTCAAGACCACAATTGAGGCTATAAGAAGGAACGCCTTTGACTTCATCATCAAGCCCTATGACCCGCAGGACCTTATATTGGCGGTTGAAAAGGCCGTGAGGTTCAATCGCCTCACTATGATGGAGAAAGACTATAGAAGCAGCCTTGAGGTCACAGTTGAACAAAGGACCAGGGAGCTCAACAATGCCCTCATTATAGTCAAGGACCTCAACAACGAACTCCTGAGGCGTCTTACCGCGGCTGCCGAGTGCAGGGATACCGACACCGCCTCACACCTGACACGGATCGGCCTCTATTGCAGGAGGCTCTCAGAGGCGTTGGGGATGTCTGCTGACTTTGTCGATGACATAGCGTTTGCCAGCGCCCTGCACGACATCGGAAAGATAGGGATAGCGGACGGTATCCTCCTTAAGCCTGCTGCGCTGACTAAAGAGGAGTTTGAGATCATGAAGAGTCATGCCAAGATAGGTGGTTGCATGCTTAAGGGCTCTTCAAACGCCAAGATCATGATGGCCGCGACAGTCGCCCTGCGTCACCATGAGAGGTGGGATGGCTCGGGTTATCCCGATGGTCTCAGTGGCGAGCAGATACCCCTCTGCGCGCGGATCGTGATCATCTGTGACCAGTACGACGCCCTCATGATGAAGAGGCCATATAAAGCCCCCCTGGGACACGGCAAGACCTATGAGATCATCACAACAGGCGATGGCAGGACCATCCCGCAACACTTCGACCCCGAAATACTTGAGGCCTTCAAAAGGGTCGCCCTCGACTTTGTCGATATATTCCACTCCTACCAGGACTAAAAAAAAAGGGAGGACGCCTGGCCGCCCCTCCCTCAGACCCCTCCACAAGGGGAGGGGTGGGGCACCCCGGCCACGAAGAAGTCACCTTGACCCCGTAATGCTCAATCCTGGTATGTTTTTAATCAACAACATACACAGATGCCTTGTAAAATCTCTATAGCTTTTGATAAAATGGAACCGTATAGAAAAAAAACTGGAGGTTATTTTATGCTTGGTTATTTGAGAGAGAGGGGTTATTTTGATAGTAGTGACAGTCATTGGGGGGCAGGGAGATGGTTTGTCCTGGTGTTGGTTGTGATGTTGTGGCTTGTGATGGTCTCTGGGGTCGATGCCGCCAGCATTAATCTGCCGCAGACGGGGCAGACGACGAGCTATGCCACGGGTGATGACGGTTCGGTAAGGGCAGGTGTGGCCTGGCCTGATCCGCGATTCACCGACAACGGCGACCAGACGATTACGGATAAGCTCACAGCGTTGATGTGGGCTAAAAACGCCCTTTTACCAGCGGTGGGCGATTGCGTGGGAGGTTCTTCGACCTGGCCGGTAGCCCTTGTCAGTTATGTGACGTGTGCAAATGATGCGAGTTATCTTGGCTACACCGACTGGCGGATTCCAAACATCAACGAGCTCGAAAGCCTTACCAATGCGCAACAGTCTAATATTGGCACGTGGCTTGGTACGCAGGGGTTTATAGGCATGGGGGACTCCCTCTACTGGTCCTCTACTACATACAAGACCTTTAACTCCGATGCTGTGATTGTCGATATGTCTGACGGTACTGTCAACAGCGGCGATAAGTCTAACAGCATATATGCCTTGTTAGTTCGCGACTCGGGGTTGTCGCCATATGGTAGTGCGTATGTGTGGGCCAGCGGACAGACGACGAGTTATGCCGCCGATGATGATGGTGAGCTACAGAAGGGTATGCCCTGGCCTAATCCGAGGTTCACGGACAACGGTAACAGCACGGTAACGGATAAACTCACGGGTTTGATCTGGCTCAAGGATGCCGGCACACCAACCATAGGGTCATGTCCGGGCGGGTTTATGAGCTGGGGGATGGCGCTTACTTACGTGGCGTGCCTTAATACGGCCAGTTATCAGGGCTACACAGACTGGCGCCTTCCAAACAGAAGAGAGCTGTTGAGTTTGATCAATCGTGGTAGCTTTGGTCCCTCGCTGCCAGCTAGTCATCCATTTACAAATGTGCAATCTGGTTTCTACTGGTCGTCTACCACCAATCCTCATGCCATCACGGACGCGTGGGCGATCTATATGTCAGACGGTTTGTTGTCTGCCTACAACAAGACTTCCAACAACAACGTCTGGCCAGTCAGAGGGGGGCAGACCAGCTTGATGATCAACTTGAGCGTCTCTACATCCGGCAGTGGCAGTGGCACTGTAACAAGTTCCCCTTCCGGTATAGACTGTGGCTCAACCTGTTCTGCCCTGTTCGCTGTGGGCACATCCGTGACCCTCACAGCAACGGCCAGTGACAATTCAACCTTCTCCGGATGGGGCGGTGATTGCTCGGGGACCAGTTCGACGTGTCCTCTGACGATGTCGGCCACAAAGAGTGTGACGGCCACGTTTACCCCCTCTTGCAACTTTGCAATCACCCCAACGAGCAAGACATTCACCTTAAGCGGTGGCAGCGACAATGTAACCGTAACGGCGGTCACAGGATGCACATGGAGTGCGACAAGCAATGTCAGTTGGATATCGGTGACCTCCGGCAGCTCCGGCAGCGGTAATGGCAGCGTTTTCTATTCAGTGACGGCAAACACTGGCGCATTGCAACGCATCGGTACGATGACCATAGCGGGGAAGACCTTCACCGTAACGCAGGATGGCACGGGATGCACCTACTCGATAACCCCAACGGGCAAGCAGTTCACCTCAAGCGTTGGCAATGACAGTGTAAGCGTGACGGCGCCCACAGAGTGCACGTGGAGTGCGGCAAGCAACTTCAGTTGGATAACGGTGACCTCTGGTAGCTCCGGCAGCGGTAATGGCAGCGTTACCTATTCAGTGACAGCAAATACGGATGCCGGCCAGCGCATGGGGACGATGACTATAGCGGGGCAGACCTTTAATGTTACCCAGGATGGCGCAACTTGCAGCTATTCGATAAACCCAACGAGTAAGCAATTCACCTCGGTTGGTGGCAACGACAGTGTAAGCGTAACCACAGGCACCGGATGTACATGGGGTGCATCAAGCGACGTAAGTTGGATCACGCTGACCTCTGGCAATATAGGCACTGGCAGTGGCGGTGTTACCTATTCAGTGGCGGCAAATACTACTGCCAACCAGCGCATGGGGACGATGAGCATAGCGAGGCAGACCTTCACCGTTTATCAGGATGCGCCATCAAGCAGGGTCTCTTTTACCAGGTACGACTTCGACGCCGATGGTAAGAGTGACATCCTGTGGCGCAACGACACAACGGGTGATGTCTACATATGGCTCATGAACGGGACATCGATAAAGGGAGGCTATCTTGTTGCCAAGGGGGTATCGGCCGATTGGGTTATCAAGGCGGTTGGTGACTTTAATGGCGATGGCAAGAGCGATATCCTCTTGCAAAACGCCAACAACGGTGCCGTATACCTGTGGCTTATGGATGGCGCCACAATAAAGGCTGGAGGCTATGTAGTTGAGGGGTTGGCCAAGCAGTGGGATATCCTCGCCATTGGCGACTTTAATGGCGATGGCAAGAGCGACATAATGTTGAGAGACACCAACTCCGGCGACGTCTATGTCTGGTTTATGAATGGCACAGGCATAACGGGTGGTGGTTATGTGGTCATAGGGATGAACTCCGAGTGGGATGTTGCAGCTATTGGCGACTTTAATGGCGATGGCAAGAGCGATGTCCTGTGGCAAAACACCACAACCGGTGATGTCGCCGCCTGGTTAATGAACGGTCTGACGATGTCGACGGTAGGTTATGTTACCAAGGGCCTCCCGGGCAAATGGCGAATGAGGGCCGTCTCGGACTTCGATGGCGATGGTAAGGCCGACGTCCTGTGGCAAGACACCATAACCGGCGATGTCGCTATGTGGCTGCTAAATGGCCTCAGCATAGTCAAGAACGCTTATGTCACATACGGGGTACCCTCCAACTGGCAGTTCAGGAAGATCGGGGATTACAGCGGCGATGGCAAGACCGACATGTTATGGCAAGACAGCGCAACTGGCGGCATCTACATCTGGCTGCTAAATGGCACCAGCATATCCGGCGGAGGTTATGCAACTGGCAGTCTCCCCAGCAATTGGTTGGTACAGTAAGATAAGAGAAAAAAGGAGGGACGCCTGGCCGCCCCCTCCTCAGACCTCCCCTGCAAGGGCACCAGTGCCCTTGACCCCATAAAAGCTCTGCGTGTTTTGTATTTAATCCAATCGAAATCTGCTATATTATAATTTCGTATAGATTTTTTAGATGAGGCAATTGGGGCACTTAATTTTTTCAAATGAGATTAGTTATAATATCTATAGAGCCGATTTACACAATCAGGGATAGGTATCTGTGACAAGTGCCAGCCTTGCTGGTCTACAGAACCAGGACTCAAGGTGTTTGAGGAGGTTTTTCTATGAATAAACCAGTAAATCTTATTTTAAGAGAGGAGAATAGGTCGATATGAAAAGATTGTATATTGACAATATAGTGAGACATCCAAGGGTGTTTGTCTTGTTGTCTTGTTTGATAGCCTTTTATTTGGTTGTACCTCATGTGGCCATAGCGGTTACTCCCACAGCAACTTCAACATCACCGTGTACGAGTGTAACTGAACTATACAATGACGGCAATATATATCTGTGTGGTTATACAAATACGGCTACATTCAAATTAGGCGATCCCGTTTACGTCACTCAGATTAAAGTCTGGTATGACACAAGTATCGGCGGGCTCTCAGGTACAATGACCGTGACGGGACCATCCGGCTTTACGTCAACCTTTACAGCGGATAACACCTGCCAAAGCGGGTGGTGCGGTGGGTGGACGGATGTAAACAATTATTTCTCAGCCGGAACATATTCGTTAAAGATAAATACAAGCTCTATGTGTCAGAACAATGTCAGCAATGGAAATGGGTTTGTAACCGTCTATGGTTGTAAGGCAACCCCTACACCCACGCCTACAGTAACTCCAACTCCAACACCAACTACGACCCCAACCCCTACCCCCACTCCAACACCAACGCCTACGGTAACTCCAACGCCAACCCCCACGCCAAATCCATGTAAGACTGAAACGATACTATACAATGACCGCAATGTAAATGCGTGTGCTCAACCAGAGGTGGCTACAGCGACATTCACTTTAAGCGATTACGATTACGTTACTCACATTGACATCTGGTATGACACAAGTATAGGCGGGAGTTCTGGCACAATGACCGTAACAAGACTGTCATCCTTTACGACCAGCTTTAAATCGGATAATACTTGCCAAGCCCCGTGGTGTAATGGGGTAGCGAGTGTAGGCAGATATTTTGCGCCAGGATCATATCTGTCAGGTATAAATACAAGCTCCATCTGTCAGAACGCTGGCAGTGGTGGAAATGGATTTATAACCGTTTATGGTTGTAAGGCAACCCCACCAGACCTATTTAGCTACGACTTTGATGGCGATGGCAAGGGCGACGTCCTGTTACAGAGCGCCAGTACAGGTGGCATATACGTATGGCTTATGAATGGCGCTGCCATTGCAAACGGGGGATTTATCGTTACCGGTTTACCCTCGGATTGGCAGATAAAGGACATCGGTGATTTCGACGGCGATGGCAAGAGCGACGTCCTGCTACAAAGTACCTCTACCGGTGATGTTGTTATCTGGTTTATGAATGGCGTCAATATATCATCCGGGGGCTATGTTACCAAGGGGCTGCCTCCGCAGTGGAAGGTTATAGCGGCGGGAGACTTTAACGGCGATGGCAAGGCCGACATCCTGTTGCAAAGTACCTCTACCGGTGATGTTGTCATCTGGTTTATGAATGGCGCCAATATATCATCGGGGGCCTATGTAGTCAAGGCCATGCCGTCAAATTGGGGGCTTATCGGTGTGGCCGACCTCAACGGCGATGGCAAGGCCGATATGCTCTGGCAAAACAGTACGGGCGACATCGCCGCCTGGACGATGGATGGCGCCAAGATATTATCGGGGGACTATGTTGCACGCGGTATCCCAGGCAACTGGCAGATTAAGGCGATCAGCGACTTCAACGGCGATGGCATGGCCGACCTGCTCTGGCAAGACGCCACAACCGGTGATGTTGCCATGTGGCTGATGAATGGGCCTAAGATGACTAGTGGTAACTACGTACAACAAGGGATACAAGGCTGGCAGATTAAGGCAACCGGAGATTTCAACGGCGATGGCAAGGCCGACGTCCTGTTGCAAAACAGCACAACCGGAGACATTGTCGTGTGGTTGATGGATGGGCTTAAAGTCTCCAGTGGAAGTTTTTTAGTTCATGCCCTGCCTTCAGACTGGCAAGTTAGTACAACAGGCACACCGGGTTCTACACCTGTGCCTACGTCCACACCTACCCCGACGCCTACGCCAGGTGTACGTTTTACCGACAACAGAGATGGCTCAATGACAGACACACTTACAGGGCTACAGTGGATGAAAAACGCCACCGGTTGTACTGGCCCTGTGACGTGGGATGTAGCTAACACCTGTGTCCCCTCAGGATGGCGACTACCAACCATACAAGAGCTGTATAGCCTTTGCCGTACGGATGGGGCTCAGACGGGGTTGGATGTAATACTAAATGATACTAGCACCAACAGCCATTGGTGTAACAGTCCGATTATTGATCTTATACCAGTGTTTACATCGGCGGGGTTTACAAATGTGCAACCGTACTACTACTGGTCATCTACTACCTCTGCTAACGATCCATCCTACGCGTGGGTCGTCAGCATGTACGCTGGCAACGTCAACCCCTACGATAAGTCCATTACCTACTATGTATGGCCAGTACGCTCAGGACATTGATCCTTGGGTTTTTGTCTTGTAGTTGGATGCAGAGGCATCAGAGGGGGCCAGGAGCGTCAAAGAAGGTGGCTCCGCCCCCCTTTTTTTTTCTTTCTGGTCAAATGCGATTGCCCTGGGGGGAGGCTTTTAAAAAACAGTTGAGATTAATTACAATACAATGGTGCGACACATTAGCTATATAAGATAGTGCCTTGAAAGAAAGGTGCGGCTGCACCAGCAGTAAAAGGAGGTTAATAGATGGGTTTTGTTGTAGGATTGAAGTGCCGTGAGTGCGCAAGGGAGTATCCTATCGAGCCGATTTACGTGTGTGAGTTTTGTTTTGGTCCCCTTGAGGTCGTCTATGACTATAAAAAGATAAAGAAGGTCCTGACGCGAAAGAAGATACTCCAGAGGGAGAAGAACCTGTGGCGGTACAGGGAGCTATTGCCGATAGATGGCGAGCCGCAGGTGGGGTTGCACTCCGGCTTCACCCCGTTGGTTGAGACCAGGAACCTTGCCAAGGCCCTTGGGGTCAAGAGCCTGTTTGTCAAGGATGATACCGTTGTGCATCCCACGCTTTCGTTTAAGGATCGGGTAGTGGCGGTTGCCCTGACAAAGGCAAAGGAGTTCGGGTTTGATACGGTCTCGTGTGCCTCAACGGGGAACCTGGCTCATTCCGTCTCGGCGCACGGCGCTAAGGCCGGGTTGAAGAGGTTTATCTTTATACCCGCCTCGCTTGAGGCCAGCAAGATAGTGGCATCGCTTATTTATGAGCCTAATCTCATAGCCGTTGACGGCAACTATGACGACGTCAACCGGTTGTGTAGCGAAATAGCTAATAAGTACAAGTGGGCGTTTGTAAATATCAACATACGACCGTTTTATGCCGAGGGGTCAAAGACGATTGGCTTTGAGACGATAGAACAGTTGGGTTGGAATGCCCCTGACAACGTGGTGGTGCCATGCGCCAGCGGGTCGTTGTTGACAAAGGTCTGGAAGAGCTTTAAGGAGTTCCATGCCCTTGGGATCATCAAGAAGCTCAACACGAGGGTATTCGCTGCCCAGGCGGAGGGCTGTAACCCCATAGTCAGCGCGATAAAGAACAAGAGCGACGTCATCCGACCGATCAAACCCCATACGATTGCCAAGTCGCTTGCCATAGGAAATCCAGCCGACGGCTACTATGCCATCAAGGTCATCCAGGAGACCGGCGGACATGGCGAGGACGTAACCGACGACGAGATCATCGACGGTATAAAGCTGCTCGCGCACACGGAGGGCATCTTCGCCGAGACGGCCGGAGGGGTTACCGTGGCGGTCACCCGCAAGCTCATTGAACAGGGCGTTATAGGGAAAAACGAAACCACTGTTATCTGTGTCACCGGCAACGGTCTCAAGACACAGGAGGCGCTTACTGGTAAAACAGTTATGCCGCATCATATACCACCAAATATGGCTGCCTTTGAGGAAGTATTAAGTAAAATCAGATAAATATGGAGGCTTTTTATGTCTGTAAAAGTAAGGATTCCCACCCCCCTGCAAAGGTTGACAGAGGGAAAACAGGAGGTAGAGGCTACCCCAGGTAGCATTATAGCCATCGTAGGAGAGCTCGACGGCAGGTATCCCGGTATCGCCGAGCGGATATCTGATGGCGGAAAGATAAGGCGATTTGTTAACATATATGTAAACGAAGAAGATATACGGTTTTTAAAGGCAGAGGAGACCGTCGTAAAGGACGGCGACGAGATATCCATCGTACCGGCCATCGCAGGTGGCTGCTTTTGAAGACCAAAGGTGATAAGATGAAGAAGCGGATTAAACTTACCTTCCCGCAGCACCTGATAAAGGAACCCGTTATCTACACCGTGGCCAAGAAGTATGATGTCATACCCAACATCAGACGTGCTCGGGTGACGGAGACCGTCGGTGAGATGATCCTGGAGATCGATGGCGAGGAGGATAAGGTTGAACTGGCTATTGAGGGCCTTAGAGAGGCAGGAGTGGACGTTGAACTTGTCGAGGGAGATATCATTCAATAGCAGGAGCGTCCTGGAGCGATAAAGACCAGGAGCGTCCTGGAGCGAACAAGACCAGGAGCGTCCTGGAGCGATAAAGAAGGAGGATAGATGATCAAGGAAGACAACCTGGGTGACATATTAATAAATAAAGGCACAGCGTGGAGTGGTATTATCGATACATACAGGGATTACCTGCCGGTTAGCGCGAGCACTCCGATTGTTTCGCTAAACGAGGGTAATACGCCCTTGATCAGCGCCAGGAACTTATGCAAGAAGATAGGTTTTGAGGGCAGGGTGTACTTTAAATTCGACGGCCTTAACCCCACCGGGTCGTTTAAGGACCGCGGGATGACAATGGCCATATCCAAGGCCGTTGAGGAGGGGGGCAGGGCAGTCATCTGCGCCTCCACCGGAAACACCTCCGCATCAGCGGCAGCCTACGCGGCCAGGGCCGGGATCAGTTGCATCGTGTTGATCCCCGAGGGCAAGATAGCCCTTGGCAAGCTGGCGCAGGCCCTTATCCATGGCGCCGTTGTGCTGCAGATAAAGGGGAACTTTGACGTGGCGCTCTCCATTGTCAGGGCGGTGGTGGCCAAGTACCCGATAACCCTCGTCAATTCCATAAACCCCTACCGGATAGAGGGGCAAAAGACGGCGGCGTTTGAGGTCTGCGATCAACTGGGCGCCGCACCGGATTACCATGTCCTACCGGTGGGAAACGCGGGCAACATCACGGCCTACTGGAAGGGATACAGGCAGTACAAGGACAACGCAAAGATCAACACGCTTCCCGTGATGGTAGGTATCCAGGCAGCGGGCGCTGCCCCCATTGTAAGGGGCTGTGTAGTGGAAAACCCCGAGACCGTTGCCTCTGCCATCAGGATCGGAAACCCCGCCAGTTGGAAATTCGCCGTAGAGGCCAGGGACGACTCAGGCGGCACCATAGACATGGTCACCGACGAGGAGATACTCGATGCCTACGCCCTGGTGGCAAAGATAGAGGGCATCTTCTGCGAGCCTGCCTCAGCCGCATCCATCGCAGGACTGATAAAGTTAAACGCAAAGGGGTATTTCAAGAAAAACTCCACCATCGTTTGCACCCTCACAGGAAACGGCCTGAAAGACCCCGACACCGTCTTTAAGGTCACCAAAGACCCCCTTAAGGTCTGGTCCGACATCAATGCCGTCGAGGACTACATAAGGCAGTTGATATGACATATGGATATTAATTAAGGCATGTGAAAAAGGTCTTAATTATACGCTCTACAGGGTTTCAACACCTGGACAGGATACTAAGTAAACTAAGAGAGGCGTACCCGCAGGGTGAGATATGCCTGCTAACCCATCAACACGGCAAACCCCTTGCCCAAAAGTATGCCGACATCAACCACGTCTACGTCTATCCCTATACGGGCGCCTTTAGCTTTTTAAGGGTACCTAAAGAGCTTAAGGGCCAACACTTCGATGCCGTTATCGTACCGGTAGGAAACATAACCGGCGCTGGATTTTTAAACGTCTTGCTGTTCTCCTTCCGAGTCAGGACCGACAGTCGCCTCATATGTAACATATCATTAGACCTCATCCCCCTAACCCGCCTCGCTCTAACTGCATCACTGCTGAGAAGCAGTGTTTATACGGCAATAGCAGGCGGGGTAACGGCTGTAACGTCATTATTGTTTCTCTTGCTTTGGATTATGAGCTCACTCCCACAAAGAAAAAGATGAGGATAAATAAGGTTCTTTCGTCTTTTATTGAGAAGATGTTATCTATCCTTGAAGAAAAAAATGCCATGATAAACTACACTCTGGTAAGTTACACGATGATAAGTAAGAGAGCATAAACATTTATAACATATCACACCCTAAGAAAAGAAAAAAGGGAGGCGGCTCCGCCCCTCCCTCAGACCCACCCCGCAAGGGGGCCAGCCCCCTTGACCCCTCCCTGCTCGTTATAGTTACTTATGCTCTCCTGCTTAGAAGATTTATTAAATTAGAGATGTATTCATGTAAGGCAAGCTGGAAGGCGAACTCAAAGGGGTAGAAGGGATGCTTGAGATCAAATATGGCTCTGAGGGGCTTGAGCTTATGGATATGGTTAGGACCATTGATAAGATAGATACATTGCGAGCTTATCAAGAAATTCACCTCGGTAGCTGAGTTGAGGGCGTACCTGGTAGAGGGGCATTTGAAGGAGAGAATCCGGAGCTAATTTTTTACTCTCTGAACCTGTGCTATAATAAGTACATGGACAGAAGTTTTTATATAAACTTAGGATTGAGATTATGGGGTCAAGGGCACTGGTGCCCTTGCAGGGGGTTCTGAAGGGGGGCGGAGCCGCCCCTTTCTTCTCTTCATTTTTATATAATTAATTATGGGCAGGTACTTATAACAATGCAACGTGACGAGGCCATAAAACTATTAAAACAGCACGAAGCCGACCTGAAGCGGCTTGGTGTTGAGCATCTTTTCATGTTTGGCTCGACTGCACGCGACGAGGCTATCGAGAATTCAGATGTTGATCTGTTTTTCGACTATGAAAAAGGAAAGCTCGGCCTCTTTGAACTGATGGATGTGAAGGAACGCGCCTCTCAAATCCTCGGCTGCAAGGCTGACATCATGACGCGCGATAGTCTGCACAAGACACTGCGGCAGCGCATTGAAGCTGCAGCGGTTGTTGTATTCTGATGACAGCGCCTTCGCTTATTCCACGCCTGACTGACATTGTCGAGGCTATCGAGCGTGTTTGCGGCAGCGTTGAGGGTATGTCGTTTGATACTTTTGAGGCCGATTGGCAAAGGCAATGGATTGTACAACGCGGCGTCGAAATTATCTCTGAGGCGAGCCGCTACCTGACCGACAACATGAAAGACCGTCACCCGGAAATTCCTTGGCGGCAAGTAGCGGATATCGGCAATGTCCTCCGCCACAACTACGGAAATATCGCGGCACCCATCATTTGGAAACTGGTGAGAGACGATCTGCCATCCCTGGAAAAAGCCTGCCGTGAAGAACTGGCGGCGGAGATAGCACGGGAAAAGGAAGTAAACTAAATCCTCCAATAGCGTAATAAGGATAGAGCTTATCGCCCTGCTCACGCCCCAGCGACTGTAAGGAGCGGCACCGACAGGGTACTGTCAAATCCCTATGATACATACAACGCTACCCATGAGATAAACGATAGCTTTCTGCGGTTCAGATAAGGCGGGGAGATGTCTCATCAACATGGCAATCGCAGTAATCTCACGGCAAAAAATAACATTGACAGGGACGCTTAGGTACCCTTATTATATGATCATGCACCAGAAGTTTGACATAGCATTAAAGGACATCATTAAAGATATGCCTCGGACATTCCTCAAGCTGCTGACGGGATACGATACAGGCAATTTCATAGATGTCCAATTCCCCGATATTCAGGTGAGGCAGGCCGATATTGCATTTGAGGCGCACGATGCTAATATAATCCAAGTGGAGGTGCAATCGACAAATGATAATACAATGTTGAAGCGCATGTTTCTCTATGCCGGGTTTATATACAACCAACACGATAGATTACCAATACAGATTGTCTTGTATATTGGCAATAAGCCGGTAAATATGGACAATAGCATGGAGTTTGGATTAATAAAGTATGCCTACAAGTTGATAGACATACGTACTATTGACTGTAGTCAACTCCTTGCCAGCGATGACCCGGAGGATGTCTTGCTGGCTATCCTGTGCAAGACCGACGATGTGGATGGCACAATAAAGAAGATTCTTGACAGACTTTATCCGTTGCCTCCCAAGGAAAGGGAGAATTATATCAGAAAGTTACTATATCTTTCAGGGCTAAGAAATTTGGCCTATAAAGTAAAAAAGGAGGTAGCGAACATGCCGATAACTATCGATATAGATGAATACGAGGTCTTTAAGGATGTATTCACAAAGGGCAAGCTGGAAGGCAAGCTGGAAGGCAAGCTGGAAGGCAAGCTGGAAGGCAAGCTGGAAGGCGAGCTGAGAGGCGAACTCAAAGGGGTAGAAGGGATGCTTGAGATCAAGTATGGCTCTGAGGGGCTTGGGCTTATGGGCATGGTCAGGACCATTGACAATGTAGATAAACTGGATGAGTTTAGGGAGCTTATCAAGAAATCTACCTCGGTAGCTGAGTTGAGATTATACCTGGATAGAAACATTAATGCCCCCCTCCCTTAATGGGGAGGCAGGGTAGGGTGCTTCTCTAAATCTTACAGCGGAGAAACCTTATGCTACAAAGCCTTCAAATGTAATTGTCCTGCTCTCATTGGAACATACTCAAGAATTTTTATGAGTGTTTATGCTATAATTAACCTGTAAGGTGGTTAACAGGTAAAGAGCTGTGCGGGAAAGAATTTCTTTTGAGAGATTAAAGTTTAGTCAGGACTGTCCGATAAATATAACTAAGGTTAGGATAAGGGTCATAAAAAAAAGAAAGGAGGTAGATGGATAGAAATAGAAGCCAAGAGAAATAGGATGGTGGTTGTGGAGTTTTGGAGACCTGTGTAACAGGAAATACAGGTGAATTAAAAAACGTAAATCAAGGAATTTAGGAGGATTAAGATGAAAAGAAGTTTAGCGATTTTGTTATTGCTTGTTGTAGCTCTTGTGGGGGTTACGATGTGGGGTGTTGATGATGCCGGGGCCGTGGCTCCTGCTGCATATGTTCCGGGTACTGGCAACGGTGCCAGTGGAGCGGTTTTCACGGCTCCTACTGCGGGACAGGTAGCTTTTGTGATACCTTACCTGCACACAGCGGCTGTTAACCCTGTCTATTGTGTTATCTCTAACCCAGTATCAATATCGACTCCATATGCTGGTTATCTGAGTGTTTTTGTTGTTGCAAATTCTGTTGGTAATGTTGGTAAATTGCAGGGTGCTGGAGTTACTGGTACTGGTGCAGTTACGATATCTGGTAATCCATCGGCATCAGACTTGCTTAAGGATGTTACGAATACTAACAAGGTGATAGGACCGTTTCAGACCAGGATGATTAGTTTTGAACAAAAGGCCCTTAAGATAGATGGCGTTACCCCTGCTAACACTGTAACCATCTCACCTGACCTAGGCACATCCTATAGCGGTATAATCGTAGTAGACACTCAGACAGATGCATCAGGTACTTTAATTGCTGGTAGTACTGCTACGTGTCAAGACATAGGAATGGCGTGTTTCCAGGGCACCTCAAGCCCTAAACGTAACGTGATTGGTTATTACTGCATTGATAGCCAGGCTGGTGCCGCAGGTATAACTAAGTATTAAGGGCGTGTCAAGTTTAAAAGAAGTTTCTTGTTTAAAGAAGCTTAATGATATAAGGAGGATTAAGATGAAAAGAAGTTTAGTTATTTTGATGTTGTTTGCTGTAGCTCTAATGGGAGTTGCGACGTTGGGTGTTGATGAGGCAGGGGCAGCGGCAGGTATTGCTGCTACAGGTCCTGCGTCGTATTCATTGCCATATCTGCACACAGCGGCTGTTAATCCTATCTATTGCGTTATCTCAAATCTCACTAACGCTGGTGTAACCCTTGGCTTTCAGGTTACCTCTACAGCCGCTGGGCAATTGTCAGCCGCAGCTGCCGATTCACTTGCCAGTGTAGCTACAGCTAGTAAAACGGTAAATGTAACCCAAACGAGGATGCTGTCCTTTGAAGGACAGGATATCAAGATGGATGGTGTTAAGATTGCTGATACTGCATCTTCCACTGCCGTTCCCACCCCTGGCAACTCCTATGGTGGGATTATAATCGTAACAGGCGCTAGTTGTATTGAGGCACCGATGTCCTGTTTCCAAGGTACTACAACGCCTAAACGTAACGTTGTCGGTTATACGTGCAAGGACGCTGGACCAAACGTACTTAGTTACTAACAGCGCTTTGAACTAAGACTTAAGCGGGGTATTAGCATAAGGGGAGGAGGGCACATGCTCTACCTCCCTTAATGTTGTTACAGGCTTGATTTTCTTTGATGATTTCCATAAACGGTAAAGAACCAGGAGCGCGCCTGGAGCGGTAAAGATAGGAGAGGCACTATGACATTTGAAGATGTGATGATGGGTTTTGAGGCAATAGGGAAGGACTTTGAGGCAATGAGGATAGACTTCGTAGAAATTAAGGAATCCTTTAAGGAAACCAATAAGGTCATAAACAATTTAACCGGTAAGTGGGGTCTCTTTGTTGAAGGATTGATATTACCGGCCACGGAAAGACTTTTCAAAGAAAAAGGTATAGAAGTAGACCAAATATTTCAACATGCCAAGAGTCGTAAGCCAGGTTTTGAAATGGAAATAGATATACTGGCGGTCAATGGCGAATATGTAGTAGCAATTGAGGTTAAGAGTACATTAGGGGTAGATGATGTCAAAAGACACCTGAAAAGATTAAGTAAGTTTAAATCGGCATTTAGGCAGTATACTGACAGACAGATCATCGGCGCGGTAGCAGGGATAGTCATAGAGGAAGGCGTTGACAGCTTTGCCTATCACAACGGCCTCTTTATTATCGGCCAAACCAGGAGCGTCCTGGAGCGGGAAAGAAGCGGGGATACGGTCAGGATACTAAACGATGAGAAGTTTGTGCCACAGTATTTTTAGACGCGTTTGCCCTGGCAATTTGCTATGTTGACAAGCGCGTGCTAACATGATTAAGCTATCTTAAGAATTAAGATATGTGATAATAGTTAAATCAAAAAACAACATATCCCTAAGATTAACTAAAGAACGATGGGTGCATATTGTTTTAAGACATCCTGAGCTTAAAGGGCAAAAAGATCAAGTAATTGAAACAGTCTTATCTCCATATTTGATTCAAGAAGGTGATTTTGGAGAACTGATAGCCTTTAAGCATTATAATAGAACACCATTAACGTCAAAATATTTAGTTGTAGTATATAAAGAGCCTGCGCATAAACTTCTAAAACCCTTATTATATGCTGCTTTATCCATCGAAAATCAGGTTTCAATTTTGTAATGATGCCCTTAGTTTTTGCATATTCAAGAGTTTTTTTATTAGAAAATAGCATTTTTACTATCTGTTTAGCAAAATTTTTACAAATAAATTATGATTTTATCGTGTTGAACCCCTTGGTAGATAACAACTTTGTAGTTTATGCGTCTGCTCTAAAGAAATAATCAGGACTGATGGATTTATAATAACGGCCTATTATACAAACAAGCCTTCAGAAAGGAGAAAAACCATATGGAAGCAATAAATATCTTAGAGAAGAGGGAGAATCTGAATTGGGATTATGATGAGGAGGCGGATGTTCTTTATATTAGTGTTGGTGAACCACAAAAAGCCCTTGGGATAGATATTGGTGAAGGAGTTGTCGTAAGGTATGTCGAATCAAGTGGCGATATCGTGGGGTTGACAATCGTAGGCGTTAGAGAACGTTTACTCAGAGGGTTAGATGCTAAATAAACCCGGAAAGTCTCAGACCCCCTGGCATAAAAGGGTCATGAACCCCTTGACACTTTAATAGGCATTTGTTGCCCATGAAAAATTTATGCCCTGGCAATTTGCTATGTTGACAAACAGATGATAATATTGTAATATACCTGAATCAGGTTGATACCTGAATAAAAGGCAAACGCCTGAAAAAACAATGTTTACAAGGAGAATAGTTTTATGGTAAGAAAGAAAGTGATGGAAGGTTGGATTGTTGTTTGTACAACAGTAATGTTTTTCACATTTGGTTTCCTTTCAGTTGCCTATGGGGAAAGTAAACCGACTAAAGAAGAAACTATCAAGTTTATCCAGGATAAATGTGATAATCTAAAGATCACTGACAGCATAACAAGCAGGGTATTTCCGGACAGTAAAGACAGTTGCACACTGATCCTGGAGCTAAAATACGCTAAGGAAAAAACAATAAGATTCATTGTCCCATTAAAAGAGATAGACCAGACAGCAATAAAGACTGGTTTTAACCCATTCCTTTTTATGTACACTGGTGATGCAAATAATACTGTTCAACTCTACACTAAAGAGGAAAACAAGGAACGAAAAAAGGCTATAAAGCAGATAGTAGAGTCTTATAATACCGATAAAAAAGATAACAGAGTAGAAGAGTATGAAATATCTGCAAACATCCATTGCACAGATGAGTTAATAGCTGAAAGGGTTGCCAAGGCAGTTGCCAATCTTGTTGATCTATGCGGTGGTGCAAATAAAGAGCCATTTTAGCTAACACAGGCAACTATAGTTATGATCGGAGATTATGGGGTCAAGGGCGCTCCCCTTGCAGGGGGTTCTGAGGGGGCCAGGAGCGTCCTGGAGCGATAAAGAACCAGGAGCGTCCTGGAGCGAAAAAAAAGCAGCACCGCCCCATTCTTTCCCTAACAGACATTGTGAAGATGAATATGAAGAAAAAGAACGATCTCCAGTTGACCCAAAAGGGCGGACAAGGGGTGGTTAAAATATCGGATCGCTCCTTACAATCGCTGGGAGCTGCTTTGTTGGATAAGACGTTATTTCATGTTTTAACAGTGGTAGCCGCGGGCTTTTTGGCTTATTCTAACATGTTTAACGTCCCGTTTGTCTTTGATGACCTTCAATTATATGACAGTATACTTGTCACTGATCTATGGTCTTCATTGGCCAGAGAGGATATACTAAATCTTACATTTTTTTTAAACTATAAGCTGCATGGTTTTAACGTTGTTGGATATCACATAGTTAACCTCATAATTCACATAATCAATGCCATCTTTATATACTTACTGGTTATATACCTATCCAAGGCACAACACCATCTGTTTAACAAACCTGATTCTGCGGATACAGGATTTAAGCGCAAAAGCGCCTTTTTTATTGCCCTTCTTTTTGTAACTCACCCACTGCAAATCCAGGCTGTGACATTAACTATTCAAAGACGCACAGCCCTTGTAACACTGTTTTACTTGCTTACAATAATTCTATATCTAAAATGGCGCTTTTTAATCGTAGAGAGAAATAAAAATCCATCTCCTGTACAAAATACCACCAATAATATCTACCAGGTAAAAATCAGACCATATTCCTTGTGCCTGTTTGCGTTTATATCTGCGTTTATCGCGTCAAAGATAAAACAGACAGCTATTACCTTGCCTGTTATTATCACAATAATCGAATTTATGTTTTTTTCGGGACCACCTCTAAAACGTCTGTTGCGCTGTATCCCTTTTTACCTGATTGTAATCACACCATTTAAGCCCTATGCATATCAAGTTGTAGCGAGCTCTAACGCGTACAACGATGTTACTATGGAACAACTTACTACAGGACAAATGACTGCAGAACCATTTATGTTGGACCTATGGCAAAATCTCTTTACACAATTCAGGGTAATAATCACTTACATCAGAATGCTCTTCTTCCCTGTTAATTTGACGCTGATATATGACTATCCCGCATATATGTCTTTTTGGATACCTGCTGTATACATATCCTTTAGTGTTCTTTCCTCAATCTTTGTCCTTGGTCTTTACCTGTGTTATCGAGCGCTGAAAGATCGTGACATCAAAAACAAGGAGATACATCTTATATCGTTTGGAATACTATGGTTTTTTATCAACATAGCGCCACAGTCAAGTATAATACCACTAGGTAATTGGTTAATCCTCGAATATAGGGTCTATTTGGCATCGGTGGGATTTTTCGTTATCTTAATCGCGACTCTGTTTAAGATTATTAATGCCATAGGTTCAAAGAGGGCAGAGGTTATCTTCACAGCCCTGATCTTCACAATAGCCCTGATACATACCGCTGCCACGTATAACAGAAATACCTTATGGCAGTCTGCAGTCTCACTGTTTGAAGACAACATTAAAAAGTCACCCGTAAACGTTCAAGCTCACTATAGTCTTGGATACGCATACATGGAGGCAGGTAGAAATGAGGAGGCCATGAGAGAGTTTCAAACTATCATCGCATCATACCCAAACCACCCCTATGCACATAGCAACATTGGCTATATTTACGAGACCCAAGGTATGCTTAATGAGGCTATCAGAGAATATCAAACAGCCATTAAGCTCAAGCCATATATTGCTGAGGCGCATAATAATATTGGCAATATATGGTACAAAACAGGGAAATATGAAGAAGCAATGAAAGAATATAAGTTAGCCATTAATTTCAAGCCAACTTATGCCGAGGCACATAACGGCATTGGCAGCATCTATGGGATGTTTGGTCATAACGAAGAGGCTCTTAAAGAATTTGAGACAGCCTTAAAGTTTAAACCTGAAGACCCTGACATTAAGCGAAATATTGAGACTCTAAAGAGTATTACAAGCGGACAAAAATGATACAATGCGGTAAGGGGCTGTATTAACGCCTGAGGCAGTTCGACCTGACGGGTAAGTTAATAGTGAGGTGAGTTAAAGCGGATTGCGACAAATGACTGATATTAAAAAAAAGGCGCTCACCCCGTCTGGCTTGATTATCTTATCCCTGATTGTCCTGACACTGTCTGTCTACGCGGACGTAAGACATTTTGACTTCGTTGACATTGATGACGATGGATATGTTTATCAAAATCAGAATGTCAAAAACGGCCTTACCTGGGACAACGTCATATTGGCCTTTACAACCTTTGAGGTACACAATTGGCACCCTTTAACGATATTGTCCCACATGTCAGACGTTGAGTTCTTCGGTCTGGACCCAGGATGGCACCACCTGACCAACGTGTTTTTTCATATAACAAACGCCATATTGCTCTTTGTAGTATTTAGCAAGATGACAAACGCAGTCTTCAGGAGCGCTTTTATAGCGGCGCTCTTTGCCCTTCATCCAATGCACGTGGAGTCGGTGGCATGGGTGTCCGAGCGTAAAGACGTCTTGAGCGTTTTCTTTTGGTTCCTGACGATGCTGTCGTATGTCTACTACGCCCAAAGGCCATCCGTGAGGAAGTACCTCTTGCTGCTATTGTCCTTTACCCTTGGCCTGTTGTCAAAACCCATGATGGTTACATTACCATTTGTGCTGTTGCTGATGGACTACTGGCCGCTGAGACGTCTAAAACTCAATCCAGCACAACAGACAGGCGACGAGGGGTTAGACCGCCTTAACAACCTGCAAATTAAACCGACCAGCCTAATCACCTTGATCTATGAAAAGCTCCCTCTTGTGGTCTTATCTCTTGTCTCCATTGCCTTAACGTATTATGCCCAGTCCACAGAGGTACATAACAACATCCCAATAAGGTTTCATATCGAAAAAGTCCTTGTATCTTATTTTACATACATAAAAAAAATGTTTATTCCCGTCAACATGGCCTTTGTATACGTTAAGGATACACAGACATGGCCTATGTATGAAAACGTCTACTCTGCCCTGACAATCATATTGGTCTCTCTGATGGCAATTATGGCAGTCAGGCGAGCGCCGTTTTTTTTCTGTGGATGGCTCTGGTTTATAGCAACCTTAGTCCCTGCTATAGGGATAGTCTCTGTGGGATTGATCTCTTACACTGCCGACAGGTATACCTACATCCCATACACGGGGCTATTCTTGATCATAGCCATGATTATCCCCAGTTCGGTGTTGACGTCAAGGCGTGTAAGGATTTTAATAGCAACAGGCGCGCTGTTCATCGTTGTCGCTTGCGCGGTATTAGCAAGGAAACAGGTGCAGTATTGGCAAAATAATGAAACCCTCTATAGACATGCCCTGGAAGTAACGGATGAAAATAGCCTAAAATACCAACTATATTGTATCTCCTTACTAAAGTCAGGTAGGTATGACGAGGCCTTGGACGCTTGTAAAAAGGCCTTACGCATAAAACCTTTTGATGAGATCGCCTATACAATCATCGGCGACATCTATTTTACAAGAAACGATCTGGACAAGGCCTATGACAATTACAAGAAATCGATCAGAATCAGGCCAAACACCCGTGAACATTACGCATATGATGGCATGGGGGTTGTCCTTCTCAATAAGGGTATGGCTGCTCAGAGCATATACTATTTCAATAAGGCGCTGGAGATAAGGCCGGATTTTGAAGAGGCCGCTCAGAATTTAGCACGGGCCAAGGAACTTTTCGACAACCAAAATCCATCATCAGTTTCACCGTCGATGATTCCAACAAAATAAACTCCATGAAAGACAGGCGTGTGTAATGGTAAAATAAAGACAGACAGATTATATCAGGAGGTATTAGAGAGATGCCTGGAGTTATAGAGCGGGTAGACAGACTTGAAGAGGCCTTAGTGCAGTATATGAGAGTTGTAGGGCAGGCTCAGGCGCAGACAGAGGCGGAACTACGAGAGTTTAAGGAAGAGATCCGCAACGATACAGAAAAATTAAAGATGCAGGTCGATCGCGTTGACAAGCAACTCGTGGAGACTAACGAGCAACTCGCACGTACGGACAAGCAAATAGCAGAGACTGACGAACAACTCAAGATTGCTAGTGCGCAGACTTACAAGCAAATCGAGCTTACAAACGAACAACTTGCTCGT
Organism: Nitrospirota bacterium; assembly: GCA_015233725.1. Classification (GTDB taxonomy): domain Bacteria; phylum Nitrospirota; class Thermodesulfovibrionia; order Thermodesulfovibrionales; family Magnetobacteriaceae; genus Magnetobacterium. The sequence goes on along the minus strand of JADFXD010000017.1, from coordinate 12,751 downwards.
ACGGACAAGCAACTAGCGGAGACTAACGAGCAACTCGCTCGTACGGACAAGCAACTAGCGGAGACTAACGAGCAACTCGCTCGTACGGACAAGCAACTAGCAGAGACTGATGAGCAACTCAAACTTACGGACAAGCAACTAGCAGAGACTGATGAGCAACTCAAACTTACGGACAAGCAACTAGCAGAGACTGATGAGCAACTCAAGATTACGGACAAGCAACTAGCAGAGACTGATGAGCAACTCAAACTTACGGACAAGCAACTAGCAGAGACTGATGAGCAACTCAAGATTACTAGTAAGGAAGTCGACCGCCTCAGTAAAAATATTGAGATGTTTAGACATGATTGTAATGTTCAATGGGGTAAGATGTCTGCAAAGCAAGGAACAATGGTGGAAGACTTGATTCATCCAAGCCTGCCTCGTATAATAAACGAGTATTTTGGTTTTAAGGTTATAGATATGATGATTAGGCGGAAAAAGGAATGTCAGGATGGTAATTTAAAGGAGTTTGACGCTATCGCGGTTACCAGAGATTATGTATTTCTCAACAGTACAAAGAGTTCCTTAAGCAGTGAGAGTGTCAATACGTTTATAAAAGACCTCGATGGTTTCAAAGATATCTTTCATGAGTATGCTGCAAAGAAGCTCGTAGGTATTTTAGCAAGCCTGTTTGTGGAAAAAAGTGTGCTTGCCTATGCGGAGCGTAGGGGACTAATGGTGCTTGGCGTGGGTGGCTGGCTTATGGAAGTGAAAAACATACAAGGGTTTATCCCCAAGCAATGGTAAAATACTTACTCCTTAATAAATGAAACCTCCCCAGTGACTGTAAGGAGCTGCCCTGATTAGCGTATACGAACTGACCAAGGTTTACAAGATATATGACAGACCAATAAATCGCCTGAAGGAGATAGTCTTTCGCAGGGGCTATCACCAGGACTTTGTGGCCCTCGATCGGGTCACATTCGACGTCGAGGCAGGGCAGACGCTCGGCATCATCGGTGAAAACGGCTCAGGCAAGAGTACGCTGTTAAAGATACTGGCGCGCACCCTGACACCGACATCGGGCAAGGTAGACGTCAAGGGGATGGTATCTGCCCTGCTTGAACTGGGGTCAGGGTTTCACCCGGAACTCAGCGGCCTTGAAAACATATACTTCTACGCCTCTCTGCTAGGAATTGCCAGGGCAACAATAAAAAAGAAGGTCAACGATATAATAGCCTTCTCCGAAATCGGCGACTTCATCAACTATCCGCTCAAGACATACTCTACGGGCATGTTTGTGAGGCTCGCCTTCTCCGTGGCAACGCTCATAGACCCGGATATATTGATCATCGATGAGGCCCTGTCGGTGGGCGATCAGTATTTCCAAAAGAAATGCCTCGACAAGATGATCGACTTCAAAGACACCGGAAAGACTATCCTGTTCTGTTCTCACGACATGTACCAGATCAAGATATTCTGCACCAGAACCATATGGCTGCATCACGGCAAGATGATGATGATCGGACAGACGCAAGATGTCGTAAACGCCTACGTGGACTTCGAAATGACACGAATCGGTTCTACCAAACCAGATACGCCAGAGTCCATATATACGAAAAAGGAGAGCAATTTCCTCTTTATCCGCGACCTGCGGTTTAATCAGTTAAACGAACGTGAGCTGGATATAGAGTTTACCGTGGAGTCCAATATCCCATATCATGGTCACGTGGGGTGGGCAATCCTCAGAAAAGACCGCCTGCAGATATCCTTCTCGCTGTCCTCGCAGCACAATCAGGGGCCTTATCTCTTTAACGAGCAGAAGAGGCTCGTCAAGATCACAATCGGTGATCTAAATCTGGTAGAGGCCAATTACATCCTCTGCGTGGGCATCCTCGATAGAGAGGCCTACATCCCGCTCGTGATAGAGACCCAGGAGGTACCCCTAAAGACAAACATCCACGTTGTCAACTCCCTCTGTCTCATAAATAGCAGCTTCAACGTTATATGAAAAACAAAGAAAAACAAAACAAAGAAAAGACAAGGAGGGCGGCTCCGCTTCTTTGTCGCTCCAGGACGCTCCTGGCCCCTCCTTGACCTCCCCTGCAAGGGGTCATGGACCCCCTTGACCCCTTCTTGCTGTGCAAACTTGAATTGCGGCGTGGATAGGCAATGTTTCAGATTCAGTTAAAGGTCGCTTTATATTAGACCGATAAATAACAGGAGATAGTTTATGAAGGAAATAATGATGGTGCTACAGACGATGGATATGAATCATCCGAGGGCGAGAAGATGTATTGAGCAACTAAAAAAGACAGACCTTTCTCTGGCGGAGCTCTTTATAGTGGATAGCGTTTACGGTGAGGGTGTTAGTCGTGGGGGGTATCTTGAGGGTTTTAGGAGGTTAGCTCAGGGACGTCCGTTGGTCTTGCTCTCTGACGATGTGTTTATTGAGGATGTCTGCTGGCTTACGAGGCTTAGGGACGTTGCCGTTGATTCCGATGTCCTTGTGGTAGGGTGTCGGCATTGCTTTGATGGGCCAGGGGGGACGATCTCCGTGGATATAGCCGGGGCGATTGTTGGGCATGGCGGCGTGATTGAGAAGGTTGCGGGTCTGCCAGCGGGAGAAGGGGCTCTGGCATATGTGCCTCTGGTTCAGGGCGGGGTTGTCTTTGTCGCGGAGCCGGAGAGGGTGAGTTTTGACGTTGATTATCAGGGCAGTCTCTGTGAGGCCGACGTGTGCATGCAGGCCTGGAAGATGGGCAAAAAGGTGGCAACGTCTCTGAACCTCAGCGTAAGGCGCATGATGCCGCCTGAGGAGACTAACAATCACGATGATAAAGAACGCTTTGACCGTAAATGGCACGATTTTACTAATGGTCATTTATACAATGTACAAGAGCTTAAATGGCTCCAAAGACACTAACGATAAAGAGGGATGACAATGATATGAGACAACTAACAGACATCAAGATAGCCGTTGCAATCGTCCTTGACAATGAGGCAACTGACCCAGCAACTGTGAGTAGCGAATCTGACCCCGCAACTGTAAGGAGCCAGGAGCGTCCTGGAGCAAAAAAGAACGAATCTGATCATACACGCCTGAAATTACACGGGCTTTACCTGGAGATATCCCGCTATTTTCATCCTGAGAGCCTCTGCTTTTTCTATTACCACGACGATGGCCTCAAGGCCAGGAGGGCACTTCTAAAGGCCGCTGCCCTGGAGGATTATCATCAATCCTTTACGTACCTGTTGTGGGTGAAGGGGATCGACAAGGCAAGTCTGTCGTCTCTGAGGCAGATGGTGAGCGCCGCGGAGCAGATGAGAGCCTCTGCGTCAATGGGGGGTGGTAACCCTGCGAAGTCGGCCACTACGGTAATAACCGTCAATGCCTTTGACGTCATACTCCTGGAGCCGGATGCCTTAAGGGACCTTCTCCGTAAACACGGCGAAGATGCCTGGTTTACCGCCCCGGATAGTCAAGGTTCCCCGGAGGAGGCGCTCTGTCGGAATATAAAGACCCTGGGTCACCAGGTGCAATCTATAGCACTGAGGGATGATGAACACGGCTACATAAGACCCTTTAAGTTTTCCCAAGGTGTACAATACCTGCCGGACTTTCACTTAAGAACAACCAAGACAATGACCGTCCACACCGAAATGGCAATAATCACCAGGACCGTGGCACTCATACAGGACGGCCTCAAGAAAAAGGCAATAGCCATCTACGGCGCTGGCACCATTGCCACATCGCTCTTACCCCTGCTCAGGGAAGGTGTGAGGCTCGTCGTGGATAAGAACCTGGCAGGGAAGGACTTTATGGGCTTTACAATAGCGCCTCCTGAGGCGTTAAAGGTTCATAGCCACGATATAGACGCCATCCTGATTACCCCAATTGGCAGGGAGGCTGAGATCAGACAGTACCTTCAAACACTCATGGGCCCTGACTATAACGACCAGAAGATAATCGCCCTCGACGGCTACGGCGACGCCCCCACCACCACAGGTGTAGGAACGACCACGCCAACCACAACAGCCACCGAGGCGATCCCGATGCCAACATTCAAGCACCCAGCCACTAACCTTAAAAAGACCAGACAACACAGCATTACCAGGCGCGGTGTCCTCTACGTGGGGTACCTGTGTAACGTGCGCTGCGTCTTCTGCTACTACGCCTACACGCCCGCTAAGGACTGGCACAGCTTACAGGAGTGCAAGAAGGACGCCCACCAGTACAGAAATGTCTATGGCAACGACCGTGTGGATATCACAGGCGGTGAACCAACCGTATATCCGCACATCTTTGAACTCCTTGACTACTGTAAAGAGATCGAACTAACCCCCACGCTGATTACCAATATGCAGGCGCTGGCAAAGAAAGAAAAGGCGCTGAAATTTAAGGAATATGGCGTGTACGACTTCCTGTGCTCCATCCACGCCCTGGGCGATACCTACGATGACCTGACCAAGGTCAAAGGCAGTTGGAAGAATGTCATCACCGCCCTGGAAAACCTCCACGCCATCGACATGAAGTGGCGCGCCAACTGCACCATGACCGCAGTCAACCGCCACCAGCTCAGGACTATCGCGCAACTCGTCCATGACGCCGGCGGCAGGGTGATCAACTTCATAAACTACAACCCCTTCGGAGAATGGTCTACAAAGATGGATATAGACTTCCAGTCAAGACACTTCGAGATCACCCCGTACCTGAAAGAGGCCCTGGACTATTGCGATGAGGTCGGCCTGGAAGCCAACGTCCGCTACCTCCCCTTCTGCATCATGAAGGGCCACGAAAATAAATGCTACAACTACCCCCAACTCAGCTACGATACACACGAGTGGGACTACTGTAGCTGGTTCTGCGAGGACACCCGCAACATCTCCTACCACGTCCCTGACCACATCCGCAACATCTTTAAATCCGAGGGCGAATACCACCTCTACGTTGTCAACAAGGTCAAACGAGACGGCTTCTGCCAAAGCGACGCCTGTATGTTCTGCTCCGCAGGCTTCATCTGCGACGGCTTTACAAACCAGTACGCAAGCCGCTTCGGCACCAACGAAATGCAACCCTATCCAGGTAAAATCATCACAGACCCCACATGGTTTATCAAACAACAAGATAAGGTTGTTGACGAATAAGTAGGTTAAAAGATACAATGTATTTGTATATGAGAGACCAGGATCGAGCATTACGGGGTCAAGGGCACTGGTGCCCTTGCAGGGGGGGTCGAGGGGGGCCAGGAGCGTCCTGGAGCGAAAAAGAAGCAGCGCCGCCCCCCTTTTTCTTTTCTTCTTCTTTTGGATTGTGAGATGAAGGATACTATTGTAGTGATGTGTTGCCCGTCGGTTGGCAGGATTTTTACGCAGAGGGCGATTGGTGCGGTGAAGGAGTCGGACTTGAGCCGTGCCGATCTTATCGTGATGGACAACAACCACGATGAGCGTTTTCATTATCCTGGTGTTGTTGGAGATATGCTCAGGTTGGCTGCCCAGAGCGGTAAGAACCTGATCCTGGTTGAGGATGACACGGAGATCAACGACTACCACTGGATTGACCGCCTCTATGAGGTCTCCCAGAGGTTGGAGGCGGATATCGTGGGCTGCGTCCACACATACGAAAACGGCCTCATAAACCACGAGGGTGTCTGGATTGACGATGACCTCACCATATGGACACATACGGATACGATGACAGACCCACAGGAGGTCATAGACAATGCCGTATACGTCCCCGGGCTGTGTGGCGCCGTGATGCTCATCAAGAACTGTGCGTCGTATTGCTCGGATCGCTCCTTACAGTCGCTGGGCGTTGACACCAACTACAAGAGGTATCATCACGACGTGGATATCTGCCTACAGGCCTGGCAGAGAGGCAGCCGTGTGGCCTGCGCCCTCGACCTTAAGGTGATACATCACCTGATGTACTATAAGTACAGGGACCCCTCTTATGTCGAGAGATATAACGAGGACTCCGCTTATTTCGCAAGGAAATGGTCATCATACATCCCGGAGCTGACTGAAATACCGCAGTTGAGGCGTTACGGCAAAGGCCTCTGCAAAGACACCAGGTGGTCTGACTTCTTTCACAGGGCTATGAGATTAAAGACGTTTAATAAGGAGAGCGCGGTTGATATGTTTAACCGTATAGTGTCCGGGTGCATTAACGAGCGTTACGTGGCGGAGTCGTATTTTCAGCTCTTCCTGCTTGAGGCAGACATACAGCACCTGGAGAATTGCCTTGTGTCTAACCCCTGTCACTGGTTGGCAAGACAGCATCTGGAGGAATTACATATAAAAAGACCTTCCTTTGTCAACAAATGTAACCACCCGATAATCTGCCGCAAGTGTCATCTGTTAACTCAATACAAGTGAGGATAAGGTGAAAGATACAGTAGTAGTGATGTGCTGCCCCGATGTAAGACGCCTGATAACCAGACGTGCGATAAGGTCTGTAAAGGCATCTGACCTTAAACGCGCGGATTTCTTTGTCGTAGACAACAACTATGACAGCGACTTCAATCACCCAACCGTAATGAACCGCATGCTGCGCTACTGCGCCGAAAGAGACATGTCCGTAGTCTTTGTCGATGACGACGTCGAGATATTACAGCCCAACTGGATAGATCGCCTCTATGAGGTCTCTGAAAACATGGGGGCTGATATCGTAGGATGCAGACATATCCTTGAAAACGGTGAGTCCAATCACGATGGGATATGGGTTGACAGAGATGCAATATCACACCGCTGGGAAGATTTGGTAATAGATTGCGATGAGATAACAGATAACTCCATGTATGTGCCAGCGCTAGGTAGTGCCGTGTTCATGGTAAAAAACTGCAAGGATTATCATTTTGACACAAAATACAACAAGTATCAGCAGGACCTTGATATCTGTCTGCAGGCCTGGCAGAAGGGCAGACGTGTGGCCTGTGCCCTGGATTTGAAGGTCATCCACAACCTGAATTACTACCTCAAAAAGACCTCTGCCGCGATTCCGACTTACCTCCATGACCAGGCCTATTTTGCCCGAAAATGGGTGAGCTTTATGCCAGCGCTTCTTGAGATCAAGGAGTTGAAGCAATTTAAGAATTTTAGTGGCAATGCCCCTTGGCACGTCTTTTACAACATGGCCGTGCAGTTTGAGCTGATTGATAAAGACAAGGCCATCGAGATGTTTAAGACGGTCATCAGGGGATGTTACAACGAGCAGTTTGTATCGGGTGCCTATTATCACCTATATAACCTGGAGGGTAAGATGGAGTATCTTCAAAGATGCCTGGCTCTTAACCCCTGTCACCGGGCAGCCAAGAGGATAATGACGGAGAAACTCGGAGAGCTGCCACATGACGCCGGAAATTGTCACTATCGCAGAAATTGCCAGGTCTGTAATCTGATTGGCGCAAACATTATAGAGAGAGATAATTAATGGATTGTCACTATGTTTAAGCTAAAACGCAGTAAGATAGCCTTTTTTAGCGCCCTGCCTCACCATAGCAGGTTTCTCTTCCCCGTTGCGAATGCGCTTAAAAAGCAGGGGGCTCAGGTGATATTCTTTACATCGCTGGTTGACTACCCCTTTGAAAAGGACGTAATTAAGAACAACTTCAGGTGCAAGTTCCTCATCGAGTATGCCAGCGAAAAGACGAGTCAACAGATAAGGAATGCCACAAAAGAGCTCCTGGCGCAGTGGAGCAAGGTCAACTTCACCTGGCATGGCTTCCGTCATTGGTCGTTGTTTCAACAGCACAGGTCGCTTATGAGAAACGTGGAGGACTACTTCTGTCTGGAGGAGCTTATAAAACAAGAACGCCCGGATATGTTTATCACCCTGCATGAGATGAACCCCTGGGGTAAGCAGATCGGCCACCTGGCAAAGAAACACTCTGTCGCCTACCTCACCCTGCAGGAAGGCGACTACTACAATGCCTTGATAAACCTCGCCACACACACCGAGTACTCGATGTTTAACCTCCTGTGGGGACAAGAGACCAGGGACCGCCTGCTCAATCACGGTTGCAGTTTCAGCAAGATGATAATAGTTGGCAACACACACATAGATGAGGCTATCAAGGAATACACAACGGATGCAAGCATACGGGCAATTAAACAGGAGCTATCGATCCCGCCGGATAAGAAGGTCGTAGCCTTTTTGCCAAACACGTACTGGGCAGCGCTGGCTGAGAGGGTGGTGTGGGAGGCGCTGTTGTTGCGTCTTAAGCGTCCCGATATCGTCTGTGTCTTTAAGTGGCACCCGCAGGTGGCGCATCCCGTCTTTGAGGAGATCAAAAAACTCCTGCTGGAGATCATGCCCGAGGCCATTGTGGTCTTTGGATATGACCCCTACAAGGTGCTCGCCGTGGCGGACTACTGTGTAGTCATGGGAAAGACGACGCTGGGGGTTGAGGCACTGGCATTTAGAAAGCCGCTGTTTGACCTCTATAACGTGGTTGACGGCAGCGAGTTCTACAAGGACATCAATGTGGCTCAGGCCGTCTCGCCGGTGGGCAACTGGGATGCCCTCTTTAAGACCATGCAGGAGGGCGTGCCACAGGAGATAACCGAGGCCACTGAGGCATACCTCGAAAAGGTCTTCTACAGACTTGACGGCATGTCCGTGCAGCGTGCCATCGACGTAATATCGTATGTGCTAAAGGTAAAGAACGAAAAGACCAGGCCTGTCTCCAGGCTGGCCTTTAAAAACGCCAGGGTCAACGGTAAAATCAGCTTCATCATCCCAACATGTAACGACCCGTTAGCGTTTCTGGCAACGATGCGTAGCCTGTCTTCCAACGCGAGGTATAGTGACGCAGAATACGTCATCGTCGCCACCAACGACACCATTACGCAAGAGATACTTGAGAAGTCCGAAGGCCTGACCGTAGTGCATACAAAGCCAGACAACATACCAACCCTCTTTAACCGCGGGATTGAGGCATCCTCGGGTGAACGCCTGATCTTTATGTTACCGGGTATGCTCATGGTCAAGGACAATGACTTCCTGGACGCCATAAAAGATGGCATAGCCGGTATGCCTATCTATAACGCTGACTTGACGCCCTTTAGACTCGCCACCGGTACGGATTTTAACTTCACGCCAAATGCAATAACCACAGAAGGCAAGAGGGCAGAGTTTGTCACGGCGTTCCTGTTTGGCGTCAATAGAGACGTGTTTGAGAACCTGGGCGGGTTTGATGAGAGCACCTTCTTTTTTACCGTGGACCTGTGCCTGTATGCAAGTGACAAAGGCTACAAGGTGACACATTGCAATGAGGACTTTGCGATATTATTCAATTTCCCCAGTTGTGTGGAGAACATCGATCTAAGGCATTACGCTGGGGACTGGAAGCGATCCGTAAACTTCTTTGCACGATGGTATGGCAGATTACAAAAAGACGACGACTTCCTATCCCACGCAAAGGGCATGCTCAAAGAGACTAGCGGATAGAGCAGCAAAAGAGATAAGTACATGGACAGAAGTTTTTTATATAATTTAGGGTTGATCATTATGGGGTCAAGGGCACTGGTGCCCTTGCGGGGGGGGTCTGAGGGGGGGCGGAGCCGCCCCCTTCTTGTACACTGTGCGTAAGGTGAGATGGTAGATGAAAAGACTGGTTACCCTCAATGAGCTCCCCATAAATTGCAGGATATGTATATATGGGTCAGGCAACTCCGCAGATATGCTCCTGAGACTCCTCAGGGAGATAAGGACAGACGTTAAGATTGTATGTCTTGTGGATACCATTACATCAGGTAAAAAATATGATATAGACATTGTCAACATTAAAGACATTGATTCCTTAAAGGGTAACTACGACCTGATCCTGATAGCATCGGATTTTCATCGCGAGATCGAGGAGACCCTAAATGCCCTAAGTATCGATAACTACAAGATAGTTGTAATTGCCACCCTTGGCAAGATGAGACAACACTGGCTCTCGGACAAGTCAGAGCGTCCCTGCCACTACCGGGAACTCTTTATAAACCATGATGGCTATCTCTTTCCGTGTTGCCTTGCGAGGACCGATGAGCAATTAAGGATCGCCCATATCACCGATGACGATGTCTTTGAGCTGATCAGACACTACAGCGGCGCATGCAACTGCGAGCGTGCCAAACTCAGGAAGGCAACCCCTAAAGACTCCCTCAAGGGCGGACTCCTGAACTTCGAGCTGGCCCTCACCTGCAACTCCAGGTGCGCCATGTGCATTGTCAACGCACCGGCATGGAGCGGTACCTACGACTACTATAGCCTGCTAAACAGGATAATTGAACACTACGCCCCCAAGGAGGTCAAACTCCAGGGTGGGGAGGTGCCCCGGCAGAAGAGGTCTATGGAGTGGGTCAATGAGGCATACCAACGCTACCCCGATGTTACCTTCTCCCTGATCACAAACAGCAACTACGACCTCGATATGGTTGACACCATAGACCGTCTGTTCAAAAAGGTGTTTGTCTCCACGATTGTCGGCTTTCAACCAGAGACCTACAGAAAGATTACCGGCCTCGATCTCAACAAAACCCTCCGATTTGCACAGGAGATAGTCGATAGAAAACGCTCAAAGGATACCACCATCTGGCCAAGAAGCACCCTGGCGTATCTGACCACCCCCATAGGCTTCCATGAGGTAAATCTCTTCCTACGATGGGCCATTGCCCTAAGGCCCGACAAAATACACATATATGACTCAGACCTGCAACAGTACATAAACCGAAATACATCTGACGACTTCTGGAAGAAGATATTCGCCACAACCGCAAAGACCTTTAAAACAGACCTCCTGGCCCTGAAACCCACCCTGATGGAAGGCAATACGGTCATCTGGATCACCAAAAACAATATGGACCTGTTAGAAATCGATGCCGAATTTCTGGTCAATAACGCCCTGGATAAAAAAGTCCTCCTGAGCTCAGAGGCCTACGAAAGACACTTCAGAGAAACCTTCGCTTAATTTTGAATATAGCGCGTTTCGATCGTGTGCAATACTTCATAAGACAATAATCCTGTCATCTTTTACTCCAATGCGTTTCAATGCCTCGACCTTCTCGCTTTTCGACCCTACATCGGCAACAACGATCACCAGCAGGTCGCACCTGCCATCACCCCCCCCGGCTGATTCAACAGACATAACGGTAAGACCACAAAAGACAGCGCCACCGACGTCATCATAAATAGCCCTCACCGTTAAAGACGCACTGCCGGCAACGCTGCACAACACCTCCGCCGCAGCGTTTGGGCCATAGATGGCAAACTCGCTGATGTTATGCGCCTTGAGCGTATTTATGCAACTGAATGCCCTCTGTAGATAATGCTCGTTCTGTGAGGCCATTGTCTGGAAAAACCCCCTTATGTTATAAATCTTCTTGAAGATATCCCTGGGGTGTCTTATGAAATTGTTTGTCTTTATGATAAATTGTCGTATGGTTGTTATCAGCAGATTGAATCTTACCTTGATTAATAATGCGGGTTTATCAAGGGCATTTTCTTTCTTCCACTGTAATCTCCGTTTCTTTGATAACTCGTTTAGTTGATTAACCGTCCAGTGTCCTATGTTTTGCTTATAATCGGGGGGCAAGGGCAGGGTTGTCTCCGTATCGTTATTGTCGAGTCTGTGTGTCTTGATGATCGGGTTTTCTATCATAGGCATAATCCGTCCTGTTCGTCTGGCCTCAAGTGCCATCGTTGAGACGTTGCGGCCATCGTGCGGGCCTATGTAGTTGTCCCTGCCATCGGTGCCGGGGTGCCATACGTGGTATATGAACTCGCTCTGGTGCCACACCTCCCTCTTGCCGGCGTTAACGAGCCTGAAGGTCATCTCGTAAGGGCCGCAGATATGGCCAAAGTAGTCCATGTGTTCATCTGCCCCGCCGATGCTGATAAGGTCTCTGCGCAGGGCACACATACATGCCCCGTAATTAAGCGTGTGAAGCTGGTCCTGACTATCCTGCAACCCTGTGCTCCGGCCATCCCTGAAGTTGATACACCCCTTGCCCGTGATATCATCTATCGTTGGGTAGTTAAACGGATAAGACCTCCTGTCATCGTTTCTGATCTCGTCTATGTGCAGGACGATGTTGGAGTCCATGCGGAACTGCTCGACGATGCCCTCAACAAAGGTTGGCGTGAAAACCGCGTCCGAGTCACAGAAGACGACAATTTCTCCCTTGCTGGCCAGGATGCCAACGTTATACAGCAGGTGCTTGTGGTAGCACGTATCCCGCGGCATGTCCAGGACGATCCACCTATCCACGATGGGCGCCACGTCGGCAGTCTTACACCCCTGGAGCAGGCGTGATATATCTGGAGAGCGTCTGTCGTAGTATTCTATCCAGAGCAGCTCGTACTGGTCTCTCTTCAGTGTCTGCTTATTGAGGTACTGGAGGGAATGAAGGCTCTCCCGACACGACCAGTCCAGCAGCACGATGCTGACCTGTGGGGCAGTGGGCAGATTGTTATCGAATAACACGTCCATGATTACTTACCTTTATGTTTGAAAGTGCCTGTAATAGCTTTCATTGGCCAGCTGGAGCATTTCCCTGTCGCCTCTGGTATCGCCGTATGCGTAGATATAGGTTGAGTCGTTGAGGTCGTACTTTTCCCTGATGCGTCGAACCTTCTCTGGTCCATAGCAGTTCTTTGTAGCCAGTTGGCCGGTGATTATTCGGGTTCGTTCTTTTCCGCTCCAGGACGCTCCTGGCGGGCCGTCCCTGGTCTCTATCTCCGTGGCGATCAGGTCAACGCCGTTGAGGTCACACCAGGGTT
>JADFXD010000109.1 GCA_015233725.1 Nitrospirota bacterium | reverse complement strand
GAGCTCTTTGAGGACTGGGACCTGCTTATCAGGCTGGCCTCAATGCACCCGTTTCATCACATAAAAACGACCACCGCACACTACAACAACTGGGACAGACTCTCCCAAATAACCCACGCCAGCGAAGAAGTAAAGGCCGATGCCTACTTTAGAGTGCTTAAAAAACACAGAGACAAGATAACGGAAGAGGTTATCCGTAACTATGGCCTTGTTGGCAATAAGCGCAAGTGCATCGCCGTTGAGGCCAACAGGCAGTTGCAGCAGAGTATACAACAACTCGAGACGATGCAAACGAATAAGGAGGTCATCAACCCCCTAAGGCTTTTCCTGCAAAGGCAAAAAGAACAAACCAGACCAGAGCTGCATCGTTCCAAGGTTATGATGTCATACCTGGAGTTAATACTTGCGCTTGTTGACAACATAGAGCGTTTGCCAATTGAGGGCTATCAAGCAATCGTGAACGAATTTATCGCCTTGATACCCAGGATGACCGAAATCGAGCAGTTTAGTGTCAATGCCTCATCAAGTGTCTTCTGGAAACTGGCTCGACGTTATTACACGCTCAGAGACAGGTTTTTCCCAAAGGCACCACGGAAAAAATAACCTTAATTGTTCAACATCCTTACATCTCAAAGACTGAGGGATCGAGATTCCACTTGGCAGGCACCTCGTGGCACATGATCTCATCTGCGGTATTGTCCTTTGAAAGGTCAAGATTAAAGGTGGGAAATATATATTTTGATTTGCTTATGTCGTAGATCACCTTGACAATAGGCTCAAAATAGCTGCTTTCATACCCTCGATCAACCACAATAGATAGCCTGTTGCTTTTAAGACGAACAAGGGAGCCCACTGGATATATCCCAATGGACCTTATGAAGTTATGCGCGACTAATTTATTGAAGTTGAAATCGCTCCATTCAAGTATCTTTCTCATTGCCTCTACTGTAGACATCCCATTGTGGTAACACCTGTTTGATGTTATGGCATCAAAGACGTCAACGATTGCCATCATCTGCCCGTACTTGTGTATCTCTTCAGCCTTTAAACCTTTGGGATAGCCCTTGCCGTTATAGTGTTCATGGTGTTGTGAGACCACACTCATGGAGTTTTCAGTCATCGCGGGGATATCTTCAAGTAAGCCTACTCCGTGCGTGACATGCTGCTTCATCTGTATAAATTCATCCTCTGTCAGCTTGCCCGGCTTATTCAGGATCGATAGTGGGACCTTCATCTTTCCAATGTCATGCAATATCGCCCCACAGGCAACCTCCTCTATCTCCCTGCGCTCTACCCCCATCGCCCTGCAAAAGGATATCATCATGGCCGATACACTGACAGAGTGCATAAACGTATACTCATCCACATCCTTCAATCTGCCAAGGCTGACAAGCGCATCCTGGTTGCGAAACACCGAATCAATCATCTTATCGACCACCGGGGTGATCCGTTCCAGCTTGACCTGCTTACCCATCCGTGCGTCATCCATAACGTTTGAGACAATCTTCTTTGCCTCTTTGATCACTAAGGTGGCCGTCTTGGTCTCTTCCAGGGTAGAGACATGATTATAGGAGGAGGGCTTTCTGGCCTCAACAACCTCCTTAAACTCCTTCTGGATGCTTTGTTGTATCTCTTGCCTTGTTACTGCCTGTTCAACGTCCAGACCCTTCTCGGTATCAATATAGACATCGGCAATCCCAAGACTCGTAATCTTCTGAATCTGACTGTCGCTTTTGAGTTTAAACTTATTGGCTAAGAAAGGATGTATAATCCAGCTACAATTCAGGTCGCAAATATATATCCCTGGCTTTAGATCCTCTACCTTAACCTTCTTTATCATGAATATAGTATAATGTATCGGATAAACAAAAGTAAACTTGCTGTCAAAAATCCTGTGATGATATGATTAAGAATGAGACATCAGGATTAAGAATTATGGGGTCAAGGGCACTGGTGCCCTTGCAGGGGGTTCTAAAGGGGGGCGGAGCCGCCCCTTTCTTTCTTCTCTTCTGGTAGGGCAGGTACTTATCACAGAAATATTTACAGTAAGAAAGTAAATAGATTAGAATGGGTCAATGGGGGTCCGTGACTCCTTGCATGGGGGGCCAGGGTTAAGAAGCGCCACCCCCCTTCTTCTTAAAATACGATGGATTGTTACTCAGCCAACGCTTAAGCCTCCCAGGCAACAGGGTGTACCTCGTGCCAAGGCTGTAACCAGTGTACCTGAAAAGGGCGTCAATAAAGAAGTAGCCCACGTAATACACCCCCTCCTCCTTCAGGAGATGCTGCACGCCGGTGGTGAGAAACCTCTTGCCCTCGCCGTGGGGGCTTGCGTATGACAACAGGGTGTTGTCTCTCAGGGATACGCCTATATCAAAGTGCCTTCTCAACTGCTCTATGACAGAGTAGTTGTGGCAGTGGATGACAACTGCCTGGGGCTGATAGGCCACCTTGTATCCAGAGCGGATCAATCCTGATGCAAAGACCATGTCCTCATTCATAAGGGTCTTGACAAAGCCGCCCATTTCTAAAAACACGTCCCTCTTTATCGCGGAGCAGACATTAGAGAAAAAGAACGTCTTTATCCCCATGTACGCTAACGCCTCATAGTCCTTCAACTGAGCACCCCCGGGGTAGTTAAACTGCCGGCAAAAACGCTCCAGGGGGCTGGCCTCCTTGCTGCATACCTGCCTGGCATAAGAGGCCGCCACGGCTGAATCTTGCAATGGCGCCAGCAGGTGGGCTATCACCATATCGTCAGAGGGCATGGCGTCCTGGGTCATAAACACGAGCACATCGCCTCTGGCAACACCTGCGGCAAGATTGCGAGTCAGCCCGTGATTAAACTCCTGCGCAGGGATCACGATGGTCTCACACCCAAGGGAGTTAGCCGTTGCAACGGTTGAATCCGCGGAGGAGGAGTCTATGACGATGACCTCGATGACATCGGCCCCAATACCAGTTTTTTGGGTCCTGAGTCTTTCAACAAGCGGATGGATTAGTCTTGAGGCATTGAGCGTTGGTATGATTACGCTGACGCTGCTCATCAGGCCTTGAGGGCGGCCTCATTAAGGATTTCACGGCGGATATCATCGATGTGCTCGGCCAATGCGACATCCCACATTAGGGGGATATAGTCGACACTGAGCCTGGTTGCCGTCATGTCAAGCACCGAATAGACAGGTCGCCTGGCCGCGGTTGGATACTCGTCCGTCGTTATCGGGATGACCCGTGTGCGGGAGCCAACCAGAGGCATGATCTCACATGCGAAGTCATACCAGCTCAACCGGCCATCCGTCTGGTCGGTGACGTGGTAGACCCCATAGCGCCCGCTCTCGATAATTACCTTGATAGCCCGGGCAAGGCTCACCGTTGAGGTGGGACTACCTATCTGGTCGTTCACCACACGAACCTCATCCCTCTGGGTACTGAGCCTCAGCATGGTCTTGACGAAATTGTTTCCACGTCCTCCATACAGCCAGCTTGTCCGGATTATGTAAAACCTCCTGGCGATCCACCTGACGTAACACTCACCCGCTAACTTGCTCTCTCCATAAAAGTTAATGGGACAGGTGTTATCAAAGGGCGTGTAAGGTGCCCCCTTTGAGCCATCAAAGACGTAGTCAGTGCTTATCTGACACAGGGGCACACCATAGGCGTTACATGCCAGGGCGAGGTTCTGCACCCCTATGCCGTTGACGAGCATGGCCAGGTCTCGTTGTGTCTCTGCCAGATCAACACTTGTGTAGGCGGCACAGTTTATCACCACGTCTGGCCTGTAGCCCTCAACGGCCTTAAATACGCTCCCTGCGTCCGTTATATCCAGCGCTGCCTTGTTCTCGCCGTAGCAGTCATGCCCCTGGGCGAGTATGGGGATAAGGTCGCCGGCGAGCATCCCCTCACTGCCGGTTACGAGTATCCTCAACCCCAGAATCCCTTGCTCTCAGATACAAGGCGCTCCTTAAGCGGTCTCCACCACCACTGGTTATCTCTAAACCACTGCACCGTATGCTCGAGGCCATCCCTGAGCTGCATCTGCGGTGTAAAGCCCAACTCTGCGTGTATCTTGTCGTTACTGAGGGCGTATCGATAGTCGTGTCCGGGGCGGTCCTTGACGTATCTTATGGCCGAGTGGTCCTTGCCCATGATGTCTAAGACCAGTTCCACGATCTCTATATTCTTTCGCTCACACAGTCCTCCTGCGTTGTAAACCTGCCCGCCTGTGCCCTTGTGCAGCACCAGGTCAATGGCCCGGCAGTTGTCCCCGACGTAGAACCAGTCGCGCACGTTTATCCCCTCACCGTAGAGCGGGACGGGTTGGCCATCGATGAGGTTGGTTATCATCAGCGGGATGAACTTCTCCGGGAACTGATACGGCCCGTAGTTGTTGGATGGCCTGACGGTGCAGACAGCAAACCCGTAGGTCTGAAAGCAGGCACGCACCAACAGGTCTGCCGCCCCCTTTGAGGCCGAATATGGGGAGTTTGGCGCAAATGGGGTCGTCTCCGTAAACAACCCCTCATCCGTCTCAAGAGAGCCGTAGACCTCATCCGTTGATATGTGGACGAAGCGTTTTATGCCAGCCTTTCTTGCGGCATCCAACAGGGTCTGCACGCCAAGGACATTGGTAATCAAAAAGGGCTGTGCATCCTCAATAGAGCGGTCGACGTGACTCTCCGCGGCAAAGCTCACCACGGCATCGACCTCCTTGACCAATCCCTTGACCGTCCCGACATTTGCCACGCTGTCGTGGACAAGCCGGTATCTCTTGTCATCAACGCCCCTGAGGTTGTTGATATTGCCCGCATAGGTCAGTGCATCGAGGTTGACGACCTCGTAGTCGCTGTATTTATCGAGTAGGTACCTTATAAAGTTCGACCCAATAAAACCACATCCACCCGTTACAAGAATCCTCATCGCTTACCTCCTTTCGCTTTAAAGAAAGGGAAAGAAGGAGGGCGGCTCCGCCCCCTCCTTAGACCTCCCCTGCAAGGGCACCAGTGCCCTTGACCCCTTAATATCTTTACTCACAGTTAATATCTTTATTCCCCCTAGAAGAGTCCATTATCAGTGGTATCTGACCACTGCGCCTTTTTAAACGGTGACACAAGACTCGGGACATCAGGTTTCTTGCCGTTTAACAGGTCATCGATGGTTAGAATCTGGAGTCTGGGGTAATCCTTGAAGAAGGTCTCAGACCTGTACAGTCCTTTTAAGGCGGCCTCGCTTATCATGTCACGAGTTGGGGATGTCAGGGTTATCAGTATGCCGATTTCTGACTTCTCCCTATCCATGACATGGCCAAGGTCGCGGATATCCCTTACGGAGACCTTGCCGCTTTTGACGGAGACGATGGCCTTTTTGACCTTATCCTTTTCGTCTGAGAAATACAGGATGCCGTCTATGCCTGTGTCCTTGCCACGTTTCTTGTCACCGTATGGACGGGCGTTTATCAGAGACGTCGCCCACCACTGAAACTGATACCGATTCTGCGAGGCCAGCTCCATTGCCCCTGCCAAGTCCTCCGGCTCACCGATTACATCGTAATCCCTCTTGGGTTCTAATTCAAACATGTCTGCAAGTCGCAGCTTGATCAGGTTTGTCGCAAGGTGGGTTATGTCTATGCCGATCCACTGGCGATTGAGCTTTTGAGCTGCCGTGACAGTAGTCCCACAACCACAGAATGGGTCAAAGACTACGTCGCCCTCGTTAGAGGATGCCTCAATGATACATTCTAATAGGGCCATTGGTTTTTGCGTGGGATAACCAAGCCGTTCTTTTGCCTGAGAATTTATTATCGGTATAATAAATACATCAGATGCAGCTACAACGGGTTTTTCCCTTCTTACAATCTTGTCAAACCTAGAGGTATCTATATCAGACTGTTTTACCTTTGTCTCATCATATATAATCAACTGACGGATTTTTCCATTCTTAGTGGGTATAACATTAGAGTCATAGCCTCGTTCAAATTTCTTTTGCTGCGACTCCGACATATTAACTTCAGGTGCAACGAAGTAATTATTCTCTGTCTTTGAATAAAAAAGAATTACATCGTGCATCTTTTGAAACTGATTCTGGACATTTGTCCACCTCCTGTAATGCCAAACGATCTCATTTCTAAAGTTTTTTACCCCAAATATAGCATCCATGATAATCTTGAGATAATGACTTGCCGTAGGGTCGCAATGCAGATATATTGAGCCGGTATACTTCAAGGCCCTCCGCAGCTCGATCAACCTTACACACATCATCACCAGGTATGCCATCATATCGTTTCTCTTTATAAACCTCCTAAAGGCCGTCATCGTCTCAACGACATCCACAGTGGCGACATCCACAATCCGCTGAAAGGCGGTCTCCGTCTCTTGATTCCAGTGCCATGTGTCTTCAAAGGCCGTTACTTGAGCCTCCGAGGCCTCTCCCGTAGGTTCCTTGAACAAGACGCTGTAGTCCGCCTTTGAGTTAAACGGGGGGTCAAGGTAGATCATATCTACGGAGTCGTCTTTGATATATTTGTCTAAGACGTAGAGATTGTCTCCGTAGTAGAGTTTATTACGCTCCTTTATTGCCAGTGCGGCTCGCACCTTACAGTCGCCGGGGCTGTTGCGCTGCAACGACTCCATAACTTACACCTCGACAACGGAGTCGTCGCTGATCGACAGTCTCAGGGCGTTGGGACAGTTGGGGTTTTTGACTACCCGTGTGTTTCTGCCTAAAAGGCTGTCCTCGAGTCTCTCTATGCCCTCGATCACGGAGTTGTTGAGTATCACAGAGTGTTCGATCCCGGAGTTCTTTATCGTGACCCCGTCGCCGATACTGGTAAATGGGCCGATGAAGGTATCTTCGAGGCGCGAATCCCTGCCCACCCTGACGGGCCCTCTGATCTTACAGTTTATCACGCTGGTCCCCTCGGCAATGGTGACCCGTCCCTCTATGCTGCTGAGGGCATCCACGTTGCCCCTGACGCTGTTTTTCGTGTACTCATCCAGGACAATGGTGTTTGCCTTAAGCAGGTCGTCCTTCTTACCGGTGTCGAGCCACCAGCCGGTGAGTATCTGGCTCTCTACGTGATGGCCCATGTTTAATAGCTCCTGGATGGCGTCGGTGATCTCAAGCTCACCCCTCTGAGAGGGCTTTATACGCTCAATGGCGCTAAATATCCTGTTTGAGAAGATATAGACCCCCACCAGCGCCAGATTTGACGGCGGAACCTGTGGTTTCTCTATCAACCTGATCACGTTGCCACCGGCATCCAGACAGGCCACCCCAAAACGCCTGGGGTCCTCCACCTCCTTCAAGAAGATGAGGGCATCCGGTCTGTTCTTGTTAAACCGCTCGATGGCCTCCCTCACCCCCTGACTAAGGAGGTTGTCGCCGAGGTACATCACGAAGTCATCTCGCCCCAGGAAGTCCTTGGCCATAAGCACCGCATGGGCAAGTCCTGCCGGCTTATCCTGGACGATGTAGTGCGTCCTCACCCCCCACTGGCTGCCGTCGCCGACGTATCCCCTGACCTCCTTGCCAGTCTCAGGCGAAATGATAACACCCACATCCCTTATTCCTGCCTCCGCTATGTGATTCATCACATACCCCAGGATGGGCTTCCCCGCCACTGGCACGAGCTGCTTGGCGATTGTGTGC
Source organism: Nitrospirota bacterium (assembly GCA_015233725.1). Lineage (GTDB taxonomy): Bacteria > Nitrospirota > Thermodesulfovibrionia > Thermodesulfovibrionales > Magnetobacteriaceae > Magnetobacterium. Next base: position 2,132 of record JADFXD010000109.1, on the reverse strand, counting down.
GTCAGGGGGCGGAGCCTTGTGCCCTGTCCCCCGCTTAATATCAGTGATTTCATAAGTGCCTACCCATAATTATATAAGAGAAGATAAAGAAAGAAGGAGGGCGGCTCCGCCCCCTCCTTGACCTCCCCCGCAAGGGGACCAGTCCCCTTGACCCCATAATTATCAATCCTAAGTTTTATATAAAAACAATTGTCCACAGGTACTTACCAGTTGACAATTGTTTATACTCAATCATGATCGCTAATAACATCAATATATTATATCATGGCGTTTAAAAAATGGGTATAAATTTTCTTGCATAAACTCTGTGCTTCTTTCGCATTTCATATTGGTAACTTTCCCTACCCTTGTAGCAGCCCCCCCTTTTGACCCCGTAATGGTAGGTAGCAGTAAGGTGCTTACACACAGTCCTTCAGGCTTATTCATCTCAGATGAAATGCTTAGACCTGTAATACAAATATAATTATTGACAAATCGTTTTTTTTTGCTATAATTCGTTATGCTTTATTTTACAGTTGGAAAGTATAGGAGTAGGACATGAGATCAGATGGGGTCATCTACGAAGGCGAAGTCAAAGGTTGTTATCTGGCAATAAGACAAGACAATACAAGTAATGCGTCGTTTTACAAAGATGTCTTGCATATAAGAAGCGAGGCGTTTACAAAGAGTTTGGGTGTTAAGATTACTCCCGATGAGGCAATGACCATATATGATGCGTATTCTTATCTATTTTGCTTGTACGTTAATGAAGAACCTGCAGTATCTTTAACTGTAACATTTGCCAGGGATGGTAAATTAGACTGTGAAGAGTTCTATCCGACTGAATTAATTGACAGATACCGTAATGTTACAGGTTCTGCCGGTAAATTATGTGCAGTAAATAAATATGAATGTGAAATAAATAGATTTGCACATATACTTACTTATCAGGTCTGGAATTATGTCTATAATAGAGGGATTAGATTAGATATAATGAATGCTAAGGAGGGATTGATGAGTAAATATTATTTACGCATGGGATACATGTTAGTAGAAAACTCATTATTTATCCACCCGAAATGGCAAACACACAGCCATGTATTTTTATTGCCTGCTGATTCTACAATCAACTCTCATTTCAAAGATATATTTAAAAAGGGACAAGATGACTTATCTATAAATGAAATATCTAAATATGTAAGGCTAACAAATAAGATTAGGTAAAACGATTTATGCAGAGAATTTCTAATAATCAATCTTCAGTTATATCATATTCTGCTGGAAGAACTGATTTGGATCCTTATAAGTTCAGGATTATAAAACCATCAGCAAATAAATTTCAAAATCTGTTACATAAATTTCCAAGGTTAAAGAGTTTATTAAAGAAACAGCCTCTATTAATTAACTGCTATCCCGCATCTGTAGGTGGGTTAGAACTCGGCATCCTCGTTGATACTTATTTGAAATACGAAACTTTTTTCAGAGCATTACTTTTAGCCTATAATGAAAATTATCTCCCTATTATAATAGGACAACCACTTTTATTATCTGATTTTATATATAAGTATATAGATAGTTCTGGAAAAATACCTACCGAAATGTTAATAATAGAAGGCGGATATCTTTGTCCTGTTACTCTGGAAAACTTTACGAAAGATATACTGATCAGATCAAATTGCCAAACAGAAATACTACATGCTTATGGGGTTGCTGAGGTTGATGCAGGTTGCTTTATGGGAATGGATAGAAACTCGGATGGTGATATCATCTATTATATTGTTACAGACAATATAAAGGCTGTTTTAAGAGATGGTAAGTTGCTCTTGCATCAACATGACATGGAAACAAACGAAGAAAGATTGTTTGATACTGATGAATTTGCAAAAGAATATAATGATGGACTATTAATTCAGAACAAAATAGAAAGATTAAATCCTGATATAGTTGCATTGTTTGATAGTTTTGATAACAACAAATGGAGACGTTATACAGGATATGTTGCCATGATTAATAACAATTATCACATGCAGTTACGTTCAAATGTGTTGGACTGCACTACAAATGAGATAGAATTTTGGGAGTTTTGTAAATTATATGGTTATTTTGACAATGTCATATTAGAGTAAAATCGGATATTTAGTGGATTAACATGT
>JADFXD010000167.1 GCA_015233725.1 Nitrospirota bacterium | reverse complement strand
CCGCACCTCCTCATCGAGGGGATGGTGCTGTCGGCCTATGCGCTGCAATCCACGCATGGATACATATACCTGCGCGGGGAGTATCCACAGGCACGGGGCATCCTCGAACAGGCCATCCAGGAGGCCTATGACAGGGGCTACCTGGGTAACGACATCATGTCGAGGCGCTTCCGCTTTAATCTGACCGTGCATATGGGGGCCGGGGCGTACATATGCGGCGAGGAGACTGCCCTCATCGAGTCGCTTGAGGGCAAGAGGGGACAGCCTCGGATCAAACCGCCATTCCCGGTCAATGCCGGTGTCTGGGGCAAGCCAACGATAATCAATAACGTCGAGACCTTTGCCAACATCCCCTACATCGTCAGCGAGGGGGCCAAGGCTTATGCCAGGATAGGAAGCAGGGACTGTCCCGGACCAAAGCTCTTTTCGGTCAGCGGGTGTGTAAATCGCCCTGGTGTCTACGAGCTGCCTATGGGGACCAGTCTGCGGGAGATTATCTATGAACACTGCGGCGGCCTCAAGGAGGGCAGGAGCCTCAAGGGCGTGATCCCAGGCGGGGTCTCAACCCCAATCCTTACCCCTGATAACATAGACTGCTCAATGGACTTCACCAGTATGCCCAAGGCCGGTAGTCAACTTGGTTCGGGGGCTGTGATCGTCCTTGACGACTCCGTGTGTCTTGTGAGGGTCTATGAGCGGGCGATGGCCTTCTTTGAACATGAGTCCTGCGGCAAGTGTACGCCGTGCCGTGAGGGAACCGGATGGATGAGAAACATCCTCGGTAGAATCGAACGAGGACAGGCATCAGCCGCCGACGTGGATACGCTCCGCGACGTTGCCAGAAACATAGTCGGCAAGACCTTCTGTCCCCTCGGTGATGGCGCGGCAACCGTCCTGTTGACATTTCTAAAGCTCTATCCGGATGAGATCGAATCTCACATAAAGAACAAACGCTGCCCGCAAGCACACAATACTAAATAACAAGGCATTTATCACAACAAAATGGTATCTTATAGCGCGTTTCGATTGCATGCGATACAAAAAAAGAAAGGGGGACGCCTGACCGCCCCCCTTCAGACCCCCCGCAAGGGGAGGGGTGAGGCACCCCGGCCAAGAAGAAGTCCCCTTGACCCCATAAAAGTGCCATATGTTTTGTCTTTTATCAAATCGAAATCTGCTACAATAGAATGAGAAGGGTTGCAGTCACTGGCATAGGAATAATCTCCCCCATGGGCAACACGCCGGATAGTTTCTTTCAAAACCTCATGTCTGGTGTCCCAGCCGTGAAAAAGATGACAGCTAAATTTGCACCGTTGCTTAATGTGAAGATTGCCGCAGAGGCGGACTTTGACCCTGCCAAACACTTTCCGATCAAGCAGATACGAACCCTCGACAGGACAGTGCAGATGGCGCTTGTGGCAGCACAACAGGCGTGGAGCGATTCAGGAATAGTCATAGGTGATGATGAAAGACAACGAGCCGGCGTCTATATTGGCACGGGGCTTGGCGGGGCGCACACAATTGATAACATGCACTATTCTCTATATAAGGAGAATGTCTCAAGGGTTAACCCATTTTCCGTCATCAAGATCATGTGCAATGCTGCCGCATCGTATATTTCGTTACAGTATGCCCTGATGGGTCCAAGCCTTACGTTTTCGGTTGCCTGCTCCTCATCGGCAGTAGCCATAGGAGAGGCATTCCGTCTTATAAAGTTTGGGCAGGCCGATGTAATTGTCGCTGGCGGCACCGAGAGTATGATAACATTAAGCTCTATGAAAAGCTGGGAATCTCTGGGGGTTTTAGCCCGTAATGATGAACAGGACCCTGCCGCCTCATGCAAGCCATTCTCTATGGACAGGTCTGGTTTTGTGCTTGGCGAGGGTGCAGCGGTGATGGTCATTGAGGAGATGGAAAGGGCAAGGACAAGAGGCGCAGGGATTTATGCTGAACTGGTTGGATATGGCGCTACATCCGACGCCCATCATATCACAGCGCCCACGGTGGAAGGACAATCATCCGCTATGCGTCTGGCGCTGGAGGAGGCTCGTATGAATCCGCAGGATATAGATTACATCAACGCCCACGGCACAGCTACCACAATAAACGACCTTGTTGAGACACAGGCGATAAAGGTTGTTTTTGGCGCTGATTGCAGGGTACCTGTGAGTTCTACCAAATCCATGCATGGGCATCTGATGGGCGCTGGAGGGGCAGTAGAGTTAATAGCGGCTATATTGTCCATGAAGCATAAATCGGTTCCCCCCACCGCAAACCTCAAAACGCCTGATCCCAAATGTAACCTCGATTATGTGCCAAATCAAGG
>JADFXD010000166.1 GCA_015233725.1 Nitrospirota bacterium | reverse complement strand
GAACCTTCAACCAACGGATTAAGAGTCCGCTGCTCTGCCGTTGAGCTAGTGGCGCGTACCTATTAATTATACATGAGTGTTGCAGTATTGTCAAACTATTTTATACCAACAATATTTCAGTGAAGATTGGGAGGTATGTCTTTGGGAGTAAATCTGGCAAAGGGGTGACTGCTCAAAGCCTTGAATATAGCCTATTGACGTCTTAACTGAGAATCGCTGGCACTCTTGTGATGCCTATCGGTGTCTTACTGTACCAGGAAAATTTTGCCTATGTAATAAGTTGTTAATAACTGTTTGTATAGGTTGCCCTACCCTGATGACTGTTGATATTATACAGAGTGCACAAATATTTATCAGTTGGAAATCTGACTACAAGGTGGAATATAATTCCCATAATGATTAACTACTTTACCTCAAAAACATAAACCACTTCTTTAAGATTTGACTGAGGCCGGCTAAACTCCCTTGGAAAAATAAGCGCTTGAGGTGCTATAATAGCACAGACAAGTACCTGGACATAAATATTTATAACTTTCAGGATTAAGAATGATGGGGTCAAGGGCACTGGTCCCCTTGCAGGGGAGGTCTGAAGAGGGGGCGGCCAGGCGGCCCTCCTTTTTTTTCCTTTTCTTGTATATCATTAATTAAGGGTAGGTAAAATGGAGTCTTTGTTTATGAAGCAGCTATTGAACGAACCAGACATAATTCCCTTCTATCACGTACCCCCTCCTGGTGCCAACGTCCTCGTCCTGGCCCCGCATCCCGATGACGAGACGCTCGGTGTCGGTGGCACGCTCAGGGCGCTGATGGAGGACGGCAAGCGTGTAAGCGTTGTCTTTGTCACAAGCGGTGACAAGGCAGACCCAGGCAATCCACTGTCTGCCCAGGCGCTCTACGATAGCCACGCAGGGCCGCACTTTAGCCAGTACGCGCTCTTTAGAGAGGGAGAGGCCCAAAGGGCGCTCTGGCTACTCAGCGCAGGTACGCCCCTTGAATCGACTATGCCCCACCTGTTTCTGAGATACCCCGACAGGGAACTCTCCGATTGCCTCGATGATTGCCTTACGAGGCTTAAGGATATAGTCGCCCCACATGGCAGTGCGTTATTTGATACCATCTACAGCCCCTCACCTATTGAGCTGCACCCCGACCACAGGGCAACTGCTACCATCGCACTGGAGCTTCAGAGGCTCTATGGCATCGTGGTGGCCTTCTACGAGGTAACGGTGCCACTAAGGCCAAACGCCCTGATAGACATTACCAGGACCATAGGCACAAAGCAGACTGCCATAAGGGCCTACGAGTCTCAACTGAAGATGACCGACTACTGCGACTTTATAACGGCCTTAAACAGGATGCGCGCCCTGAGCCTTGGCCGCGCCATCACACATGCCGAGGCTCTGCTGCTGCTCAGGAAACCCTGGCATAAAGAGACCATGGATGAGTGGTTTAGCTACCGCTCTATATTGGATACAACCCTGTAGAACAGGTCATATGCGATGAAAGATGGGATAATATCTGATTTTTACAAGCGCTTTCTTGGCGGGGCTATCATCCTGGTGATCATAATGTCGGTTGGCACTACCGGTTATCGTTTGATCGGTGGTGGTAAATACACGTTTATAGATTGCCTTTACATGACGTTTATAACCATATCAACAATAGGTTATGGCGAGATAATAGACATCGCGAGCAAGCCTGAGGGCAGGGTCTTTACGATGTTTGTTGCTTTTTTTGGCATAGGGGTGTTGTCATATCTGCTGTCTAACTTTACTGCCTTTGTTGTAGGCGGAGAACTAAAAGAGGCCTTTTGGAGGAAACGAATGGAGAATAAGATCAAGGCACTCTCTGGTCATTACATAGTGTGTGGGGTAGAGGGTGATGGTTTCTACATATTGAATGAGCTTTATGCGACGTCGCGACCGTGTGTCGTCATAGAGATAGATAAGAAGCGGATAGAAAAGACACTGGAGATGTTTCAATCCCTGGTGCTTATTGAGGGTGATGCTACGGATAACAACGTGTTGTTGAGCGCGGGGATAGAGAGGGCAAAGGGGCTTTTTGCTGCAGCCGGTGAGGATAATCTCAACCTAGTTGTCAGTCTGAGCGCCAAGCAGCTCAATGCCGATATCAAGGTTGTGGCCCGGTGCAAGGAGTTAAAGAACCTTAGCAAGATGAAAAAGGCTGGGGCTGACGTCGTTGTCTCACCGCACTTTATTGGAGGTATGAGGATGGCCTCTGAGATGTTCAGGCCAACGGTGGTGTCTTTTCTGGATACGATGCTCAGGGACAAGGATAGAAACCTGCGCATAGAAGAGGTCAGCGTCCCCGA
>JADFXD010000165.1 GCA_015233725.1 Nitrospirota bacterium | reverse complement strand
CCCCCCCCTCGACCCCCCCTGCAAGGGGACCAGTCCCCTTGACCCCTTCTTTGCGCTGCCTTTGAGGCGGTATCGTAATCTTGTTCATAATTCAACGATCCTTAAATATTGCAATATTCGTGTCGGTAATATTATCATCATATATGACAGAGCAGACACCGTTGATGAAGCAGTACCAGGAGATAAAGGATGAGCATAAGGATGCCATTCTTTTTTTCAGGATGGGGGATTTTTACGAGATGTTTGGCCCTGATGCGGTTGTGGCCTCAAAGATTCTCCAGATAGCCCTCACCACCAGGGACAAGAACAAGGAGGATGCCATGCCGATGTGTGGCTTCCCCCATGTTGCCATTGACACCTATCTCAGGAGGGTCGTTGAGGCCGGATATAAGGCGGCGGTGTGCGAACAGATGGAGGACCCTGCCCTGGCCAAGGGAATCGTCAAGCGACAGGTCACGAGGGTCGTCACGCCCGGGACGTTTGAACCCGACAACCCCAAGGACAATACCTACGTGCTGGCCTTCTACCCTGCTGCCCTCAAATGTGGCATCGCCCTGGCCGATGTCTCAACCGGAGAGTTTATCCTGTTTGAGAGCACGCAACCCCTCGCCGATGAGATCAACAGGTTCTCTGTCAAGGAGGTCCTATGCCCGGAGTCCATGAGGAAGAACCTCCACTACACCATCGTCTTAAAGGGCTACTTCACCACGTATTACGACGACAGCTACTTTGAATACCCCCAGGGCTATAGTTTACTCCTGGAGCACTTTAAGGTAACCACGCTTGAGGGGTTTGGCTGTGAGCACATCCCCGCGGGGATATCGGCAGCCGGAGCCCTATTGAGCTACATGCTGGAGACCCAAAAGTCCGCCCTGTCCTTTGACAGGCTCCGAACCCTCAACAACGCCTCATGTATGTTCCTGGATGCAGCCGCCATCAGAAACCTCGAGTTGATCAAAAACCTCAAGGACCTCTCGGATGAGCACACACTGCTTAAGACAATGGATGATACCCTCACGTCAATGGGTGGCCGCCTGCTCAGGGACACGGTCTTAAAGCCCTCCATCGACGTGACATTGATAAACAAGAGGCTATCAGCCGTGGAACAGCTCTTTGACGACTTTGACCTCAGAGACGAGCTACGCAAGGCCCTCAAGGGCATCCAGGACATTGAGAGACTCACCGCCAGGCTTATCAAGGGCAACTCCAACGCCCGCGACCTCGTCGCCATCAAGAACTCCCTGGCAGTCCTTCCTCCGCTCAAGGCCCTTCTGGTGGATAGCAATGAGGGCTACCTCAATGAGATAGCCGCAGGTATTGCTGATTTCACGTCGCTTATCAGGCTGATAGAGGAGGGCATAGTCGATGCCCCGCCCAACACGGTCAAGGATGGCTGGATCATCAAGGACGGCGTCAACAAAGAGATAGATACGCTGCGGGAGTTCTCCACAAAGGGAAAGACCTACCTCACGGAGCTTGAAATCAAGGAGCGTGCCGCCAGTGGCATAAACACCCTTAAGGTTGGCTTTAACAGGGTCTTTGGATACTACATCGAGGTCACAAAGGCAAACCTCCACCTGGTGCCAACACGATACATCCGCAAGCAGACACTCGCCAACGCCGAACGCTTCATCACCCCTGAGCTCAAAGACTACGAAAACAGGATCGTGGGGGCGGAGGAGAGGTTGAAACACCTGGAGTACGAGTATTTTAAGGAGATCGTGGACAAGGTCGTCTACTACGCTAAGGACCTCAGAGAGGCTGCCGCGGCGATCTCGATGGTGGATATGCTTCAGTGTCTTGCAACCGTTGCCAAGATGAACAACTACGTCAGACCCTCGGTCAACAACAGCCCCAGGCTTGATATCAACGACGGTCGTCACCCGGTAGTTGAACGGGCTGCGAGCACGACACGCTTTATCCCCAACGACACGCTCCTGGACCTGGACGAGAACAAGCTGCTCATAATCACGGGTCCCAACATGGCCGGGAAGTCAACCTACATGAGGCAGGCTGCGTTGATCGTGCTGATGGCGCAGATGGGTTCGTTTGTGCCGGCAGAGTCGGCGACCATCGGGATCGTTGACCGGATATTTACGCGTATCGGGGCATCGGATTATCTCTCCAGGGGGCAGAGCACCTTCATGGTCGAGATGGTTGAGACGGCGAACATCGTCAACAATGCCACCAGAAAGAGCCTCGTCATCCTGGATGAGGTAGGGCGTGGGACAAGCACCTTTGACGGCATCAGCATTGCCTGGGCGGTGGCCGAGTTCATTGCCGCCGAGGTGGAGGCGCGCACCCTCTTTGCCACCCACTACAACGAGCTAACGGAGCT